>JBKQPS010000083.1:0-25902 GCA_052144915.1 Spirochaetia bacterium | reverse complement strand
ACTGCATATGCCACGTCGCTTTCTGCCCCCAATTTTTCCCCAGGGGGTACCCCCTGGGGCCTACTTAGACGCGACAACTACCCTGACACAGGGGGGTTCATGGAGACGTTCAGTCACCTCTCGCTCTCTTTCCTGATCGGCGATTGAGACGAGCCTCGCCCGGGATTATCGAGCCTTTGCCTAAACACAGCGCACAGTCCGCTTTCAATGTTGGCCGCTCGTTTGCGCAGGCAAACGTAGGGCGGCTATTTTTCTCAGGTTCCTATCCTTCGGGTTTTGCCTGTTTAAAGGAAACGATGTAGTGTCTACCCGACATGTCGAACTCAATTTTGTAGCTCTCAAAAACCACCTCTTGCTGCCAAGTCGTCGGCGGAGTCTCTCCACTCACAACCGTAGCAAATGAGGTTGAGGAGCGGAACACGCGGCTGACCAGAACCAAGCCTTCAATCTGCTGCCCTGGCAGTATGTCCTGCTTTCTCAGCATAGCTTTATCTGTTTCGTTTAGGTGCTGTCTTTGGGAGACACCAAGGATAAGCGCGAGTCCGATGTCATTTGCGCGTGCTTGAGCCATGTACTTGTCGGGATCCCTTACTTCCACCGCCTGTTCAGTGCTATCCTTTAAATATCCTTTGCACTGCACAGCAGCTGGATCAAATCGTATCGAATCTTGGCTATTGTTCTTGAGAAACAAGTACAGCCCGAAATTTGTGTTGTCATACTGTTTTAGACCTGCAGAAAACTCAATCTGATCATCATGAACATAGTGCGACTCAAGCTCTTTCACTACTATCGTCGAGGATTGCGGGCTTGCCTCGTCGGGCTTGTAAGCCAACGGTGTTGTGCACCCAATAAGGAAAAGAACGATAAGACAGGGCAGGCAGATTCTCACGTAGTTCATCTTCGTTCTCCTGAAGAGGGTTTGAACTCACCGATTCTATTGCGAAAGCGAGTGATCGGAAATAGGAAAAACCCCTATTTTGAGCAAAAGACAAACTTGACCTTCTCCCATGATTTCCTTGACAGTTACCGTAACTCATTTAGAGTAATCGGATAGGCACTTTGAAGGCACATAAGAGTGTGACTCACGCTCACCAGCCCGGCAGAGACTCAGTCCCCTCACCTCGCGCGACAGCGCCTTGACCGCCGCATGTTGCTCAATGGGCAGGGCGACGTCCACATCCTGGGAGACGATGAGAGTAGCACCTGCGCCTGGTTCGAGCAGGTTCGGAACCTCGGAGCCCGCAACGAGCACACCCTTCTCGTGAAGAATCGAGCCTATTGCACGAAGCGTCCGCAGAAGCCGCGTTCTGAAATCCAGGCTCGTCCTCCCGGCTGACAGTATATGCGCGGGGAATCGTGGGGGCAACCGGCGGGGGGTTGTTCGGCGGTACCCTCAGTTGTCAAGAAGCGCCGCGGCGAGCAGAGGGAGTGCCTCGCCGAGAATCGCCTCGATGCGGATTGTGGCAAGCGGGTCCCCACGGCACGGTCCGAGGTTGATGATTGCAACAGGCTTGGATTCCCGCGCCGCCCGCTCGACGAATCGATACCCCGAATAGACGGCAAGGGAGGAGCCGAGGACCAGCAGCACCTCCGCGCGTGCCAGCAAGGCGAATGCCTTCCCCACCCGGTCCGGCGGCACGTTCTCGCCGAAAAAGGTCACCCGTGGCTTGAGGATTCCGCCGCAATGCAGGCATTCCGGGACCCTGAATGAGCCGTCCGAAGGCGGCTCGACGCGGGCATCACCGTCGGGTTCCGTCAGCGCCGTTCGAAACGGGCCGCTCGCCCAGTGGGGGTTCAGGGAAAGAATCCTTTCCTGCAGGGCCGCCCTGTCCTCGCCGGCGCCGCACTGGAGACATACCACGTCGGCGAGAGAGCCGTGAAGTTCCAGCACGGCGCGGCTGCCCGCTTTCTGGTGCAGACTGTCGACGTTCTGCGTGATCACCCCGATGACGACATTCGCCCGTTCCATTCGGGCCAGGGCTTCGTGCCCGGCGTTCGGCTGCGCGGAAACCACGTGCGGCCAGCCGACCGCGCTTCGCGCCCAATAGCGGGCGCGCGTGGCAGGATTGTCGACAAACTCCCGGTAGTAGATGGGGCGCGTGCGGCGCTGGATCGAGAGCGGACCCCGGTAGTCGGGAATGCCGGACTCGGTGCTGAGCCCCGCACCGCTGAGCACGAGGACTTGGGCTCCCCTCATGAGCCCTGCCAGCCGCGTGATGCCGTCATCGTACGCCATCGGACCCGCTGACTATGGTCAATCCCCCGCGCGGCGGCAAGACCTTCCCCTTTGTTTTCCTGGTCTCCGGCTGGTATGGTTCAGCGCAGTGAAGCAACGTTCGAGCGGAGCGGCAGAGCAGGCGGCAACCTGGATGGGCATCGCCGGCAACGCCATGCTTTTCACCGCCAAGATCCTCGTCGGATTCTCCTTCAACTCCATCGCCATCATCTCCGACTCGTTCAACTCCCTCACCGATATCGTCGCCTCCACGATTGTCCTCATCAGCGTGCGCAGCTCCCACCGGGGACCGGACGCGAACCACCCCTTCGGCCATGCGCGCGCGCAGCCCCTTGCGGGCCTCGTGGTGGCGATATTCACCGGCATTGTCGGTTTCGAGATCATCACGCAGTCCGTCGGACGCCTCTTCGGCGGCCAGCGGATCGAACCGGGCATCCTCCCCCTGATCCTCCTCGCTGCCGTCCTCGTGATCAAGCTGGCCATGCATATAGTCGCGCGGACAACGGCCCTGAGGACCGGGAGCACGGCGCTGATGGCATCGGCCATCGATCATCGAAACGACGTTCTGATTTCCGCGGCGGTCATCATCGGCGTCGGTGCCTCGAACCTCGGGTTTCCGATTTTCGATCCCCTGGCGGCAATGGCAGTGGGCGGCTGGATCATATGGGCGGGGTTCCGCATCGGCCGCGACAACATGAAGTACCTCATGGGCGCCGCGCCTCCGGCGGAGCTCGTGCAGAGGATCAAGTCCATCGCGAATGCGACTGAAGGAGTCCTCGGGCTGAACGACGTGTTCGCGCACTACGTCGGCACCTCGGTAGAAATAGAGCTGCACATCGACGTGGATCGTCGCCTGACGATCCAGGACGCGCACGAGATCGGCGAGAAAGTGCAGCACGCAATCGAGGACCTGGATGAAGTGTCACGGGCATTCATCCACATCGACCCGCTGGAGGCGCGGGATCCTCGCGCCGTTTATTGAGCCGGTGACGGCCCTGTCCTCTGCTCTTCCTGCAGCAGGCGTTCGACGCGGTTGAACACGGTGTGGTCCAGGTCATCCTCCACGGAGACCGACCGCACGTCGTAGAGCTTCCGCAGCTGCTTCACGATTTGTTCGAGCCTGTCGTCGTTTCGCACCAGCAGGTACATGGCGCTCTGGGCGCCGTCGTCCACGGGTGCGCAGAGAATCGCTTCCAGGTTGAAACCGCGGCGGGAGAACAGGCCGGTGATGTGGGACATCGCCCCCGGGTGATTGGTGACCGTGAGCTTCACGATGGTATTGGGCAGGCTGTTCATGGGATCCCCCTTCGGCCCGGTGCCTCGGGCGCCGACACGACGGCCTCGATATTGCTCTTGCCGGGCGGCACCATGGGATAGACGTTTTCCGTTTCCGTCAGCTCGATGTCCAGCAGCACGGGCCCCTCGACCGCCAGGGCGCGGGCGAGCGCCTCCCCATCGTGAGGAATGCGGATCGTGCATCCCGGAATGCCGAAGCCCCGGGCGATGGCGGCGAAGTCGGGCCGCGCATCGAAGCGGGACGCGACGTAGCGCCCGCCGTAGAACAGCTCCTGCTGCTGCCGCACGAGCCCGAGGTGGCCGTTGTTGAAGACGCAGACCTTGATGTCGAGACTGTTCTCGGCGATCGTCGCCAGCTCCTGGATGTTGATGAGAAGCGAGCCGTCACCGGTGAGCACGAGCACGGTCGTGTCCGGGTGCGCGAGGGCCGCGCCCATGGCGGCGGGGAGCGCGAATCCCATGGTTCCCAGCCCGCCCGACGTGAGGAAGCTGCGGGTGCGCCGGACCGGCCAGGTCTGCGCGGCCCACATCTGGTGCTGGCCGACATCGACGGTCACGATCGCGTTGTCCGGCGCCGCCTTTGCAAGGGCCGCCACCAGGCGGGAAGGATGCGAAGGATCGTCGGGGATCGCCAGGGGGTAGTCGGTGCGCAGGGTGAGGATTTCCGCTCTCCAGGCGTCCCGGGGCGCCCGCGCGACCATCCTGTTCAACCTTCGCAGGGCCCGTTTCACGTCGCATCCGGCGGAGATGTCGGGCCGCCGGATCTTCCCGATCTCGGCCTCGTCGATGTCCATGTGGATGACCCGGGCCCGCGGAGCGAACCCTTCCACCGAACCGGTGGCGCGGTCATCGAATCTCACCCCCAGCGCGATCAGGAGGTCCGCGCGATCCACGGCAAGGTTCGTCGCCCTGCTTCCGTGCATCCCGAGCATGCCCAGGTACAGCGGGTCACCCGGGTCCATGATGCCAAGGCCCATGAGCGTGCAGACGACCGGAATCCCGCACGCGGCGGAAAGCGCGCGCGCTTCCTCTTCGGCTCCGGCCGCAACGACGCCTCCCCCGACATACAGGAGAGGACGCTCGGCGGACGCGATGAGCCGCGCCATGGCGGCGAGCACCGCCCCGTCCGGCTCAGGCGGAGTATCCGCGACACCGGGCGGGGGAAGGCGATCCAGGTCGATCGACGCCTGCTGGACGTCCTTGGGAAGGTCGATGAGAACAGGGCCCTGCCGGCCCGACAACGCGAACCGGAACGCCTCCGGGACCACCTCCAGGAGCTCGGTGACGGAGCGGACGAGGAAATTGTGCTTGGTCACCGGGATGCTCATCCCGTAGGTGTCCACCTCCTGGAAGGCGTCCGTGCCGATCAACCGGGAGGCGACCTGGCCCGTGACGGCGACGATCGGCACCGAATCGAGCTTCGCGTCGGCAACTGCGGTCAGCAGGTTGACCGCGCCGGGACCAGACGTGGCGAAGCACGCGGCCGCCGTGCCCGTCGACCGGGCAATGCCCTGGGCGAGGAACCCGCCGGCCTGCTCGTGGCGGACGAGAATGTGGCGCAGATCGCACTGGCCCAGCGCGTCGTACACCGGCAGGTTTGCGCCCCCCGGTATTCCCGCGACAATTCCGATGCCCTGTCTCTTCAGGAGCTCCATCAGCAGAGAGGCGCCGGTATACTGCATGACTCCTCCTTCGCGAAAAAAAAGAGCCCCTCTCGGCGGTGTCCACCGGGAGGGGCTCGTCTCAACCAGGTTGAGAAGCCTACGGTGCACACACGGACGTGCCTCCGGGAAGTACGACGACTACCAGGATGAGCGCGATCCGTGTCTGTCCGAGGCCCTTGTTTCTCATGATCACGAAGAGGTTACACCGTGCGGCGCCTGGCGTCAAGCCGGCGTGTCAAGCCGGCGTCACAGCTGCGATGACTCCCGGATCTGAACGCCCGCTTTCTGCATTTCCGCAATCGCCTTCTCGATACTGCCGCGGGGAAAGTCGACGCCGCGGCAGGCATCGCGGACCAGGGTCACGCGCAACCCGAGCCTGCGGGCGTCCCGGGCCGAGGCGAGAACGCAGTAGTCGGTGGCCAGACCGCAGATAAACAGCTCCCCGAGCTTCATGCCCTTCAGGTAGTGGCGCAGCCCTGTGTCCGTGCGGTGGTCGTTCTCGAAGAACGCGGAATAGGAATCGAGCCCCCGGCGCATCCCCTTGCGGAGAAGAAGTCCGATCCGGGCCTGCGCGAGCCGTGGATGGAGCTCCGCGCCGCGCGAGCCCTGGACGCAGTGATCGGGCCAGAGGACCTGCGCGATTCCGTCCGCGTCAACGACGTCCAGCGGCTTGCGGCCGGGGTGGCTGCTCGCGAAGGACACGTGGTCCGGCGGATGCCAGTCCTGCGTGGCAACGACCCGTGAAAACGCCGGCATGATGAGGTTGATGACCGGCACGACCTCGTCGCCTGTCTCCACCGCGAGGCTTCCTCCCGGGCAGAAATCGTTCTGCACGTCGATGACCAGGAGCACGCTCGCCCTGCCCGCGTCTGTCATGGTGCTTCCCCTGCCCAGTGTAGCCGTGAACGGGGCGCGAATCCAGCGTTGATCAGCTGACCCCGCGGCCATACATTGGATGCAGTCATGGTGTACACGCAAACGATCGAGTGGACGGAGTTCTATGCCGAGCTCGACAGGGTCCTGGCCGACATGGCAGGTGAGCGTTTCGAGGCGATCGTCGCCATCGCGCAGGGGGGGATCATTCCCGCGGCGCTCCTGCAGCAGGAGTGGGGAATACCGATGTCCGTCGTGCGGATAAACTACCGGGATCACGAAAACAAGCCGCGATTCGCGGATGCGCGGCTGCTGGACGAGGGTCCTCCTCCCTTCGCGGGAAAGAAGGTCCTCCTGGTCGACGACGTCTCTCGGACCGGAAAGACGCTGGCACGCGCGCGCGCCTACCTCGCGAACAGCACGGTGAAAACGTTTCTTGTGAACGGCGAGGCGGACTTCCGCCTCTACCGCACCGACGAATGCCTGCGGATGCCCTGGAAGAGGGACTGAAGAAAGCACCCGCGGCAGCGGGCAGAGGCCCGTCGGTGGACCGATTCAGTACCCGGCGGCCGCCCTCAGCCGGGCACGGTTGTCCGAGAGCACGTCGAACAGGCTCCTCGTCCCATCGGGACCGGGGAAGTTGATCAGCGAGACGTACCGGGCATTTTTCATCGTTTCTCGAAGAGGCCCGGCGGCCTCGTTGTGCCAGTTGTCCACGATGAGCCGCGCGTTCACCGGTGTCAGCTTCGCAATCTGGGACGCCTCCAGCGGCCCCGGGCCGAACACCCCTTTGACGTCGAAACCCAGCTCCACCATCAGGGGCTGCTGGAACAGATGCACGACGACCGGGGCGCCGTCGAGGCCCGCAGCCTGGAGCTCCGCCTTCCAGGAGGCCATGAAGCTTTCCAGGGACGCGATGCTCGCCCGTGCTTTCGCCGGGGTTCCCAGGACGTCGGCAATCGCGAGTAGCGACGTCCGCATCGTGGCAAGGGAGTAGTCGGCGTCGATCTGCAGGACGCGGATATTCTGGCTGCCGGCCGCTTCGGCAAGCTTCTTCGCCATGACCTCGAAGCCCGTGGAGACGATGAGCCCGGCGCCCTGCAGCAAAGCGACGTCTGACGGCTTCAACTCGTATTCCGCCGGGTGGCGCAGGTCCGACGGGGCGAGCGTGACGATGTCCGACGCTCCCGCCGCGGCGGCGAGGGCGGCGGTCCATGAATTGGTCGCCACGATCCGAAGGGACGCCTGCTGGGCCCCGGCGGGCAGCGCGGCTGCGATGAGAACCAGGGCGGCCAGGAGAACACCGCGGTGTCTGTCGATCATGATTTCCTCCTCGAAAGGCGTCTGTAGATCAATCCCGCGCCCAGGAGACAGGCGGCAATGACGGTGACCGCGGAGCTCGCCGGCACGTCCAGGGCGAAGGAAGCGAAGAACCCGGCAATGCTGCAGGCGGCACCGATGATGCAGGCGTGCAGGAAGAAGCCCCGCGTGCTGCGCGCGGTGAACGAGGCGATGATCGCCGGCAGCAGCAGGATCGAATCCAGGAGCAGCGCGCCGATGAGCTGCATCAGCAGCGCCACGCTCACGCCGACGAACAGCAGGATGACGGTCGTGAGGGCCGCTTCGCGGACCCCCGAGGCGTACGCGATCTCCCGGTTGAAGAGCACCGCGCTCACCTGGGGATACAGGAGCGTGACGAAGAGCACAATGGCCACGGCGTACAGGGCGATGAGGGCAAGATCGATCCGTGACAGGGAATAGATGCTGCCCCAGAGGATCCCGAAGGCGTCCTTGGCCGGGACCCCTGCCTTGTAGATCACGGCGAAGGCGAGGCCGATCGTGAGCACCATGAAAAAGGTGGACACGTACCCGAGCGCCAGGCCGGACTCCCGCGCCACCCGCGCGATCGCGACGATCGCAACGAGGTCAAAGAGAAGGCCCGCCAGGAGCGGGTCGATGTGGAGCGCGAGGCCGACCGCCGCACCCAGGAGCGCCGCGTGCATGAGGGTGAAGCGAAGAGTCACGAGGTTGAGGCGGAGGACGAACACACCGGCCAGCGGGAAGAAGCATCCTGCCATCACGAGTGCAGTGAATCCGCGGAGGATGGGGGGATACGAGAATGCCTTAAGAATGTCCAACCCGATCTCAGGCGAAGGCGCCCGCCTCCATGTGCTCGATCCTCCACTCCGGTTCCGAGAGCACCTGGGCGTCGTGGGACACCATCACCATGGTGAGCCGGCGCCGCTCGTTGAGCGCCTTCAGCAGTGCCATCAGCTCCTCGCGCGAGCGCGGATCCAGGGAGGAGGTCGGCTCGTCCAGAAGGAGGACCTGGGGGTCCTGGCAGAGGCAGCGCGCCAGGGAGAGCTTCTGCTTCTCTCCGCCGGAGAGCCGCGCGTACATCCGGCCCTGGAGGTGCGTGCAGCCGACGGCCGCCATCGCCTGCTCGATCCGCCGGCGCTTCTCGGACCGTTCCAGGGGCAGGCTGCAGGTTCCGATTTCCACCACTTCACGGCCCGAGACCGGAAAATCCACGTGCACCGATTCCTGGTTCACGTACCCGACCCGGTGGCGGCCGCGTGCCCACTCGCGCGAACCCACATCGCTGCCGAGCACGCGGACGCGGCCGGCGCTGGCCCGGATCAACCCGAGGATCGCTTTCAGGAGCGTGGTCTTGCCGGCGCCATTGGGCCCGGCGACGATCAGCCTCTCCCCGCAGGCCACCGACAGCGAAAGTCCCCGGAGGATCTGCACTCTTTCGCGTTCGACGCGAAGGCCCTCGATGTGGATGCACTCGTCCGGCATGGTGACACAGTAGATACACGGCGGGGTACGAAAAGTCAATTCGCGCTTCGCGCGCTACGTTCTCCATCGCGCCGCCGCGCCGGCATCGTCGGAGCACTCGACTTCAGAACGACCGGTTCTCAGGTTCACGGTCAACGTGCAGGCCCTTTCAGATTTCTGCCAGCGGAGGCGGAGCGTGCCGTCGTCGCTCTCCAGCACCCGGAACTCACCGCCGAAGGCCGGATATTCGTTTCTGAACCTGATGAGCCTCACCAGTCTCTGGACCACCTCCGTGCGGACCCGCGCGGCGATTTCTTCCAGCCCGTAGTTGTGCCGGTTGATTTCCCGGCCCTCCCCGGTCCTCTGTACCGCCTCGCCGTCGTTTTCCCCAGCGAGCAGCCCCGCGTAGTAGACCTGGGGTATCCCCGGCGCGAAGAACTGTATGGCGCGGGCAGAGAGGTAGGCGTCATCGTTCGAGCTCAGCATGGAGTAGTAGGAGCACAGGATCTGGTGAACGTCGAAGCCGTCCGGGTCCTTGTGCTCCGTCGAGATGACGCGGCTCAGGCCGGCGCCCCGGCCGACACAGGTCCGCACGACTTCCCGGGCGTCCTCGCTCTCGTACAGGCCATTCAAATCCGGCTTGACGGGGATTCCATCATGGCAGTCGAGCATTGTGAACTGCCGGTGTGGACGGGTTGCCAGGTATGCCTTCAGCTTCCCGCTTTTCTGCAGGAGCAGCGCTTCCAGAATGGCGTACGGCAGGATAAAGTCGTAGATCCAGTATCCGTGCGCGGCGAGACTGAACTGGCTCGCCGGGGGAGCATGCAGTTCCGGAAGAAGCTCAATCCCGAAGGAATCGGCCAGGCCGCGGATCCAGTCGAGGAACCGGTAGATCTCCGGCTCCACGAAAAAACAGCTCGTCCCGATCTTCTTCACCACGTAGCCGACCGCATCGAGCCTGACCATCTTCACGCCACTGCGGCTGAAAGTCGCCATGAAATCGGCAAAGAGCTTCCGGTAGACCTTCGAGTTCCAGTCCATGTCGATCTGCTCCGAAGGGACCTGCTCTCCGAAAGTGGTCCAGACGATTTCTTCCTGCCCGCTCTCCTCTATGGGAAAGCGTGAAAAGGGCGAGGCCCGCCGGAGGAATATCCTGGAAAGATCCTCTTTCGAAGGTTTCCCATCCGCCCACAGCTTCTCCAGAGTGATGAACAGATCAGCGAAGCTCGAGCGGCGGCCCTTCTTGAGAAAGTCCTGGAACCAGGAGGATTGCCGGGAAATGTGATTCACCATCAGGTCGAGCATGACATCTGATCGCTCACCAATCCGCTGGATGTCCTCCCAGCTCCCGAATTGCGGGCTGATCTCCAGGTAGGTGAGCGGCGCGAAACCCCTGTCTCCGGAAGAAGGAAAGGGCGGCAGGATGTGGACTCCACCCGGAAAAAGACCCGGAAAATGGCTGCCAAGCACCTGTTCGAGAGCCCGCAAATTGCCTCCAAGCGAATCCGGGTATGTAATGAGCTGAACCTGGTTCCTCACCGCCATGCCTCGCCTCGTGTTGACAGCTGCCGCAAAATGCGCAATAGTCTGGATGAAAGAACTTTCATGAAATCACTTTCATCGAGAAGGGATAGCATACCGGGCAAGGGGAAGTCAACGATATACGGTGTCGCCTCCCATGCCGGGGTGAGCATCTCCACGGTATCGCGCTTCCTGAACTCCCCTGAAATGGTGAACGCCGAAACAGCCCGGCGTATCAGGTCATCGATAGACCAGCTCGACTACTTCCCGAACGGACACACGGGGATGCGGGCGCACAGGAGCGTCGGGCGCATCGGGGTCCTGACGCCGTTCTTTCCTGCGCCCTCCTTCGTGCAGCGCCTCCGCGGCATGACGGGAACGCTTCGTGACGCACGCTGCGAGATGGTCGTCTGCGCGGTGGACTCTCCCGAACAGCTGGCCGAATACCTGCATTCGATCTCCTTCCTGAGCAGGTTCGACGGCCTGATCATCATGTCGATGCACGTCGGGGACGACGACGCTGAGCGCCTTATCGAGCACAATTTCCAGGTCGTGATGATCGAGTCCGTGAATCGCAGATTCACGTGCGTCGAGGCGGACAACGTGCTGGGCGGGCGTCTCGCGGCGCAGTGTTTCCTGGAAAAAGGCCGCGTGCCCTGCGCCTTTGTCGGAGAACAGACACCCCTCCCCTACTCCCTGCAGCCCAACGATCTGCGGCTGGCCGGCTACCGTGACGCCCTGGCGGCCGGGGGCCACCCGCTGGAACCCGGGCTCATCCGGATCGGGCAGGTCAGCGTGGACGATGCGTGCCGAATGGCCGGGGAGCTGCTGGATCTGCCGTCGCCGCCGCGGGCCATTTTCGCGATGTCGGACCTGCAGGCCATCGGGGTGCTGAAGGCGGCGCGCCAGCGGGGGGTTGCGGTCCCGGGGGCGCTTGCGGTCCTGGGTTTCGACGACATCGAGGCGGCCGGCTTCATGGGCCTCAGCACGGTGAGCCAGTCCCTGGAAGAATCAGGCCGTGTGGCCGCGCAGCTTCTCGTTGACCGCATCGGCGAGCCGGGCCGTGCCGTCCAGCGTGTGCAGATGGACGTGCGGGTCGTCGAGAGGGACACGACATGAACACGAATCGGACTCTGCGGCGCGCAGAGCTCGTCTTTCTTTCCCCTTCGGTGAAGGGGATGGTTCCCATCACGATTCCCAAACGGAGGATTCCATGAAGAAACTGGTGCTCGCATGTGCGGCGCTTCTGATGAGCGCCGCGGTCTTCGCCCAGGGCATCACCCTGGCGCAGAACAAGCCCGAGATCGACGCGGCACTGAAGGCCTATGCCGCCACATGGTCCAAGGCGAACAACGTTCCCGTCACCATCAAGTCCGTGGGCGGCAGCTCCGGAATCGACCTCGGCACCCAGCTCAAGGCAGATTTCGCCGCGGGCGACATGCCCGACATCTTCGCTTTCGACGGCCTGCAGACCTACCAGCAGTGGGCGGACCTCATCCTGGACCTCTCGGGCGAGCCCTGGGTCAAGAATACCTCGGTCGCTTTCAAGTTCGGCGGGAAGGTCTACGGATTCCCGGTTGCCGTGGAAGGCTGGGGCCTTGCCTACAACGCCGACATATTGAAGAAGGCCGGGGTCGACCCGAAGACTCTCGTCAACTACGCCGGCTACAAGGCCGCTTTCGAGAAGATCGACGCCCAGAAGGCCGCGCTCGGCCTGAAGTCCGTCGTCTCCATGGCTGCGAGCATCGACATGAGCTGGGTCACCCGCGATCACAACTTCAACTCCCTGCTCTCGAACGGGCTGCCCTACGGTGACATGTCCGTCACGAACGACCTCCTCGCCGGCAAGGTCGACGCGAAGCGCCTGTCCGAGTACGCCGACTGGGTGGAGCTGCTCTTCAAGTACGCCGACAAGGCCGTCCTCACCACGGGAAACTACGACGCGCAGGTCGGCGCGTTCGCTTCGGGCCAGGCCGCGTTCCTCCACCAGGGCAACTGGGTGGACCCCAACATGGCGCAAGCCAAGGCGACATTCAGCATGGCCTTCGCTCCCCATGGGTCCATGGCCAGGGCCACCAACGGCATCTTCGTCGCCGCCCCTTCGTACTATGCGATCAACAAGAACTCGAAGAACGTCGCCGCCGCGAAAAAGTTCCTGGACGACCTGGTCTTCACGGATGCGGGCAACAGGTACATGGTCGTGGATGCCGGCATGATCCCCGCCTACTCGAACGTGAAGCTCAACCCGGCCGGCCAGCTCTCCCGCTCCGTCCAGGCGTGGGCTGCGTCCGGCAGGATCTACAGCTGGAACCAGTACTACTTCCCCCAGGATTTCCGGGAGAAGACGCTCGCCGCGATCTACAACCAGTTCGCCAACGGCGCCATCACCAAGGCCCAGTTCATCGACCTGATGACGAAGGCCTTCCAGGGACTGAAGAAGTAGGTTGCCCTCCGCGGACCAGCCGTGCGGCCGGTCCGCGGCATTCGACCCGCCCGCTGGCGCGGAACGGAGGGCGAGTCTATGATGTGCGCAGGAGCGTCACCCGATGAGGAAAGCAAAACATCCCGCCGTTTTCTGGCTCTTCCTCGCGCCCGTCCTCCTGGCCTTCGCTCTTGTCATCGTCGTCCCTTTCTTCCTCGGCGCGTACTACTCCTTCACGAACTGGTCGGCGACAGCCCGAACGAACGACGCCCTCAAGCTGATCGGGCTCGCGAACTATGCCGGCATCCTGAAGGATCCGAGCTTCACGTACTCCTTCATCCTGACGGTCGTGTACACAGTGCTCAACATGATCGCCATCAACGCGGTCTCCTTCGGTCTGGCCATGCTCGTGACGCAAAAGCTCAAGGGACGCGATGTCTATCGGGCGGGCTTCTTCATCCCGAACCTCATCGGCGGCCTGATACTCGGCTACGTCTGGCAGTTCATCTTCAACAATGCGATTCCCGCCGTCGGGACGATGCTCAGGATCGCGTCCTGGGCGGACCCGACGAACCTCCTGCTCGCAAGAAGCAACACCGCCACGATCGCAATGGTCATCGTGGGGACGTGGCAGTACGCGGGCTACGTCATGGTCATCTATGTGGCGGCAATCGAGACCATTCCCCAGGAGCTCCTCGAGGCGGCGCAGATCGACGGAGCTTCGGCTTTCCGCCGGCTTCGTGCCATCACCCTTCCGATGACGCGGCAGGCCTTTACGATCACCATTTTCCTGACGCTGGTGAACTCCTTCAAGCAGTTCGACGTCAACGTCTCACTCACCGGCGGCGGGCCCTCGGCCATGTTCATGGGACAGCCGATCTACGGCACCCAGCTCCTCGCCATGAACATCTATAACCAGGGTCTCAAGTCGGACGACATGGCCGGCGGCCAGGCCCGCGCGGTCGTCTTCTTCCTTGTCCTGGTGATCGTTTCGGTCATCCAGGTGTCCGTCAACAAGAGGAGGGAGATAGAGCTGTGAAAACCCACCGCGCCGCGCGACTGGTCGCCCCCGAAATCCTCTCCATCGTCCTGTTCCTCCTTTTTCTCTTTCCTTTCTTCATCGTCGTCGTGAACTCGGCCAAGACCCCCTTCGAGATCACCCAGAACCCGCTCACTCTTCCCACCCAATGGGGAAAAATCCTGCAGAACATGGTGACCATCTGGACCAGCGCCAACGTGCAGTACTCCTCGTCCTTCCTGAGCTCGGTCATCATCACCGTTGCGTCCCTCGTCCTGCTGAACGTCCTGTCCGCGCAGGCGGCCTGGGTCCTCGTGCGCGCAAAGACCAGGCTCTCGATGGCCATCTTCGTCACCTTCGTCGCGGCGATGGTCATCCCTTTCCAGATCGTGATGTTTCCCTTGCTCACCTGGTTCCGCGAGATCACCACCGTGACGGGGGTGCGGCTCCTCAGGTCCTATGCGGGAATCATCGTCGCCTACGTCGGCTTCGGCATGTCGCAGTCGATCTTCCTGTTCCACGGCTTCATCAAGAGCATTCCGCTGGAGCTCGAAGAGGCAGCGACTATCGACGGCTGCAGGCCCGCGCAGACCTTCTACCGGATCATCTTCCCCATCCTGAGGCCCATCCACGCCACGGTCCTCGTGCTGAACGGCATCTGGATCTGGAACGATTACCTGCTCCCCCTCCTCATCCTCGGGAAGGGAAACCGGGTGATGACCATCCCCCTCGCCGTTTCCAACTTCGCGGGGGCCTACGTCAAGCAGTGGGACCTCATCCTCACCGCCATCCTCATGGCGATGATTCCCATCGTCATCTTCTTCCTCGCCGCGCAGAAGTTCATCATCAAGGGCATGGTCGCGGGCTCCATCAAGTAGCAGGGAGCCGAGGCGCCCGATGAATGACGAAGCAGGCACTACCGGCGGCATCTCCGGCCGCGCCAGCGGCATTCTTTTGCACCCCACGAGCCTCCCCGGGCCGCACGGCATCGGAGACCTGGGCGCGGCAGCGCATCGATTCCTGGACTACCTCGTCTCCGCGGGACAATCCCTCTGGCAGGTGCTTCCCCTCGGGCCGACCGGCTACGGTGACTCGCCCTATGCCTGTTTCTCATCCTTTGCCGGCAACCCCCTCCTGGTCAGCCTGGATACGCTCGTCGAGTGGGGTGTGCTGGAACGCAAGGAGCTGGAAGGCCCACCCGCGTTTCCCCGGGACATGGTCCTCTTCGGTCCCTTGATCGAGTGGAAAATGCCTCTCCTCCATCGCGCCGCGTCACGGTTTCTGCACACCGCGACCAATGAGCAACGCGCCGGCTTCGAAGCCTTCAAGTCCGGGGAGTCGTGGTGGCTGGAGGACTACGCGCTCTTCATGGCGGTCAAGGGACGGAACGGGACGCGCGCCGGTGCCTGGAACGACACATGGGACAAGGGCATCGCGCTGAGAAAACCGGAATCCGTGAAACACGCAAAGGCGGAGCTGACGGAGGGGATCAGGGAAGAAGAAGTCATCCAGTACTTCTTCTTCTCACAATGGGACTCCCTGCACGAGGCAGCCGCCCGCAAGAGCATTCGAATCGTCGGTGACCTGCCGATCTTCGCGGCGCCGGACAGCGCCGATGTCTGGGCCCACCGGGAGCTTTTTCTCCTGGACGAGGCCGGCAGACCGACCGCGGTCTCGGGGGTGCCACCGGACTATTTCGCGGCCACGGGTCAGCTATGGGGAAACCCCCTGTACGATTGGAACGAAATGGAGCGGCAGGGTTTCCGGTTCTGGATCCGCCGGATGCAGTCCGCCTGCCGGCTCTTCGACCTGGTCCGCATCGATCACTTCCGGGGATTCGAGGCGTGCTGGGCCGTGCCGGCAGGGGAACGCACCGCCGAGCGCGGCCGATGGGTGAAGGTGCCCGGCGTGCGCCTCTTCGAGGCACTGGAAAGGGAGCGGGGACCGCTGCCGATCATCGCCGAAGATCTGGGTGTCATCACCCCCGAGGTGGACGAGCTGCGGAGGAGATTCGGCTTCCCGGGCATGAGGATTCTCCAGTTCGCCTTCGACAAGGGAGAGGCGGGCCGTCTCGGCGCGGACAACAGGTTCCTCCCGCACAATCACTCGAGGAACTCTGTCGTCTATACGGGAACTCACGACAACGATACGACTCGGGGATGGTGGGAGGTCAGGACGAGAGAAGAGCGCGACTTCCTCGAAAGCTACTGTGCGTCGACAGACCCTGAAATCGAATGGCGTCTCATCCGCATGGCAATGGCATCGGTCTGCAGATCCGCGATCGTCCCGCTTCAGGACGTGCTCGGGCTCGGCCGCGAAGCGCGAATGAATACGCCGGGCACATCCGGCGCTCAGAACTGGTCCTGGCGGGCCGACGATTCGTGCTTCCCGGATGAAGCGGCACGGCGCCTGCGGTCTCTTTCCGGGATCTACGGCCGGCTCCCTACGCCGGCGTAAGAGCTGCTCCTTCCTCAGATCCGGCGCGCGAGGATGTCCGCCGCGTTGCGCCGGATGAACTCCATGGCCTCGCTTTCCGTGTCGAAATGCTCGGGGCGCGAGACGTACGAGAAGGCCGGAAATGATTCGATGGCGCGGGCAGGACGCCACTGGGCGAACCATCCCCTCCGATCGCGGTGCGGGACCGCACGGTACTCGATGCCGTGGACCCGGTCGATCATGATTCCCAGGGTTGCTTCCATACTTTCATGATCGGCACGACCCCGATCCGGGCTGACTCGAAGGCGCCATACTTCCGCGAGGTTGCTTTCGTGTCGCGCGGCACCATAAGATCACCCGCATGCCCCCCCTGGCTGGTTCCGTCGAAGCGAGGTCCGCGCGGATCGAGGCGGCATTCCGCACGGATGGCTTCGCCGTCGCGCGCGTCCTGGTGAAGGATGGCCGGCTGGGCATCCTCGCACGGCACACACAGGCGCGCAACACGAAAACCGGCGCTCCGAAGCGCGCTCTCTACGTGGAGGGAGACGGCGGGCGGATGGGATGGCTCATCGGCGCGATGGCGGAACCCGACGTGGCCCGCATGGCCGGGGAGTTCGTCGAGAATGTCGCGTTCGCTTTTTTCGGCGAGGGACCCGTGTCGAAGGAAGATGCGCTTCCGCACTTGAAGGATCTCATCGTAAGCATCATCTCGTTCGCCTCGGAGCGCATGGTCCCGGATCTCCCCCCGCAGCTCCTGGCGGAGATCGATGGAATCGCCGAAGGCTGCCGCGCGGCCAACCCGGCCACCAGCGTGCGGCGCGACCGCCTTCTCGCGCTCAACCTCGGAATCGACTGCCTTCTCGCCCACATCTACACCGGCACCATCTTCGCGGAGCGCGGGGTGCACCCCGCGCTTCTTCGGACCCCCATTGGCTGCAACGCCTTCTCCATTTCCGGCGATGCCGCCGGCGGCCGGCATTTCTTCGGCAGGGACTTCATGTTTCCGACAGCCGATGTCTTCCAGGACACCGCCTGCCTGATGCTGCAGGTGCCGGAGGGCTCACTGGAGAATCCTGGCCGCATGTTCGTGAGCCAGGGAGCGCCCGGCCTCGTCGGCACCGTGGCTGCAATGAACGAGGCGGGCCTCGCCGTGGGCGTGAACATGCTGCCCAGCCGGATGTGCGACCCAGGCCGGCCCGGGCTCAATTCCCTGCTTCTCATCAGGGACTGCGTCCAGCGCTGCGGCTCGGTAGAGGAGGCCGTCGAGAGGATCCGGGAGGCGCCGCGCGGCGTATCGTGGCTGTACCCCCTGGCGGACGCGCACGGCCAGGCCTGCGTGGTGGAAGCGGGACGCAGGCTCGCCGGGAACGAACCGTTTCCCTGTTTCGACCACATCCCCTCCTTCTACCGGGCCCGGCTCCCGGGGCTGCCCTACATCCAGCACATTCGCGCCGCGCACGGCGAGCCGCAGCCAACGGGCGGTCTGTTCGTCCGGGGCCGCGACTACTGCTATCCCGAGGAGTACGCACGGGACTGGAACGAAGGGTTGTGGAAGGCGTTCGACCGCAACTGGCTGGCGATCCTGAAAGACCTCCTGGGTGACATCGTTGGCGGCTCGAAAGATCTCCCCTCGAAACGGTGGCAGAGGGAAGTCCGCAGGCTCCTGGTGGGAACAGCCTTTTCGCCGGCGATGTTCGATGAAACAGGTGCAATCAACCGGACGTGGAAGGATCGCAACTGTCCCGGTCCCTTCTACTTTGCCCCGCAGCGGGAGCGGAGGCCCGATGTCCTCATCGCCACCAATCATTGCATCGCGCCGGAGATGCGGCTGGCCTCGATGAACGAGTGGATCGCCCTGCTTTCCGGCGGGGAGTGGAACGAGATGCAGTGGCGATACGACGAGCTGAATCGGGAGATCCACGCGGCGCTGGCGTGCGCGCCCGCGGGTCTCGAGGAGGCGGCCGCGTGGGACATGATCAATTTCCTCCGGCCCAACGGCAAGTTTCCCGACTATTACAACCCCGGGGCACGGGATGACTGGCGCCAGGTGCAGGTCCACGGCAGCGTCACGCTCTGTGAGCTCACTACCGGCACCTTCACCAGTCTCTTCGGGTACTACGGGGATCAGCCGGTCACGATTCACCTGCAGAACTACGCGAAGCGCTGCTGACTCCCGCGGGTATTCGCTAGTCCAGCAGCACCTGGGCGAATCCGAGCCAGTCGTCGCCCTCCGCGGCGATGCCGGGGGGCAGGAGACCGTCGATGAGGAGGGTCGTCCATCCGTGCACGCTCGCCCAGAGAGAGAGAACCAGCGCCATGGTGTCTTTTTCGGACTTCCAGCCAGCGGCCTGGGCAGCCTGGACGGCGCGGATGAGGCACCCAAGCGCCCTCTCGCTGTTCAGCCGGCATGCCTCGGAATGCAGCTCATAACCCAGCCGGGAAATCATGAGCTTGTACAACGCGGGCCGCGCGCGCGCAAAATCCATGTAGGCGCGGAACAAGGCGCGGATCCCCTCCCTCACGTCGCCGCTCGCTTCGTCCGACCCGACGCTCGACGCACCGCCACCTGCCCCGACACTTGCCACAACGGGAGCGACTGGCGCCGCGGGAGCCACTGACTCGAGCTTTTCGGCGAGCAGCCGAAAGCCATCCGCGGCGATCGCCACGAGCAGATCGCGCTTGTCCGCAAAATGACGGTAGGGCGCCGTCTTCGAAACTCCCGCCGCTTCCGCCAGCCTGCGCAGGCTGACCCCCTCGAGGCCCTCGGATTCGAGGTCCCGCATGGCCTCTGCGAGCAGGGTCTCTCTGAGGGCACCGTGGTGATAGTGGTCTTTCACGGGCATGAGTTGAGAGTACCACAAATATGTGAGCATTGCCAACATTTATGTTGACAATGCCAACATCAGGTGGTATGTTATCGATGTTGGCGATGCCAACATAGGAGGTTGGGATCATGGACTCTCGAGGAAAAGCAGGATTCCACGTCATCTTCGGAACCGGGCCGGTCGGGTCCGCTGCTGCCCGGTTCCTTCTGCAAAAGGGTCTCCCGGTGCGGCTCGTGAGCCGGTCGGGACGCAGGCCCGCGGTGCTGTTCGATGGGCTGCCGGTCGATCAGGAGCGCCGGCTGGAGTTCCGCGCGGCGGACGCACTGGACCTGCAGGCGGTCGTGAAAGCCAGCGACGGCGCATCGCATATCTATCACTGCGCCAACGTGCTCTACCAGGACTGGGGGAAAGTGCTGCCGTCACTTCAGCAGAATCTCGTCACTGCCGCACTCCGGCACGGTTCGGTGCTCGCGGTTGCAGACAACCTCTACATGTACGCGCGCGGCGTCGCGGTGATCGACGAGAGTACCGCGGAGGTTCCCCCCACGCGAAAAGGCCTGCTGCGGAAAGGCCTCCACGACCGACTCGTCGCGGCAGGAGCAGGCGGGGATCTTTCATGGACGACGGTGCGCGCATCGGATTATTACGGTCCCGGCGCAGTGCTGCAGAGCATCTTCGGCACGCGGCTGTTCCTGGACCCCCTCTTCAGCGGAAAGACGGCCCGGCTGGTTGGCGATCTCGATACGCCTCATACCTATACGTACGTCGAGGACTACGGGCAGGCCCTTGTCGTTGCAGCCCTGGATCCCCGCGCGCACGGGCGAGTCTGGATCGTACCCAATGATGAGACCCGGACGGCCCGCGAGGCGGCAGCGCTTTTCTTCAGGGCAGCAGGAAAGGAGACGCGACTCGGCGCTTTTCCGCGTTCCCTGATCACCGCGGCTGGCCTGTTCAACCCGCTCCTCCGCGAGGTGAGAGAAATGCTGTATCAGAAGGAAGAGCCGTACGTCGTGGACGGCAGCAGGTTCGCCGCGCAATTCGACTTCAAGGCGACCCCGATGGAGGAAGGCGTGCGACGAACCCTGGCGTGGTACGCGGCGACCCACCCGGCGGCACACGCCGCGGCCGCCTGACGGTCACGCGATGCCCGTGAGGCCACGAGCCCGCTACTTCTGCGTCTTCTCCTGGGTGTCCTTGAGGCGCTCTTCCACGACCTTCTTCACCTCCGAATCGAAGTCGGGGTAGCGGCTGCGAAGCGCGTCGAAATCGGTCTTGGAGAGCTTGTAGACGTCGCAGTAGCTGAGGGCGCGGATGCTCGCCATGCGCTTCTCGCCCTGGATGAGGGCCGTCTCTCCGAACGGTGAGCCCTGCCCCAGGGAGGCGACGCGCACGCCGTTCACGAGGACCTCGACGTCGCCGTTGGACAGGAAGTACATGCAGTCCCCGTACTAGCCCTGCCGGATGATGTAGTCATCGGGCAGGAAGACCATGGGCCCCAGGAGCTGGACGATCTCCCGGATGAAGATCTCGTTCGCGTTCTTGAAGAGGGAGACCTTCTCCAGTATCGAGCGATTGAGGAAGAGACTGATTTCCATGGAAAGGGTGTGCGGCAGCTCCTCGGTGATGGAGATGGAGGACACGCTCTTCTGCGTTTCCCAGAGGTAGGCATAGTAGTTGCGCACGCGCGACTGCAGGGTTCCCGGGACCCGCCTCGTGCGCATGTAATCGTTGACTTCCTCCATCTTGGCCTGGTAGTTGGCCCGGGCCACGTCGAGGTTGGCGATGAGAGTGGCCACGTTTCCAATGATGTACCCGTACATGCCCACGCCGAAGATCATCACCACCACCGTGTAGATGATCTGCACATTGCTGTCATGGCTGGGCGTGTAATCGCCGTACCCGATTGTGGCGATCGTCGTCACGCACCAGTAGACCCCGCGCAGGTACTGGTCGAAGGGGGACCGGAAATGCTCGCTCGCCCCGATCAGCACCCACCCGCATGCCATGAGGTGCACCGTCGTGACGAACCAGAACCCGAAAGTCACCAGTCGCATGAGGGCCGGGCTTACGCTGAGGGATTCCCTGATGTCGTTGAATATGGCGCTCACCTTGCTGATCTTCACCATCTTCATCAGCTTGGTGACCATGATGATGTCCAGCGCGGCGCCGACTCCCACCGAGGCGCTGGGAGACCAGAGCGAGGTGATAGAGAACAACCACGCAAAGGGGATGGAGGCGATCAGGTCGACGGGGAACCAGCCGCGGAGATACAGCCGGGCAATGCTTTTCCGATCGCTGTATACCTTCAGTCCCTTCTTCACCGACTGGTTGAACGTGTAAGGGATGTCCAGCAGGTAGACGATGGTGATGATCCAATAGATCGCGTCGAAGTCATAGAGCCGGAATGTGAGCCGGTAGGAGGTGATGATCGTCCCGGCGAGGGCCGAGAAGATGAGGAATGCGTTGTAGACCACCTTCGACGGGCCTTCGAAGGAGAAAACAGGGATGTCCCGGAGGATTTTCCTGAGCTGCGGCATGCGCCCTCTAGTATAATGAGCGGGGAGGTCGCTCTCAAGAAAATCGTGTAGACTGGGTGCGCTCTGCTGAGTGAAAGGTGGGACGCATGCTCCTTGCTGTGTCGGTCGGCAATTCGCATATCACCTTTGGGGCCCATGACAAAGGCTCGTGGAAACGCCGGTGGCGCATCCAGACGGTGCACGCCAAGACCTCCGACGAATACCTCGTGATCTTCCGCACCCTCCTCGAGGCTGCAGAGCTTTCGGCAGGGAGCATCGATTCGGCAATCCTCTCCAGCGTCGTTCCCCCGCTGACCGGTACAATGGTAGAAACGGTTCTCGAGCTTTCGGGCCGGGCTCCTCTCCTCCTCAGTCCCGCGCTGGACATCGGGCTTCGGATCACCACCGAGAACCCCGCGGAAGTCGGCGCCGACCTGGTGGCCAACGCAGTCGCCGCGTTCGACAGGTTCAAGGACAACTGCATTGTAGTGGACTTCGGCACCGCGCTCAGCTTTACCGCGGTGTCTGCTTCCGGAGAGCTGCGGGGAGTTGCCATCGCTCCCGGCCTCACCTCTGCCGTTGAGTCGCTTTCACGAAACACCGCCCAGCTTCCCTCAGTGCCCCTCGCGCCTCCTCCGGTGACGATTGGCCGCAACTCCATGCATTCCATCCAGGCCGGGATCGTGTTCGGCTACGTGGGCCTTGTCGGTGAAATCATCCGCAGGATGCGCGCGGAGCTGGGGGGGAGCGCGGCGGTCGCTGTCACGGGTGGTCAGTCTCCGATCATGGTGCCTCTACTCGGCGAAAAGCCCTTCCACGAGCAGTGGCTCACGCTGGAAGGGCTACGCATCATCGCGGAGAAAAATACCGCCAGACACTGAAGAAGCAGGGCTTGGCCGGGGACGCACCGACGCTCGGCTGGTTCGCCCACATCGGGTTGCGGCTCACCGACGGAACGCCGAAGCCGGGCCTTTCGGTGTGGGATTCCTTCAGGACGCAGTAGCCGTGGAGCCGGGCTCGCTTTTCTCCAGCGGCACGCACGCCTCGGGTGCAAAACCGACTGTGACGTCGGATCCCAGCGCGGGAAGCGCGAGATGGGGATTGTTGAACGTGTCCATGAGCACCTCGCTGCGGCCCGTGTTGATCACCAGCCGCACGATGGATCCGAGGAAAACAACGTTCTCGAGCGTGCCTCTCAGGTGGTTGTTCGAAGGGATGCCGTTCTGGAGGGCGATCGACTCGGGTCGAACCGTGAGGCTCACCTCCTCACCTGCCATTCCCGGCAGGGGCCCTGCGGCGACGATCTGCTGGCCGTCGACGGTCACTTTTCCGGCCGCGGGATCCACGACCACCGCGCGAAGCGTATTCGACGATCCGATGAATGATGCAACGAACGAGGTGGACGGCCGATTGTAGATCTCGAACGGCGTTCCCACCTGCTCGATCCGCCCGTCCTTCATGACGACGATCCGGTCCGAGATGGAAAGGGCCTCCTCCTGGTCGTGGGTGACGTAGATCGTGGTGATCGCCAGGCCCCGCTGGATGGCCCGGATCTCGGCGCGTAACCGGACCCGGATCTTCGCATCCAGGGCGGAGAGGGGCTCGTCGAGGAGCAGCACCCGGGGGTGGATCGCCAGGGCGCGGGCAAGGGCAACGCGCTGCTGCTGGCCGCCGGACATCTGGTGGGGATAGCGGTCGCGAAACTCTTCCATGTGGATGAGGGAGAGCATTTCCCTCACCCGTATCTCCCTCTCTTCGGGACGCCTGCCTGCCACCTTCAGGCCAAAGCCGATGTTCTGGCCCGCCGTCATGTTGGGAAAGAGGGCGTAGTTCTGAAAGACCATTCCCACGCCGCGTTTGTTGGGCGGCATCTCCACGACATCCGACCCCTTGATCAGGATCCTGCCCGACGTCGGCGTTTCGAAGCCGGCGATCATCCGCAGCGTGGTCGTCTTTCCGCAGCCCGAGCCCCCGAGGAAGGAGACGAGCTCACCCTCCTCGACCTGAAGGGAAAATGAGTCCACGGCCGCGTGCCGGCCGAAATGCTTCACGAGATCGATCATCTCCACGAATGCCATGCACAATCTCCTTTTGTCAGTGCACACCGCCAGGAGTGGCGGACGGGCCCCGCAGCCCCCTGCTGAGAAGCTGCATCACGACGAGCGCGCCCCAGGTGAGCAGGAAGCTGATGATCGCCAGCGCGGCAGGTTCGTACGCGAGGTCGCGACCGACCAGTGCCATGTAGGGTCCGAAGGCGGGCCAGGCCAGCATCACCGCGAGGGTCAGCTCGCCGACCACGATGGAAAACGTGAGGAAGGCGGCGCTCAGCACTGAGACGCGGATGTTCGGCAGCACCACGCGAAACAGCGTCGTTCCCCACCGTGCACCGAGGCTCTGGGCGGCTTCGGCGAGCATGCGGAGGTCGATCGCGCGCAGACCGGCGTCCACCGAGCGGAACACGTACGGAAAGGAGAGCACGACATACCCCGCGACCAGGAGCACGGGACTCGTGACGAGGGCAAATGGCGGACGGCTGTACATCCGGATCAACCCGAAGACCAGCACGATGGGAGGAATGACAAAAGGAAGCAGGGCGAAGATCTCGATGAGGGGCCGGGCCCGGGGCAGCCGAAGGTGTACCCAGATCGCCGTCGGTATCATGAGCGCCAGTCCGGCCACGATCGTCAGGACCGCCATCTCCAGGGAGAAAGTGAATGTCTGCAGGAACTGGGGATCCGCGAAGACGTGCGCGTAGGCAACGAAGCTGAGAATTCCTTTTTTCCCCTTCAGGGAGAACAGGAAAGTCGCGACGAGCGGGAGAAGGAAATACACCGTTCCCATTGCCAGCCAGAGCCATGACCAGCCTCTCCGGCGCTTCACGTTTCCCTCCGCATGAACCGGGCCGCGCGCTTTTGCAGGGTAGTGTAGCCCAGGATGCTCAGCGTCATGACCACGACCATGCCGAGAGCCAGCGCGTACCCGAGGTTGGGATCGTGCAGCACGTCGCCACGGATCTGCGCGCCGATCTGGATGGGCACGAGGTTGATGAACCCTCCCGTCAGGGCATACGCGGTGGCATAGGCGCCAAAGGCATTCCCGAACAGCAGGATCACGGAGGACAGGATGGACGGAACCAGGATGGGCAGCGCGACGTGGCGCCAGTATTGCGCGCGGGACGCACCCAGATTCTCACAGGCTTCGCGCCATTCCTTGCGCATGCCGTCAAGGGCAGGGGTGATGATCAGGACCATGAGGGGAAGCTGGAAGTACAGGTACGTGAAGCTCAACCCCCAGAAGCTGTAGAGGTTAAAACCGGAGTCGTAGAGGCTGATGCCAAGAAGCGTCTTCACGAGTGTCGTGACAAGCCCCACCCTGCCCAGCGTCGCGATGAATGCAAAGGCCAGCGGGACTCCCGCAAAATTGGAGGCTACGCCGGAGAACGTGACGATGACGTTCCTCACGCCCCGGGGCATGCCTCCCAGGGTCACCGCATAGGCGAGGGCGAAGCCGAAGACTGCGCCGCCGACCGCCGTGGCGAGGCTGACCTCGATGGTGAGGAGATAGGAACGGAGAATGTTCGG
Source organism: Spirochaetia bacterium (assembly GCA_052144915.1). Lineage (GTDB taxonomy): Bacteria > Spirochaetota > Spirochaetia > SZUA-6 > Fen-1364 > Fen-1364. The sequence continues at coordinate 733 of JBKQPS010000083.1, read as the reverse complement.
CCGGAAGAGGTGCGCAAGGTTGACGAGGGTGAATCCGCCCTGCGCATTCTGAAAGCTCCCCACCAGCAGGATGCCGGCGGGCAGGAGCATGAATGCCAGGGCGAAAAGGACAAACGGCGCGAGCCCGACCCAGCTTCCCAGGGACGCGCGGAGGGAAAGGCGCGCGATGCGCGCGCCCGTTCCCTGGACGCCAGTGACGGTCATGGCGTCCTACTGCTTTGCCTGCACCTTCACATTGACGATCGCGTCCCAGTTGTCGGCGATGTACTGCTTGTTCGCCGCCTGCTGGGCGAGAGTGGGGAATACGGCCTTCGCATAGGCAGCGGCGGGCGGCATCTTTGCGGCGACGTCGGCCGGAATCACTCCGCGGGCGGCCAGGTCGGCGTAGCGGACCGGGTGGCCATAGCCTTTCAGCCAGATGAGCTGACCCTCGTCGGAATACAGGAACTCCATCCACAGCCTCGCGGCATTCGGGTGCGACGCAAAGGCGCTGATGGCCTGGACGTACACGCCTGCCACGACGCCCGACGCGGGGATGATCACCCCGATGTTCGGATTCCCGTCCGTCTTGTCACGGTTGCTGAGCGCGTTGTAGTCCCATCGCAGGGTGATGGGAGTCTCGCCGGAGTCCACCGTCGCGGGCACGGCGATCAGGGGAACGAAGTTGCCCGCCTTGTTCAGCTTGTCGAAGTAGTCGAGGCCGGGCTTTGGGTTGTCGAAGCTGCCGCCGTTG
>JBKQPS010000082.1:0-4593 GCA_052144915.1 Spirochaetia bacterium | reverse complement strand
GATGCAGTACGGCGTGGACCCGGTGCACCTCGGGATCATCTTCCTCCTGAACCTGGAGATCGGGTACATGACCCCGCCGCTGGGGCTGAACCTGTTCCTCTCCAGCCTGCGTTTCGGCACACCGCTGTCGCGGGTCTACCGGACGGTGCTGCCGTTCTTTGGATTGCTCGCCGCGGTGCTCCTCCTGATCACCTATGTTCCCGCGCTGAGCCTCGGGGCAGGGAGGCGATAGGGTGCCGCCCGCGCGGGCCGCGTCCTACGAACGCACGGAGTCGAAGGAGAAGCCGACCTCCTGGAACTGCGCGCGAAACTCCTTCACCTCGTCGCCGACAAACTTCTTCTCCATCAGGCAGCGCTTGAAAAGCTCCGCGATACGCTCCATCTCGGGCTCCCGCATTCCCACCCGGGTCATTTCCTGCACGCCCAGGCGGATCCCCGAGGGGCTGGTGGCGCGATCCAGGGGTTCGAAGGGAAGGAGGTTCATGTTCACGATGATGCGATTGTCCTTGAGATTGCGCGCGGCCGATTCTCCCCCGCCCTGCCCGGTCATGTCGATCGCCACCTGGTGCGTCTCGGTGAACCCGAACTGCTCGGCCTGGACCTTGAACCCGAAGTCGAAGAGCTTGCGGGCAAAGTGCTTCGCGTTTGCCACCACCTGGCGCGCGTAGTCGGCGCCGAACTCCAGCATCTCGTAGGTGGCAAAGGTAAGGGCGACCAGCGTCTCCAGGTGGTGGTTGGAAGAAGATCCGGGGAAGGCCCCCTTGTCGATCCTGCGCCACTCCTCGTCGTCGAGGTTGGAAAGAATCACCCCGCGCTGGGAGCCGTAGAACGTCTTGTGCGTGCTGCCCGTCACGATCGCGGCCCCCTCGGCCAGCGGGTCCTGGAACTGTCCTCCGGCGATCAGTCCCAGCACGTGGGCCGCGTCGTAGATGAGGGCAATCCCCTTCTTCCGGCAGTGCGGCGCGATCTCCTTCACCGGCTCGGGGAAGAGGAACAGGCTCTTGCCCATGATCAGCACCCGCGGGTCGAAGGACTTCAGGATGTCCAGCGTGTGGTCCACGTCGATGTGCCAGCCGTCCGCGGTGAGGGGAAAGTTCACGATGTTCTTCGTGTACTTGCCCACCGAGCCGGCGCGATGGTGGCTGATGTGCCCACCGGCGGGGGTGGAGTTCACCATCACGATGTCGCCCCAGCGGATGTAGCGGCTGAAGACCGCGTCATTGGCGATCGTTCCGCTGATGGGCCGCACGTCGGCGTGCTTGCACCGGAAGAGGGACTTCATGTGCTGCTTGAGGTCGCTCTCGATCTCGTCGATGATCTCCGTTCCCTGGTAGTACCGTTCTCCGGGGTGGCCCTCCGCGTAGCGGTGCGCGAAATCCGAGCCCATGAGCGCGCGCACGCGCCGGCTGCTCACGTTCTCGCTGGCGATGAGGTTGATGCACGTGCCGCGCCAGTCGTTCTGGTCGCGCACGAGTGCTTCAATGTGGCTCGCGTTGCGTTCGTACATTCGCTTCCTCTCAGTGCTTGAAGCATCTCTGGCCCGTGAAGACCATGGCAACGTCCGCCTCGTTGCACGCTTCGATGGATTCGAAATCCCGGTCGGATCCGCCCGGCTGCACGATAGCGGTGACCCCTTCCCTGATGCCCACGTCCACGCCGTCCCGGAAGGGAAAGAAGCCATCTGAGACCATGCAGGACCCGGCGATCCCGCCTTTCTGGCGGGCCACTTCCCGGTCGATCTCCGCGCGCGCCTCGGGTTTTTCGAGGTTCGCGTAAGGCGACTGAAAGCTCTCCCAGGAGAGGCGATCGGAAAGCTTGCGGTACGCCTTGTCGCGGGCGATCTCGGCGACACCCACACGGTCCTGCTCGCCGGTTCCGATGCCCACGGTGGCGCCGTCCTTCACGTAGATCACGGAATTGCTGGTGATGCCGGTCTCCAGCAGCCACCCGAAAAGCAGGTCGTCGAGCTCCTTTTCCGTCGGGGCCCGCCTGACTGCGTATTCCTTTCCCTTGTAAGCGGCCCGTGCAGGGAGGAAATCCGCCGCCGCCAGGGTCCTTGGCACGAACGCGGTCTGCGCCACGATTCCGCCGTCGATAAGGCTCTTGAAGTCCACGTATGCGGCACCCACGAAGGCTTCCAGGCGATCCATCCGGGCGATCCGCATGACGCGCAGGTTCTTCCAGCGGGCGAAGATTTCCATGACGCCGGGGCCGAAATCGGGGGCCAGCACGACCTCGGCGTAGGTCTGCGCGATGAGCTCCGCGGTGTCCTTGTCCACGACCCTGTTCAGCGCGATTGCCCCGCCGAAGGCGGCGAGCCGATCCGCCATGTGGGCCTTGTGATAGGCCTCCGCGAGCGTGGCTGCCCGCGCTGCGCCGCACGGGTTGTTGTGCTTCACGATGACCGCGCAGGGAGCGGCGCTGAAGTACCGCAGGATGTTCAGCGCGTTGTCCGCATCCGTGATGTTGATCTTCCCCGGATGCTTCCCCGATTGCAGGAGCTCGACGTCCGAGGCGAGATAGCGCCCCGGGGCGATCGTGGTCACCTCTCCCAGCGTGAGGTTGCCGTTCACCAGCCGGTACAGGGCCGCCTCCTGGCCGGGGTTTTCCCCGTAGCGCAGACCCTTTTGCTCGTGCGCGACCACCCACGTGGCCTTTTCGTAGACGAGGGTCTGGCGGCCATCGTCACCGATGAAGCTTATCTCCATTACGCGGGGAAAATGGTCGTCCATGATCCGCCGATACGCGGTCTTGAAGTCAGGAACGCTCACGCGGTCAATCCCCGTTCCTGATTGCGTAGATGCCGCGCTGCGCGTCGAGGGGGGTGGATTCCATGTAGCGCGCGATCGCCTCATCGTAGGCGGCGATCAGCCGAAACGCTTTCTGGGCTAGCCGGTAGCGTGTGGCGAGGCCCAGGGCGCCGTCCTGCCTTCCCAGCTCCGCCAGGACGGCCGTGTAGTCCGAAGGATCGGTAAGCACCGCGACACGGTGGAAATTCTTGGCGGCGGCCCGCACCATGCACGGCCCGCCGATGTCGATGTTGGCCCGCGCATCTTCCAGGGTTGCCCCTTGCCCGGCGATGACCTGCGCGAAGGGATACAGATTCGCCACGACCATGTCGATCACCGCGGCACCGGTCCGCCGCAGGTCCGCCGCGTGGGCGGAGTTGTACGTCTCGGAGAGAAGCCCGAGGTAGATCCGGAAGTCGAGCGTCTTCACCAGCCCGCCCTGCGTCTCGGGCTGACCGGTGTAATCTGAGACCTGCCTCAACACGGCCGGCGCCGAATCTCCCAGGACCGCATGGAGCGCGGAATACGTGCCGCCGGTGGAGAGAAACAGGATGCCGGGATTCATCCGAAAAAGGCCACGCGCCAGCTCGTCGACGCCGGATTTGTCGAAGAGGCTCATGAGGACGGTCCGCACCTTCACCCGATCGTCGATCGTCGCGACTTTATTGACCGCCATGCCCTCCTCCGGGGCGCCATGCTATTGGGTTTCCCGCGAAGATTCAAGCGAGACGGGCGTGTGCCACGCCGCGCGCCGTGGACGCCGGGCCCTGCACGTTGAACCTTTCCCCGCCCGCTGATAAGATCACTCACTCGATGCAAGGTTTCCGCGGACGCTCCTTTCTCGGTCCTCTCGTCTACGGCAGTGTGGTCCTGCTTCTCCTGCTCCTCGCCTTGTTCGCGCGCGGCTTTTCTCGCGACATCGGCGCCGGCCGGGTCGCGGGCCGCTACGCGCTTTTCCCGCTCTTCCAGTCCCGAGAGCCCGAGGAGCTGACTGTGACCTGGAACGGTCTTTCGATGCGTTTTTCCCAATCCACGACACCCGGCCTGAAAGGCTTCGAGCCCGGCCCGGACAACGCTGCCGACATCGTGTTCGACGGTGGCATTCGCCTGCGGGTATCCCCGGGCGCAGACACCGGAGGCTCCATGACCCTCTCCCCCGTGGGAGCCGGCGCCGGCGGAGCATATGCCGCGCTCGTGGTGCCCTTCAGAGTCGCCGGCGCACTCGATGACTCCTCGGCGGGGACGGCCCTCGCGTGGCATCGCGCCGGCCGCACGTTCCGTTTCACCCTGCCCGGGAGCGCGCGAACCGACCTCGCTGCCGGCACCCTTACTCTCCCGCTCTCCGGACCCGCCTGGAGCGGCACCCTGCAGGTCGAAGGGGCGCCTGTGGTTGCGCGCCAATCCGCGGCGGGCTCGCCCCCTCGCGCACGCTTACCGGACGAGGCATCCCTGCCGTCGGAGGAAGGGCTGCACGCAGCCCTCGCCGCGTTCACGGATGCGGCCTACCGGGGGTGGAGCGAATCGAGGTACCTGGCCGCCGACGCACGCTGGCAGCTCGCCGACGGCACCGCGGGGTTCGCGGAGGACATCGGCGTCGGCCTCCTGGCCGAGTCGATCCGGCGGGGAACGTGGCGGCAGATGTTTCCCCTGTGGTCGAGCGCGCTGGCTGCCCAGCAGGGACGCACTCCCCAGGCCGCGCTCTCGTTCGTCACCAGCGCCTACGTGGGGGGAGAGAAAGATTTTGCCAGCGCCTCCCCGGCGCGGATCGCGCAGCAGCTCGCGCAGGTCGGAGCGCTCCTGGACC
>JBKQPS010000081.1:0-14720 GCA_052144915.1 Spirochaetia bacterium | reverse complement strand
CCAGCGGATGGGAGAGGATGAGAACTTGGTTCAAGGACTTTTTCTGAAATAGCGCGGGCGCGTTGGCGCCCGACATCCATGTCTACGGTGCGCCCCAGGCCCAGGGATGGGCCGAGGGCGCACCTCGACGTCCGTGTCTATGGGAGGGGGGACATGAACATCGAGCTCTTCAACAATGACGGGGCCAGCCCGACGGTCATCAAGGTCGTCGGCGTGGGCGGCGGCGGAAGCAACGCCGTCAACCGCATGATCGCCATGGGACTGAAAAACGTCTCGTTCGTGGCAATCAACACAGACCAGCAGGCGCTGCACAGCTCAAACGCGGAGACGAGGTTCGCGATCGGCACGAAGCTCACCGGCGGGCTCGGCGCGGGCGGCATCCCGGAGATCGGGGAGAAGGCCGCCCTCGAAGACCAGGAGAGCGTGTCCAACCTCCTGAAAGGCGCCGATATGGTCTTCATCACCGCGGGAATGGGCGGAGGGACGGGCACCGGCGCCGCTCCGGTCGTGGCGCACGTCGCCCGGCAGATGGGCGCGCTCACCGTCGCCGTGGTGACGAAGCCTTTCGATTTCGAAGGCAAGCGCAAGATGCAGCTCGCCGAAGAGGGGATCGAGAGGCTGCGCCAGGAAGTCGATACGCTGATCACCATCCCGAACCAGCACCTGCTGAAGATCGCCGAGAAGCGCACACCCATCCGCGAGGCATTCTTCATGGCCGATGACGTGCTGCGGCAGGGCGTGCAGGGGATCTCGGATCTCATCACGGAGCCGGGCGAGATCAACATCGATTTCGCTGACGTTCGCACGATCATGAAAGGGAAGGGCGATGCCCTCATGGGCATCGGCATCGGGACCGGCGAAAACCGGGCCACGGACGCCGCCACCAACGCGATCAACAACCCCCTCCTGGAGGATGCCCGGGTCGAGGGCGCCAAGGGAATTCTGGTCAACGTCACCGGCGGGTTCGACTTCTGTCTCTCCGAATACGAAGAGGTCCTGAAGATCATCACCGCGAACGCCGACGACGATGCGCTGATCATCGCCGGCACGTCGATCGTCGAGGCTCTCAACGATCGCCTTCGCGTGACGGTGATCGCCACCGGCTTCTCTGCCGAGAAGCCGCGGCAGGCGGTCCCCGAACCGGAGCGCGCGGAGACGGAGATCATCCCCTACGAGGAATGGGCCTCAATGGGGAAGAGCGGAAGCCGCAAGTCCGCGGAGGAGTTCCTCATGGGGAGAAACTCCCGCGAAGCGGACCTGAGCGTTCCCACGGTGCTGCGCGAAAAGCGCATCGCGGGACAGAAGGACTGACAGGCCGGCCCGATGGAACCCCGCACCGACGGCGCGTGGATTGACGACCTCGCTCCCTTCTCCGCCTACCTTGCGGCGGAGCGCAGGTTGTCCCCGACGACGGTCGCCACCTACGGCTCGGAGGCGCGCGCTTTTCTCTCGTTCCTCACCGGGCAGGGAAAGGCTGCGGCCTCCGCCGGAGCGGACGACGTGAGCGCCTGGCTCGTGAGCCGGCAGGTCCAAAACATCGACGCGCGAACCCTAGCGAAAGCCGCCTCGGCCATCCGCGCCTTCTTTCGCTTCCTCGTCCTGGAGGGGCGCATGGACTCGAATCCCGCGAGGCTGGTGGACGCTCCGCGGGTGGCCATGCGAATCCCCCGGTACCTCACGGTAGACCAGATCGATGCGCTGCTCGACGCATCCGACGCGACGACCCCTCTCGGGATCCGTAACCGGGCCCTGTTCGAGCTCATCTACTCCTGCGGCCTGCGCGTGACCGAGGCGGTGCGCCTCACCGTCGAGCGCGTGTCGCTGGAGGAAGGCGTGGTGCGCGTGCTGGGGAAAGGTTCGCGGGAGCGGATGGTGCCGCTGGGCGAAAGGGCGAAGAGGGAGATGCGCCGGTACCTCGCCGAGTCACGTTCCGCGCTGGCGGGCCGCACGCCGTCGAGCACGGTGTTCCTCGGCCGCGGGGGCCGGATGCTCTCGCGGAAGACGGTCTGGAAGATTTTCAAGCGTCTCGCTCTGCAGGCGGGTCTCGAGGGGAAGGTCCACTCCCTGCGCCATTCCTTCGCCACGCACCTTTTGCAGGGTGGCGCAGATCTGCGGTCGGTGCAGGAGCTCCTCGGTCACGTGGATATCGGGACCACGCAGGTCTACACCCACGTGAGCCAGGAGGTCCTCAAGCGGACGCACGAGGAGTTTCATCCCCGAGGTGCCCCGCAGGGGTACCTCGAAGGCGACAGCCGGCCCAAGGACGGCGGAAGCCCCCGTGGCGGGGCGCCGCAGGCGGACCGACGCAAAGCCAGCGGCTTCGCGTCGCCAGGCGAGAGCAAATGAAAGCCGCGCAAATGATCCGGCCGTTGAAAAGAGTTATGGACGCACAGGACAGGCTCTGTCTCCTGGGACTCTCTCACGTGGAATTCCTGCGCCCGCGGGAGAAGCTCCTCGTGGTGCAGGCGTTGAACAGCCCGAAGCGTCTGTTCACGCTTTCCCTGGCGCAGATCAGCGAGCTGGCGGGCAGGAGGCTGGCCACCAAGCTGTGGCGTCCGGATGATATTCTCCGCTCGGCGGAGGAGACGAGCGCCGACTTGACCCGCGAAGGAATGAGAAGCATCTTTTACTGGGAATCGGAATACCCGCCGCGGCTTCGCGAGATCTTCGATCCGCCCGTGACGCTTTTCCTTCGCGGATCGCTCCCTGACAAAAGTGATACCCTCGCAGGAATCGTGGGCACGCGCTATCCGACGGGCGCGGGGCGTACGGCGTCGTTCCGTCTCGGGTTCGAGCTCGGCCGCAACGGGATCTGGGTCGTGTCGGGGCTCGCCCGCGGCATCGATTGCGAGGCGCACGAAGGGTGCGAGCAGGCTTCGGGTCGTTCAGTCGCGGTCCTGGGCAACGGCATTGACCTGATCTACCCCTCTTCCAGCCGGGCCGCGGCCATGGCCCTGCTTGCGCGCGGGGGCGCGATTCTCAGCGAGTACCCGCCGGGAATTCAGGCGCTGCGCTACCACTTCCCCGCGCGCAACAGGATCATCAGCGGCTTGTGCCGCGGGGTGGTGGTCGTGCAGGCCCCCGAGCGCTCCGGGGCGCTGATCACGGCGGAACACGCGCTGCAGGAGGGCCGTGACTTGTGGGTTCACGCGGCGGGGCTGGCGGGCACCTGCGGCGCAGGGACCCGGCACCTTGCAGAGTCCGGCGCTCCCGTGATCCGCGGCGCCCTCGAGGTTCTGGGAGAATGGGGCATCGTCCCGCGGGCTGCAGAGCACGGGACACAGGCGGCACGGCTTCCCGAAGGGGAGCGGCTGGCCGCCATGACGGAGGAAGAAATCAACGGAGCCTGCGCGCAGCACGCGGGTGAGACGTATTGGAGAGCATGATGCATGACAGTGAACCGCGGGATGCCGCGGAAGAAGAGACACAGACGCAAAAAGGCAGCGCCGAGGGAGCGGGCAAGGCGCCCGCGGTGAAGCGCAAGCGCCGCGCGGCCCCGGTCCGGCGGAAGAAGCAGGTCCTCCTCATCGTCGAGTCGCCCGCCAAGGGCAAGACGATAGAGAAGTACCTCGGGAAGGGCTACACGGTGGCCGCGTCCATGGGGCACCTCATCGACCTGCCGAAGTCGCGGCTGGCGATCGACGTCGCCGACACGTTCGAGCCCGAGTACATAACGGTTCGGGGCAAGGCGAAGATCCTCAAGGAGCTCAGACAGAAGGCGAAAAAAGCGGATACGATCATGCTCGCGTCGGATAACGACCGCGAGGGAGAGGCTATTTCGTTCCACCTTCGCAACGCCCTGCAGGGCGGAAAGACGGACCCCGACATCCAGAGAATTACCTTCAATGAAATAACGCCGAAGGCGATCCGGGAGGCCGTGGCGCACCCGGGAACCATCGACATGTCCAAGGTCAACGCGCAGAAGGCGCGCCGGATCCTGGACAGGATCGTCGGGTACTACCTGTCGCCCCTGTTGTGGAAGAAGGTGAAAAACGGACTTTCCGCGGGACGGGTCCAGTCTGTCGCCCTGCGGCTGATCTGCGAACGGGAAGCCGAGATCGAAGCCTTCCTGCCGGAGGAGTACTGGAGCCTGGACGCCGAGCTGCGAAAAGGCAGGCAGGTGTTCATGGCCCAGCTCGTCGCCGTCGCGGGAGAGAAGCCGGCTCTCGGCTCGGAGACGGTCACCCGCGCGATCATCGAGGAGCTGAAGGACCAGGGATTCACGGTGGCCGAGGTGAGGGTGACGGAGAAGGTGTCCCGTCCCCGGCCGCCCTTCACCACGTCCACCCTCCAGCAGACGGCGGCGAACAGGTTCGGCTTCACGGCGCGCAAGACGATGCAGATCGCCCAGGGTCTCTATGAGGGCGTGAATATCGGCTCCCAGCGCCTCGGGCTCATCACGTACATGCGCACGGATTCCACGAGGATCTCGGAGAGCGCCCTCGCGGAGGCGCGCGAGTTCATCGGCACGGAATACCCGGGCGAGCTCCCGGACGCGCCGATCGTCTACGCGGCCGGAAAAGGCGCGCAGGACGCGCACGAGGCGATCCGCCCCACCTACGTCACGCGCACGCCGGCAGAGCTGAAGAAACACCTCACCTCGGAGGAGTTCCGCCTGTACTCCATCGTCTGGGAGAGATTCGTCTCCTCGCAGATGAACCCTTCGAAGTCCAGCACGACGACCGTGGATTTCTCCGCGGGCCGGTGCCTGTTCCGGGCGTCCAGCACGAAGGTCGTGGAGAAGGGTTTCCAGAAGGCGCTGACGCTTCTCGCCTCGAAAGAGCAGACGAAGGCGCTTCCGGTCTTCGAGCCCGGTGAAAAGGTGGAGCGGCTGAAGTTCCACCCCGAGCAGCATTTCACAATGGGGCCGCCCCGGTTCACCGACGCGACGATCGTGAAGACCCTGGAGGAAAAGGGAATCGGCCGGCCATCCACCTACGCGCCCATCATTTCGGTTCTCCTGGACCGCTATTACGTGGTGCGCAAGTCCCGGCAGCTCATCCCGACGATCCTCGGCAAGATCATCAACGACATGCTGAGCAAGTCGTTCCCCGAGCTCCTCGATCCGAGCTTCACGGCCGCCATGGAGCTGCAGCTGGACGAGGTGGAGGAGGGGAAATCCGACTGGCAGACCATGATCCGCGATTTCTACGGACCGTTCCAGGGAAAAGTGGCATCGGTCCAGGAAACGTTGGAATCGGTGAAGGGCGTCATGGACGAAAAGACCGACGTGGTCTGCGACGTCTGCGGACGCCCGATGGTGAAGAAGCTCGGCCGCTACGGGTTCTTCCTCGCCTGCACAGGATTTCCGGAGTGCAAGAACACGAAGCCCGTTCCTCTTGCCGCCTGTCCCCGCCCCGATTGCGGGGGACAGATCGTCGCGCGCAAGCGCAAGCGCGGCAAGGGCCGGGAGTTCTACGGCTGCACGAACTACCCGACGTGCGACTTCGTGACCTACTTCAAGCCGACCGACTCCCCGTGTCCGAAGTGCGGCCAATTCCTCGTGGAAAAGGAGGACCGTCAGCGCGGCACCTACAAGTCGTGCATCAATCCCGAGTGCGACTACCTGCATACCAAGGAGGCGGACGACCAGAGTGCGTGATCAACCCGCCGAGCACGAACAGCGCGACGCCTACCTCGTGTATCTCGCCGCCGTCCGCCATCTCTCTCCCCACACGCTGGATTCCTATGGAAAGGACCTCGAGAAATACGACGCGTACCTCGGGGAGCACGGCATCACGCCGCAAGGTGCCGGGGTGGCGGATGCCCGCGGATTCGTGACGTGGCTGACCCGCCAGGGCCTCTCCCCGCGGTCCATCAACAGGATGGTGTCCGGCGTGCGGGGCTGGTACCGGTTCCTGGAGCGCCGCGGCCAGCTCGCCGGCAACCCTTTCACGGAAATCCGCAGCCTGCGCACGGAAAAGCGCCTGCCGTCGTTCCTCTTCGAAGAAGAGATGGCGCGCCTGGTGGAAATGCCCAGCCACGAGCCCTGCCCGGACGGAGAGGAGTTCTGGAAGCTGCGCGACCGAGCGGTCCTCGAGACGCTGTACTCCACGGGGTGCCGGATATCCGAGCTGGTGTCCCTGGACTTCCACGACGTGGACCTGAAGAACCACACGGCGCGGGTCATGGGCAAGGGCGCCCGGGAGCGCAACCTCTTCCTCGGCGCGGCCGCCGTGGAAGTGCTGCGTTCCTACATGACCCTGCGGCCGCTCCACGCCCGCCCTTCCGCGGCGGGGGAGGCCGCGGGCGCCTTGTTCATCAACCAGAGGGGTGGCAGGGTGACCGACCGGGGGGTGAGGTTCATTCTCGGCGAATATCTCGCCCGGGCGAACCTGGGAAAGCGCGTGACCCCGCACACATTCAGACATTCCTTCGCCACGCACCTGCTCGACCGGGGGGCGGACATCCGGGCCGTGCAGGAGCTGCTCGGCCACGCCAGCCTGTCCACCACCCAGGTGTACACCCACGTGGGCATGGAAAAGCTGAAGAAGGTCTACAGGAGGGCGCACCCCCATGCACGGTGAGAAGTTCACGAGCACGACCGTGATCGCGGTGCGCCGCGGCGCCGCCGTCGCCATGGCCGGGGACGGCCAGGTCACCATGGGCGCCACCGTGATGAAGACAAACGCCCGGAAGATCCGGCGCATCTACGACGGCAAGGTGCTCGTCGGGTTTGCCGGGGCCACGGCGGACGCCTTCACCCTGTTCGAACGCTTCGAGGGCAAGGTGAAGGAATACGGCGGCGACATCACGCGCGCCGCGGTGGAGCTCGCCAAGGACTGGCGCACGGACCGGATCCTGCGCCGCCTGGAGGCGCTCCTCCTGGTCGCGGACAAGAAGGTCACCTTCCTGATCTCGGGAACGGGGGACGTGATCGAGCCGGATGAAGGGGTCATCGCCATCGGGTCCGGGGGAAGCTTCGCCTACGCGGCGGCGCGTGCCTACCTGGACGCCTCCGAGCTCGGCGCCCGGGACATCGCGGAGCGCTCCCTGCGGATCGCCGCGGGGATCTGCATCTACACGAACGGCGAGATCGTCGTGGAGGAGCTGGCATGAGCGCGGCCAACCTCCCGGCAAAGGGCGCGGATCTCACCCCGCGGGAGATCGTCGCGGAGCTGGACAAGTACATCATCGGCCAGGAGAAGGCCAAGAAGGCAGTTGCCATCGCCCTGCGCAACCGCACCCGGCGCCTGAGGCTGTCCGAAGAGCTTCGGGACGAGGTGGCGCCCAAGAACATCATCATGATCGGCCCCACGGGCGTGGGAAAGACGGAAATCGCCCGCAGGCTTTCCAAGCTGTGCGGCGCGCCGTTCCTGAAAGTCGAGGCGACAAAGTACACCGAGGTCGGCTACGTGGGCAGGGACGTGGAATCGATGATCCGTGACCTCGTGTCCGTGGCCGTGTCCATGGTGAAAGCGGAGCTCTCGGAAGAGGTGAGGCTGGAAGCGGAAAGGCGCGCGGAGGAAGCGCTCCTGGACCTGCTTCTGCCCGGCGTGCGCAAGGGCGGCCGGCGGCAAGGGGCGGATGAGCCCGTGGAAGTCGAATCCGTGGAAGGCGCATCAGTGCCGGCCGCGAGCGGCGCCTCCTCCGCGGAGCCCGTGTCCGACCCGGCCGCACGAAGCACCCGGGACAAGATGCGCGAAATGCTTTCCCGCGGGGGACTGGACGAGCGCCTGGTGGAAGTGAGCGTGACGAAGTCTGCCATGCCCGTGATGGAGATTTTCTCGGGCACTTCCATGGAGGACATGGAGCTGAACTTCGGCAATCTCGGCTCGATCTTCGGGGGCAAGAAGAAGCGCAAGAAAGTCACGGTCAAGCAGGCGAAAGAGATTCTCCTCTCCGAGGAGATGGACAAGCTGGTCGACATGGAGCGCGTTTCCGAGCTCGCCCGCCAGCGTGTGGAGGGCATGGGCATCATCTTCATCGACGAGATCGACAAGATCGCCTCGCGCGGGGAAAAGGTGGGGATCGACGTCTCCCGCGAGGGGGTGCAGCGCGACATCCTGCCGATCGTCGAGGGCTCGAAGGTGAACACGAAGCACGGGATCGTGGACACGCGCCACATCCTTTTCATCGCCGCGGGCGCGTTCCACATGAGCAAGCCTTCTGACCTCATCCCAGAGCTGCAGGGCCGCTTCCCGCTGCGCGTGGAGCTTGCCCCTTTGACCAAGGAGGACTTCGTGAAGATCCTCACCCAGCCGAAGAACGCCCTCATCACGCAGTACACCGAGCTGCTGCGCACGGAGGGGGTAACCCTGGATTTCACCCCGGCGGCCATCGACCGGCTCGCGGAGCTCGCCACGGATGTGAACTCCCGCTCGGAGAACATCGGCGCCCGGCGGCTGCACACGATCATGGAATTGCTCCTGGAGGAGGTTTCGTTTCATGCGCCCGAGATTTCCGGCCAGACCATCACGATCACCCCTGCGTACGTGGACGAAAAGCTGAAGAACATCGTCCAGGACCAGGACCTGACCCGCTACATATTATAGGAAGCTTGTGTTGAGGAGGGTCGAAAAGAGGCCGAAAATGAGTACCAGAAGGAGCGACCGATGACATTTTCGGGTGCTTTCGGGAAAAACCTCGATCTTCTCACAAGGGAGATGGAAGTCACGACCCTGCGGCGCAACGTGATCGCGAACAACATCGCCAACGCCGACACGCCGAACTTCAAGAGGAGCGACGTGAACTTTGAGAGTCAGCTCAAGCGGGCCCTGGATTCGGAGAAGGTGACGCCGCCGTTCACCGAGTACGTCACCGACCCGCGGCACATTTCGTTCTACAAGCCGATGGACTGGCGCGACGTGCGCCCGCGGCGGGTGCTGGACTACCTCACCGAGTCGAAGAACAACGGCAACAACGTGGACATCGAGCAGGAGGGAATCGATTCCCTGAACAACCAGCTCGTGTACACCACTCTCGCGCAGGTGATCTCCAGCGAGTTCCAGCGCGTGAACATTGTATTGCGATAGGCGGGCTCGAGGAGGAGCGGCAGAAGATGGGCATGTTCACCAGCATCACGACGGCGGGATCGGGGCTCACCGCGGAGCGAATGCGCCTCGATGTCATCGCCGACAACATCGCCAACGTCAACACCACGCGCACCACGGAAGGCGGGCCGTATCGGCGCAGTCGGGTCATCTTCGCCCCCCGGGTGGAAGAACCGTACTGGCGCAGCCCCTTCCTTCCCACGTTTCTCAAAGACCGTGTCGGGCAGGGCGTACGGGTCAAGTCCATCCAGAAGGACTACGCGAGCGAACCGCGCCTGGTCTACGACCCCACACACCCGGACGCGATCAAGACCGGACCCAAGACCGGGTACGTGGAGTACCCGAACGTGAACATCGTGAACGAGATGGTGGACATGATCGAGGCGAACAGGGCGTACGAGGCGAACTCCGCCGTGATCAACGGCACGAAGGCCATGTTCCTCAAGGCCCTCGAGATCGGGAGGTGATGAATGGCGTTCATCGATCCGACCCAGGCGGTCGGCGACATCGTGAAGCTGGCACGGACCAACCCGATGCACCTCGCGGGCATGGGTGAAGCTCCCGCCGCGTCGGGGGCGGCTTTTCCCGGCGCGCAGGCCGGGGCGGCCGGCGCCGCGGAGCAGAGCTTCGGGGACCTTCTCATGGGGGCGCTGGGCAATGTCAACGAGAGCCAGCTCAACGCGATGAACCTGTCCCAGAAGATGGTCACGGACCCCAAGTCCGTGAACGTTGAGGACGTCACTATTGCGCTGGCGGACGCGAACCTCGCTCTCTCCATGACCAAGGCAATCGTGGACAGGGCACTCGCGGCGTACCGGGAAATCATCAATATCCGATAGGCAGGGGCGCTCACGCGGAGAGGTGAGAGGCAGAAGGGCATGACGGGGAGGGGACATGAACGAGTGGTTGAAGAGGATCCGTGAGCAGCTGACGGGGCTGTGGGCGCGGTGGAGCAGGACCCAGAAGATCATCCTGTTCTCCATCGTCGGGGCGGGTGTGCTCGCGGTCATCCTGCTGTTCGCCTTGAGCGCGGCACCGGCGCTGGTGCCGCTCATTTCCAGCCCGATCTCGGACACGGACGCCCGCCTGCAGATCGCCGCCAAGCTGGACGAGATGCAGATCCACTACCAGCTGCGGGGAGACAACGAGTTCTACGTGGCCGACGAGCAGACCGCCCGCCGCGTCCGCATGGTGCTCAACCAGGAGAACCTCATTCCCAAGGGCACGGACCCGTGGGCGCTGTTCGACACGCAGAGCTGGACGACCACCGACTTCGAGCGGGACGTGAACCTCCAGCGCGCCGTCACCCGCCAGCTCGAGCAGCACATCCTCGCGCTGGACGACGTGGACAACGCCAGCGTGGTCCTGCAGATCCCCCGGACCGAGCTGTTCGCCGCCGACCAGAAACCGGTCAGCGCCTCCATCAGCATCACGCCGAAGCCGGGATCCGACTTCACGACGAACAGGAAGAAGATCGAGGGCGTGCAGCGCCTCATCAAGCTCGCCGTCGCGGGCCTGAAGGACGAGGATATCGTCATCACCGACAACACCGGCGTGCAGCTGAATGATTTCACGGGCCTCATGGACGTGGACCGGCTGGAGCTGGCGAAGAGGGAGCTGAAGGTGAAGCAGGACCTGGAGGCGAAATATACCTCCGACATCCGCACCGCCCTCAGCGACATCTTCAGCCCCGACCGGGTTCGGATCCTGAAGATCGACATCAAGCTCGACATGAGCAAGGAAAACTCCACGGCGGAGGAGTTCTCGCCGGTCGCTGTTGTCCCGGCCACACGATTCGCGCCGGCCCAGTACGCGCCGTCGATCGCCCGGTCCACCCAGAACACCGAGGAGCACTTCCAGGGCACCGGGTTCAACCCGGAGGGTCCCCCGGGAGTAGAGGGGCAGACTCCCCCCGCATACAAGGACCTCTCCAACCTCGTGGGCAAGTACGACAAGACCTCGCAGACGACGAACAACGAGATCAACAAGAAGGTGACCACCTCCGAGAAGCAGCCCTGGGATATCAGGGGAATCAGCACCGGGGTCGCCATCGACGGCGTCTGGAAACAGAAGTATGATAAAGGGGGGAGGGTGATGCTGAACGCCGACGGCAGCATCCAGCGGGAGTATATCGCCGTTTCCGACGATGACCTGGCAAAGGCGAAGTCCCTGATCCAGGCCGCCATCGGGTTCAACCGCGACCGCGGAGATGCCGTGGAGGTGCAGACCCTCCCCTTCGACCGCACCACGCAGTTCCTGAAGGAAGACAGTGTCTACCGGAGGGCGCTGCAGATGCGGCGGATCATCTACGGCGCGCTCATCGGGCTGGGCGCGCTCCTCGTCCTGGCCTTGGCCTACCGCCTGATCGCGAAGGAGCTCGAGCGGCGGCGGCGGCTTCGGGAGGAGGAGCTGGCGCGGCAGCACCAGGCGATGCGCGAGGCGGCGCTGCGGACCGCGGAGGAACAGGGAGTGGAGGTCGAGCTGTCGGTGGAAGACAGGGCGCGGCTGGAGATGCAGGAGAACGCGGCGAACATGGCGCGCGAGCATCCCGAGGACGTCGCCCAGCTCATCCGCACCTGGCTCGTGGAGGAGTAGGATATGGCGAAGCAGGCAGGAAAGCCTCTCGCGCCCGCGCGGGACAAGGCCGCCGCGGCCGAAGACCAGGAGCGGACGGTCGGGGGCCCGTCGCAGGGCAAGCGAGAGGGCAAGGGCGCGGGCGCCCACAAGAAGGCGCTCACCGGCCGGCAGAAAGCCGCCGTGTTCCTGGTCACCCTCGGCTCGGAGATCGCCTCGGAGATCTTCAAGCACCTGCGGGAAGACGAAATCGAGCAGCTCACCTTCGAGATCGCGCGCCTGGAGAGCATCGAGCCCCAGGAACGCGACCAGGTGCTGATGGAGTTCCACGAGCTGATGATGGCCCAGGAGTTCATCTCCACGGGCGGCATCGACTACGCCCGGGAACTGCTGGAAAAATCACTGGGCACCCAGAAGGCCGTGGATATCATCAACCGCCTCACCAGCTCCCTGCAGGTGAGGCCGTTCGATTTCATCCGGCGCACGGATCCCGCCCACCTCCTGAACTTCATCCAGCAGGAGCATCCCCAGACCATCGCGCTGATCCTCGCGTACCTGGAGCCGCAGAAGGCATCGGTGATCCTGGGCAGCCTGCCGCACGAGATCCAGTCCGACGTGGCGAAGCGCATCGCGACCATGGACCGAACCTCGCCCGAAGTCCTCCGCGAGGTGGAGCGGGTGCTGGAGAAGAAGCTGTCCACGCTGTCCTCGGAGGACTACACCGCCGCGGGAGGCGTGGAAAGCATCGTGGAGATCCTCAACATGGTGGACCGGTCCACGGAAAAGACCATCGTGGAATCGCTCGAGGAGGACGATCCGGAGCTGGCGGAGGAGATCAAGAAGCGCATGTTCGTGTTCGAGGACATCGTCCTCCTGGACGACCGCGCCATCCAGAAGGTGCTCCGCGAAGTGGACACCGCGGAGCTCGCCAAGGCCCTCAAGAGCGTGGACTCCGAGGTGCAGGACAAGATCTACCGCAACATGTCCAAGCGCGCCTCGACTCTCCTCAAGGAAGACATGGACTACATGGGTCCGATACGCCTGAAGGACGTCGAAGAGGCCCAGCAGAGGATCGTGGCCATCATCCGCAAGCTGGAGGAGCAGGGCGAGATCGTGGTGGCCCGGGCGGGAGAAGAGGAGCTCGTTGTATGAGCCGCACATGCGCGGTCTGCCGCGCGAGGGTGGTGTAAGGCATGGCGAAGAACGTTTTCCGGCCCCAGGACATCATGTACAACTCCCGAAAGGTCTTCATCGAGCCGCCGAAGATCGTCGCCGAGGAACCGGTGGAGGAGGTGGAGGCAGCCGAGGAGACCGGGGAGTACACGGGGCCCACCGCCGACGACCTTCGCCGCGAGGCCGAGCAGTTCCGCCGGGACTGGGAAGAGGAGAAGAAGCGCCTCCTGGTGCTGGCGCAGGGGGACGCGGACAAGATCCGCAAGGACGCCGAGAAGGTCGCGTTCGACGAGGTCAAGCGCAAGAACAACCAGGCCCAGAAGATCCGCCAGGACGCCGAGGACCAGGCCCAGGTCATCCTCGCCGAGGCGCGGCAGAAAGCGACCGAGCTGGAAACCGACATCAAGCAACGCGTCACCCAGACGGAGCGGGAGGCGTACGAGCGCGGGTACGGGGAAGGACACGCGAAGGGCTACGAGGAAGGCAGGGCGGAAGTCCAGCGCCTCGTGGAGAGCCTCCACTCGATCATCACGAAGGCCATCGAGAAGAGGAACGAAATCATCGAGGAGGCGGAGACCCAGATCATCAACCTGGTCCTGCTCATCGTGAAGAAGGTGATCAAGGTCATCTCCGAGAACCAGAAGAACGTGGTGATCAACAACGTCGTGCAGGCCCTGCGGAAGCTGAAGAGCCGCGGCGACGTGGTGATCCGCGTCAACCTGGCCGACCTCGAGCTCACCTCGGAGCACGTGAAGGACTTCATGAAGATGGTGGAGAACGTGAAATCCGTCACCGTGCTGGAGGACTCCTCCGTGGACCGCGGCGGATGCATCATCGAGACGGACTTCGGACAGATCGATGCGCGCATCTCTTCCCAGCTGCACGAGATCGAGGAGCGCATCCTCGATCTCATGCCCATCCGCTCGAAAGGCGAATAGGGGGCTTCTCGCAATGGGAGTATTCGACAAGTACGCCGTGGTCCTCGAAGACCTGGATCCCATCAAGTTCACCGGCGTCGTGGAGCGGGTGCAGGGGCTGCTCATCGAGAGCACCGGGCCCTCCGCCCAGGTGGGGGAGCTCTGCCAGGTCCTCGTGCCGAAGGGCCGCGGGCTGGTCTGGGCGGAAGTCGTGGGCCTGCGGGGCAGGACGGTCCAGCTCATGCCCTATGACGAGATGGAGGGCATCGAGGTCGGCAACCTCGTCATCGGCATGGGCAAGACGCTGCGCGTGCCGGTTTCGGAGAAGCTGCTCGGCAGGACCCTCGATTCGATGGGCAAGCCCATCGACCGGAAGGGCGATATCGGATCCGAGGTGTGGTATCCCGCCTTCAGCTCTCCCCCGGACGTTCTGAAGCGAAAACGCATCCGCGAGATACTTTCCACCGGAGTTCGTTCCATCGACTCTCTGCTCACCGTGGGCAGGGGCCAGCGAATGGGGATATTCGCCGGCAGCGGCATCGGCAAGTCCACGCTGCTGGGCATGATCGCCCGCAACACCTCCGCGGACGTGAACGTCATCGCGCTGATCGGCGAGCGCGGGCGCGAGGTTCGGGAGTTCATCGAGAACGACCTCGGCCCCGAGGGGCTCGCGCGGTCGGTGATCGTGGTTTCCTCGTCGAACAAGCCTCCGCTCGCCCGTATCCGCGGGGCGTACGTCGCCACCGCGATCGCCGAGTATTTCCGGGACCAGGGCAAGGACGTGATGCTCCTGTTCGATTCGGTCACCCGTTTTGCCCGCGCCCAGCGGGAGATCGGGCTGTCCATCGGCGAGCCGCCCGCCAACAGGGGATTCACGCCTTCCGTGTTTTCCCTCCTTCCGAAGCTCCTGGAGAGGAGCGGCACATCGGAAAAGGGGAGCATCACGGGCTTCTACACGATCCTCGTCGAGGGCGACGACATCGACGACCCGGTCTCGGACAACGTCCGCGGCATCCTGGACGGCCACATCGTCCTGACGCGGAAGCTGGCCGCCATGAATCAC
>JBKQPS010000080.1:0-4950 GCA_052144915.1 Spirochaetia bacterium | reverse complement strand
AATTTCCATTTTATCCATAACATCCCTCCTCGGAGCGAAGTCTCGCATTATATACCGAAAAACGCTTTCCCTGTCAAAGCTGCTTGGGCGAAATCGCCATTCACAAGGCTCAGGAGGGCGGCGTTGCATGGCAAGGCGCGATTCACTATATTGCAGAAATGCCGCCAGGAGCGGCCGCGAACACGGAATGAGACTGCTCTGCATCGCCGATCACGTGGATCCCCTGATCTACAGCACGGGTCTGAAAGAGAGGTACGGAAAGGTGGACCTGGTGCTCAGCGCCGGGGATCTCACGCTGGGGTACTATGACTTCATCATCAGCTCATTGAACAAGCCCCTGTTCTTCGTGTTCGGGAATCACCACCTGGAGCACCGGCGGAACTATGGGAGGGCACGCGATCCCTTTCAGCCCGAGGAGGAATCCTCGCCATGGAACAACGGTGCAGGAGCGGTGTGCCTGGAAGGAAGGGTCGTGCGCGCCCGCGGTCTCACCCTCGCGGGGCTCGGCGGAAGCATCTGGTACAACGGAGGGGAGAACCAGTTCACCAATTTCACGATGTTCATGACGATGCTGCGGCTGGTTCCCGGCCTTTTCGTACAGCGGGTCCTTCATGGACGGTTTCTCGACGTGCTGATCACGCACTCTCCGCCGTACGGGATCAACGATCTGCCTGACCCCTGCCACACGGGGTTCAAGATCTTTCTCTGGTTCATGCGGACCTTCAAGCCGCGCTACCTCGTGCACGGTCACGTGCACCTGTACGACCGGAATGCCGCCCGCGAGGCACAGTATGCGTCCACGAAAATCATCAACGCCTACGATCACTTCGTGATCGACCTCGAGGACGATCGATGAGCGGCGATCCGTTCCAGACCATGGCGCGCAGCGATTTCGGCAGGCTCCGGACGCGGGAGACGATCACCCGGATCCTCTCGCTGCTGAAGGCTCGCCAGGACGCGATGCTCTCTCTGGGAGACGTGCGGTTGCTCCTCCGCCCGGAATCGGAAACCTACCGGGGAATGCGAACCATCCCGATCGCCCGGATCGTGGGGAGCGAAGGGCGGTACAAGGATTTCAACCGCGCATTCCTCCCCCGGCACGACAAGCTGATGCGCCGCTGGATAAGCGTTGACATGGCCCACTACCAGGACATTTCCCTGCCGCCCATCAAGGTCTTCGAGATCGGCGGCGCCTACTTCGTGCGCGACGGCAACCACCGCGTGTCCGTTGCCAAGGCGAAGGGCGCGGAGTTCATCGATGCGGAGGTCATTTCGCTTTCCTCGGAGATCCCTCTGACCCCCGACATGGGGTTCGACGAGTTGAAGAGGGCGGTGATCCAGTTCGAGAAGGCGCGTTTCATGGAGACGACGGGACTGGATCGCAGCCGGCCCGGGTGCGCGATCGAGCTTACCGAGGTCGGCCGCTACGACGATCTTCTCGGTCATATCCGCGAGCACAAGTGGTACATCAACCTCCGGCAGTCCGCGGAGATACCGTTCGAGGACGCCGCGGTTTCCTGGTATGACACGGTGTACGCTCCCATCGTGCAGATCGTCCGGGAGGCGAGACTGCTCGCGAGCTTCCCGCGCTGCACCGAGGCCGACCTGTACGTGTACGTGGGAAGGCACTGGAGCGAGCTGGGCAAGAGGTATGGTCCGCTGTTCACGCTGGAGGAAGCAGCGGAAGACTTCAGCATCACGTCCCGGAAGAAGCGGCTCGCGCACGGGGCCCGGCGGTGGTGGGCGATCCTGACTCGGCTGTTCACGAAGCGCCGGGAGACCCGGACTCACACGCCCCGCGTATAGGCGGCGTATTCCTCCTCTGCGAGGAGGTCTTTCAGCTCCTCCGGGTCCTGCATCTCGATGACGAGCAGCCAGCCCTCACCCAGCGGATCGCGGTTGACGAGGGTGCAGTTTTCCTCCGCGCGGAGGAGCAAGTTCACCTCGACCACCACCCCGGAGAGCGGGGCATAGATCTCGCTGGAGGATTTCAGGGAATCCACCGTGCACACGACATCACCGCGCACCACCCGCGCGCCGGGCGGCGGCAGCTCCACGTAGGCGATTTCCCCGAGCTCGGACTGCGCGAAGTCCGAAATCCCGACGCGCGCGCGGGCTCCCTCCGCCACCACCCAGGTGTGATCTTTCGTGTACAGCCGCATCCGCGCGCCTCCCCCCTCAGTCGAGAAGGGGGTTGCCGCCGGAGGCAGGAGCCGG
This sequence comes from Spirochaetia bacterium, assembly GCA_052144915.1. Taxonomy (GTDB): domain Bacteria; phylum Spirochaetota; class Spirochaetia; order SZUA-6; family Fen-1364; genus Fen-1364. The sequence goes on along the minus strand of JBKQPS010000080.1, from coordinate 2,733 downwards.
CGACTGGGTGCCTGCCGTGTCCGTGGGCGGCGGCCCGGAATCCCCGGCGCCGTTGAGGGCCGGGTTGTTGAGAAGAGAGTTCTTCAGGGTTTGCAGCGCGCTGTCCGTCTGCGCGGCATTGTACTCATCGATCTCGTCGAACGCCCGGGGCTCGGTCCCCTGGAGGAATATCTCGGTGATCGTCTTCTTCGTGAACGCAGTCGGAAGGAGACCGGAGGTTGCGCTGACCACCACCTCAGACAGCCCGTTCTCGGGCCGGGTGAATCGCCTCACCGGGAGGTCCTTGTGCACCGCTTTCATGTAGTTCGCCCACGTGGGGCCCGCGATGGTCGCGCCGGTGAGCGCCGTGCCGAGGGAACGGTTGCCCTCGTCGAAGCCGTACCACACCGCGGTGGTCATGTACGGTGAGAAGCCGACTGTCCAGGCGTCCTCCCAGTTCTGGGTGGTCCCGGTCTTCGCGGCGAACGGCTGGCTCGTGTCGCTCCAGATGTCCAGCAGGTTGCCCTGGCCGCCGAGAGTCCCTTCCTTGATCGTGCTCTGGAGGATGCTCGTCATGATGTAGGCGGTCTGCGGGCTCATGATCTGCGCCGCGTCCCCCTTGCGGCTCTCCCGGGCGAGAGCCTCCTTGGCGGGCTCCATGATGATCTTCCCGTTGCGGTCCTCGATGTAGCGGATGGAAACCGGCTCGACCTCCCGTCCGCCGTTTGCGAACACCGAGTAGGCGCGCACCATCTCCAGGGGCGAGACGTAGATGATGCCCAGCCCCAGGGGGTAGTAGCGCGGGAAGCGCCTGTCGATTTCCGCCGGATCCGTGACGCCGAGCAACCTGCTCGCCCGCTGGATTGCCGCGTCGAACCCGATGCCGTCCAGGACCTTCAGGGACGGGACATTCATGGACTCCGCGAGCGCGTCGCGGAGGAGAACCCTTCCGTGCCATTCTCCCTTGTAGTTCAGCGGCTCGTAGAGCGTCCCGTCCGCGTTCGTAAAGACGACCGGCGCGTCCAGGATCATGGTTGCCGGCGTGAACTTCCGCGAGTCTATCGCGGCGGAGTAGTACAGCGGCTTGAAGGCGGATCCCGGCTGGACGCGGGACTGCGTCGCGCGGTTGAACTGGTCCGCGCGGGAGAACTGCCGGCCACCGACCATCGCGAGAATGTAGCCGGTGTTCGGGTCCATTGTGACCAGGGCGCCCTGGACCTGGGTCTTCCGCGTGACCGCCAGGGCGGTGCCGATGCCCCCGGAGACAATGTCCTGCGCTTTCTGCAGGCCGAAAAGATTCGTGACCAGGTCGATGACCGGCGCGACCCTGCGCGAGTAGTCGCGTTTCGCATTGCCCGCGCTGTTGCGGTTCCTGTACATCAGGTCGTCGATGTTGAACGTGAAGCCCAGGAGATCGATGAGGGGGAGGTAGGCGGCATTGGACGTGGAGACCTGCGCGCCGGCAGTGGCGAGATACAGCGCGTTGACCTTGTCGATGTCCTGCGCCATGCGCGCATCGGCTTCCCTCTGGTAGTCGAGGTTGAGCGTCGTGTGCACGACGAGGCCGTCGGTCAGATAGTTGTAGGAGCCCGTCAGCAGGTCGTCGAGCTGGCCCCGGATGTACTCGCTAAAATACGGGGCCTTGTCTTCGCGGTCCAGGAACGCGCTGGAGTTCGACCGCGTGTAGTCGTACCGCGACCAGTAGTCGTTGAAGGAGTCATCCGCCTCCTTCCGGGACACGTAGCGCAGGTGCACCATCTGGTCGAGGATTTCCCGCTGGAGCCGCTGAGCACGCTGGGGGTTGCGGATCGGATTGTTGAGCGCCGGGCTGGCCAGCTGGATGACGAGCATCGCCGACTCGGCGACCGTGTCTTCCTGGACGGGGTGGTTGAAGTAGAACTTGCTCGCCGCCTGCACACCGAGATTGCCGGAGCCGAAAGGCATCTCGTTGAGATACATCTCGAGGATTTCCTGCTTCGTGTAGCGCCGCTCCATCTGGATGGCCCACCACAGCTCGACGAGCTTGCGTTTCAGCGAGATGTCGGTGCGGTCCGCGTACAGCCGTCCGGCGAGCTGCTGCGTGATGGTGCTGGCGCCCGACACGTAGCGGCCGGTGACGATGTTGAACATGGCGCGGGTCAGCCCGCGCAGGCTGACTCCATGGTGGGAATAGAAGTTGCGGTCCTCCCGGGTCAGCAGGGCGTCGATGAGGTGCTGGGGAACCTGGTCGATCGTGATCGGTTCCCTGTTCTGCTCGCCGAAAAACTCCGTGATTTCCCTGTCGTTGATGTCCAGGATCCTCGTGGGGAGGGCAGCCTGGGGCTCCCCGAACTGCTCCTTGGTGGAAATGTTCCGTGTTGCCGCGAGGGCGATGCCGAGGGTTACTCCGAGGACGATGGCGACGGCAAAGGAAACCACAAGAAGTATCTCGAACAGGGAGCGCTTGCGGGGGAGAAGATGCACCCGCAAAACTTATGGGAAGGGAGATGCTTTGTCAACCGCCCGGTCGCGCGCGCCCGGTCCTGCCGCGCGGCGCGGGCCCGTGGTTGGCAAAAACGAGGCCGGCCCCCGAAGGAGCCGGCCTGCCTGGTGTGGTGCCTTTCGACATAGTAAACTGGGAGGGGAACTACATCTAGGACACCAACATCTTCCTTATCGTCATTAAGTTCCCGTCAACTTTAATTCTTTTTCATGGCAAGCAGCTGGTAGGGATCCCGCGACCCCGCTTTTGTCCGCATTTCGAAGTGCAAATGG
>JBKQPS010000079.1:0-3583 GCA_052144915.1 Spirochaetia bacterium | reverse complement strand
TGATCGGCGCCTTCCTTGAGGATGACAAGGAGAGTGTCGTCCCCGCCGAGCGTCCCGAGGACATCCGGGATCTTCAGCTGGTCGATGCCATAGGCGATCCCCGGGGCATGCCCCATCTTGGTCTTCACGACGGCGAGATTGCCGGAGAACTTGATGTCCACGATCTCACGTCGAAGGTCATCACGGATGAACGGGTCCTGGGCCGGTTCCTGCGGAGGATCGACGGTGTAGACGTACTCCCCGCTGCCGTCGGGCACCCGGGAGACGCTCAGGAACTTCAGGTCGCGGGAGAGCGTGGCCTGGGTGACGTCCACCCCTTCCTTCTCCAGCCGCTTGAGGAGCTCCTCCTGGCTGTGGATCTTCTCCGCGTGCAGAATGCCATGGATCAGGCGGCGTCGCGCTTCCTGGCTTTTCAGATCCGGCCTCCTGAATGTTTATTTGCCGCCTGAATTGAAATGCAGCCGGAGCGCCGATGTCAAGTGGCGCACCGGACGTGGGCGCAGCATCCGGAACCGGGCGCATCCGGGCGCAACCGAGCGAAGCCACGCGAGCGCACAGGCGATGAGGGCAGAGGCCGGACGACGACCTAGTAGACGAGGCCGCCTCCGAGGTATCCCAGTACCACGACCAGACCGGTGCACACGGCGTACAGGACCAGCGCGCCGATCGCTCTCGGTTCCCGCCAGGGCGTGGATCCCGTTCCCCGCTCTCCTTCCGTCCCGCGGCCGAGCATCAGGCCCGCGAAGAGGCAGACGACAAGCACGCCCGCGAGAATCATCTTGGCGGTGATCGCCGGTATCCACTGGCCGCTGAACTTCTCCCTCCAGTCCATGTAGCCGAAAAGCGCGGTCGGCACGACGCTCACGAGCGCGAGCACGGCGCAGTGCCAGGCGGTGAGCTTCAGCCGCCCGCGGCCAAAGATCAGCGAGATGAGCCCGAAAACGAGCGTGCCGATCGTGAGGCCGATGGTGATGTGGGTGACCATGGGGTGGATCGGGTGATCGTACCCGAGTCCCTTGAGGAATGCGTACACAGAGTGAATCATTCCTCAGATATACCCATGGGCGCCGCGAAAGGAAAGCGAGACGCTCGACTTTTGGCGGCGCGAAGAATAGATTCGATCTGCCATGGACAATCGCGCCGTCGTGGACATCCTCAACCAGATCGCGGTGTTCAGCGAGCTGGCAGGCGAAAATCCCTTCAAGTCGCGCGCCTTCCAGAGCGTCGCGCGCACGGTGGAAAAGCACCCCGAGAGCGTGGCCGCGCTCTGCGCCGAGGGGCGCCTGCGGGAGATCAAGGGGATCGGGGCGAGCATCGAAGAAATCATTCGGGAAATCGTGACGACCGGGGATTCGCGCGTCCTGAAAAAGCTGAAATCGGGATTCCCCGAGGGAATCACCGAGCTGCTGACACTGACAGGCGTGGGTCCGAAAAAGGTCAAGACGATCTGGGAGAAGCTCGGCATCGCGACCGTCGGGGAGCTGGAGTACGCCTGCCGGGAGAACAGGCTCGTCGGGCTGGAAGGCTTCGGGGAGAAGTCCCAGACGAAGATCCTGCAGGCCATTGAGTTCCAGAAAACGACGCAGGCCAGCCGGCTTTTCTCGGAGGCGCTGGCGATCGGTGAAGAGCTCGTAAGGAGCGCGGTCGATTCGAAGCTGTTTACGCACGTGGACCTCGCGGGAAGTTTGCGTCGCGGAAAATCAACACTCAAGGACATCGACATCCTCCTCGTTCCGAGAAAGACAGGGGAGATTGCCCAGACGCGGGATCGGCTGATCGCCCTTGCCGACACGGGAGCCGACGGGCCGGCGGTGATCGGCGCGGGAGACACGAAGGTGTCGATCCGCTGCCAGGGTTTGCAGGTCGATTTCCGGATCGTGCCGGAGGAATCGTACCCGGCTGCCCTGCAGCATTTCACCGGCTCGAAGGAGCACAACACCTTCCTCCGCACGCGCGCGAAGGTCATGGGCATGAAGATGAGCGAATGGGGAGTCTACGGCGAAGACGGTGAGCCGCTGCACGTCAAGGACGAGGCAGAGGTGTATGCGCGGGTGGGCCTGCAATGGATCCCTCCCGAGATGAGGGAGGCTGATGGGGAAATCGAGGCCGCGGAAGCGGGAACGCTGCCCCGGCTCGTGGAGGAGAGGGATTTCCGCGGCATGATTCACGTCCACAGCGCGGCGTCGGACGGAAAACGCGGCATCGAGGAACTCGCGCGGGAATGCATCCGGCGCGGCTGCTCGTGGCTGGGCCTGAGCGACCACTCACGGACCGCCGCGTATGCCGGTGGGCTCTCGGAAGATGCGCTCATCGCCCAGGTGAACGAGATACGGGGACTGAACAGGGATCTCGCGCCATTTCGGATCTTCGCGGGCGTGGAGTCCGACATCCTTTCCGACGGTGGTCTCGACTATCCCGACAGCGTGCTCGCAAGGCTCGACTTCGTCATCGGCTCGATTCATTCCCGGCTCGCGATGGACAGGGAAACGGCGACCGCCCGCCTCCTCGCGGCGGCGCGAAACCCGCGGCTCACCATCCTCGGTCACCCCAGCGGACGGCTCCTCCTCAGCCGTGAAGGGTACCCATGGGACGAACAGGCGGTGCTCGCCGCCCTGGCCGAACGCGGAGCGGCGCTGGAGCACAACTGCAATCCGCACCGGTTGGATCCCGACTGGAGCGTTCTCAAGCGGGCCGCACGCATGCGCGTCCCGGTTGCGGTGGATCCGGACGCGCACGACATCGGCGGGTTCGACGACATGCGCTACGGGGTGATCATGGCGCGCAAGGCCTGGCTCACGAAAGCGGATGTGCTGAACTGCATGGACACGGAGGAAATCGATGCCTGGTTCACGTCGCGCAGGAAAACCTGAAAAACCCGCGGGTGTAGCGGAAACGGCGGTCGCACGGAAGGCGCGGGCGAAGAAGATCGCGCGGAAGCTCGGCGCCGCGTACCCGGACGCGCGGTGCATGCTGGATCACGCGGGCCCGTTCGAGCTTCTCGTGGCCACGATCCTGGCGGCCCAGTGCACGGATGAGCGCGTGAACAAGGTGACGCCCGCGCTTTTCCGGCGATTTCCCACACCGCAGGCGATGGCGGCAGCGGACATCGCGGAGCTGGAGGAGCTGATCAGGTCCACGGGCTTTTTTCACAACAAGGCAAAAAGCATCAAGGGCGCAGCGGAGGCCCTCGCGTCGCGTTTCCCCGGGAAGTTCCCGCGCACGATGGACGACCTGCTCACCCTCCCGGGCGTCGGGCGGAAAACCGCGAACGTCGTGCTGGGCACCTGCTTCGACGCTGCGGCGATCGTCGTCGACACCCATTTCCGCAGGGTGACGCAGAGGCTTGGCCTGTCCAGGAGCGACGACCCTGACGAGATCGAACGGGAGCTGGCGTCTCTCCTGCCGCCGCAGGAATGGACCCGCTTTTCCCAGGCGGTGACTTTCCACGGACGGAAATGCTGCGCGGCCAGAAAACCGGACCACGCGCGCTGTCCCGTGGCGGATCTCTGTGACTCGAGGGACATCTGAAGGCGTCCCCTAGAAAATCCCCAACTGCCCTTGACGCAAACGGAACCGAAGCCGT
>JBKQPS010000078.1:0-7811 GCA_052144915.1 Spirochaetia bacterium | reverse complement strand
CCCCAAAGCCCTGCGCCGTGAGGGTCTGGGACAGGCGGCTGCCGGCGTCCACGCTCTCCATCATCAGGTCGACGATGATCGCATCGGGGCGGATTCGCTCCGCGGTTTTCAGCCCTTCCTCCGCCGTGCCCGCTTCACCGATGGAGAAGCCCGCCTCCTCGAGCATCATCCGCATGGATGATCGGATGTCCGCATCGTCATCGATGATCAGGACCGTCGTATTTTCCATTGTCCCCATCGCGCACTCCTCCATCGTTCTGAAGCCGCCCGATAAACTCACGGGCGCATGCAAGGGCGCCGTCCAGGTTCCGGGACGCTCCCTCGCTCAACTGCTCCGCCATGCCGAAATCGTACCCCCGAACGGCAAGGAGCCACGTCGGCGTCCGACTGCCGAAGCTTTGTTCCGCGATCGCGAGAATCGAACCCAGGTCCACGACGTGAGTGCTGAGGGCGGCGTTCGGCAGGGGCTCCACCACCCGCACCTCGCACGGCGCCCGACCCTCCGCGGCCGCATCCACGAAAAGGACCCAGTCGTGCTCCGCCACGGCGGCGGCGTGCTCGATACCGGGCTGGAATGCTGCCTCGATGTCGACTCCCTCGGGCGCCCCGTCCAGCAATGTCTCGACCAGGCGGACCGCGAGCCCGTCGTCGCCGCGCCCCGGATTGCCGTACCCGAGGACCAGTCCGCGGCGGCTCACCCTTTCGTCCCGCTCGCGATCTGCCTCCCCCGCGCATCGTACAGTCCCGCCGTCAGGGGCATCCTGCCGACCGCGTGGGTCGCGCAGCTCAAGCAGGGATCATACGCGCGGATCGCGACCTCGATGTGGTTCAGGAGGCCCTCGGTGATCTCCTTCGCTCCCGCGATGTGGCTTCGGGCAACCGCCGTGACGGCCTGGTTCATGGGCTCGTTGTTGTTGGTCGTCGCCACGATGAGGTTGGCCGCGGTCACCTGATCGTTGTCGTCGACCTCGTAGTGGTGGAACAGGGTGCCGCGCGGCGCCTCGATCCAGGCCACGGTGCGGTGCCGCCTCGCGCCGGTCCTCACGAGGTCGCCCCCCTGGAGGTCGGGGTCGTCGAGGAGCTCCTTGATCTTTTCCGCGGAGTGCACCAGCTCGATGAGACGCGCCCAGTGGTAGGCCATCGTGGAGTGCACGGGCCGCCCGCCGCCCAACTGCATGAACTCTTTTCTTTCCTGCTCGGCGATGGGCGTGTCGATTCGATCGCAGTTGTTGATCCGCGCGAGAGGTCCGACCCTGTACCACCCCTTCCGCGGGCCGAGCGGCCGGATGTAGGGGAACTTCATGTAGCTCCACGGGCGGACTTCCTCGGCGATGTGCTCCAGGTAGTCGGCGGGTTGTACCTGGTCGAAGATGACCGCTCCGTCGGGACCCTTCGCGCGCAAGAGGCCATCGTAGAGGTCAAGGCATCCGTCCTTTCGGACGATGCTGACAAAATTGCTCTCGAAGCTGCCGAACGATGCGAGGCGCTTCATGTCCTTCTGGTACAAACCCTTGTACAGCGCGAGCCCCTCGATCGCCCACGCGAGCATGACATCGGCGTCTTTCTTGAGAAAGTCCCGCTCCGCGATCGAGAGGTTCTTGTTCACTCCTCCGGGGATCGCACCGTTGCCGTGGATCTTTTTTCCCGCGGTCGCCTTGATGATCTCCTGCCCATACTTGCGCATGAGGACAGCCTTCCTGGCGATCTCGGGGTGAGCCAGGGCGACGCCAATGACGTTGCGCGTCGCGACCGGAGAGTCGAAGCCGAACAGCAGATCGGGCGCGCTCAGGTGGTAGAAGTGCATCGCGTGGGACTGGTAGGTCTGGCCGTAGTGCATGAGCCGTCGCATCTTTTCCGCGGCGGGGGAGAGGACATCGGCGCCGACGATGACATCCATCGCCTTGGCGGCGCAGAGCAGGTGGCTGACCGGGCAGATACCACACAGCCGCTGGATGATTGTCGGCACCTCCCAGTAGAGACGCCCCTGGACGAACCGCTCGAAACCGCGGAACTCGATGACATGGAGCCGGGCCTCCGCGACGCGGCCCTTCGCGTCGAGATGGATCGTGACTTTGCCGTGCCCCTCGATGCGCGTGACGGGGTTGATGACGAGTTTTCTCGTGGCCTGGGCGCTCATTTCCACCCCCTCAATCGTACTTGATCAGCTCGTAGCTGAGCCTCGGCTCCTCGCCTTTCAGCAGCGCCGTGAGCGCCGTCCAGAGCACGTCCGCCGACGGCGGACAGCCGGGGAGCATGTAGTCGATCCTCACCACTTCGTGGCAGGGATAGACCCGATCGAGCAGAAGGGGGAGCTCGGGATCATCGGGAATTGCCCCGCCGACGACGGTCGGACCCTTCAGGTACGCCTCCTCCAGGCATTCCTTCAACGGCACGAGGTTTCTCATGGAGGGAACCCCGCCGGTGAGCGCGCATTCTCCGACCGCGACGAGGATGCCGCAGTGCTCCCGGAAAGAGCGCAGCACCTCGACGTTCTCGTCGTTGGAAACGCCCCCCTCGATGATTCCGACGTCGACGGGCCCCGTGAAGCTCTTGATGTCGTCGATCGGTGACTTGTCGAAATCGACAAGCCCGATGAGGTCAAGGATGCGCTCGTCGATGTCCAGGAGCGACATGTGGCACCCGAAGCAGCCCGTCAGGTGGCAGGTCGCGATACGCGGTTTTCCTGCCATCCTACACCTCCTTCTTCTCGGTCACGGAACCGATTGGCGCCTTGTCGTACGTACGGGCGCCGTAGGGTGTGCTGTAGCCCACCCGCTTGATCACCAGGGAGCCCGTCGGGCAGATGGTGGCTGCCGCATCGTCCCGGGCCATCGGGCTTTCCCCAAGCCCGGCAAGAGAGTCCAGGGCGATGCGCATGGAGATGCCGCGTCCCTCGAACCCGAAAACCGACTTGTGGTCTCGCTCCCTCGACGCCCGCACGCAGCGCCCGCACAGCATGCAGCGATTGCGGTCGATGAAGACGTCGGGATGCGACGCATCGACGGCCGGGCTTTTGCCGAGGTATGGCCAGGTCGGCGCGGTCATGCCGAACCGGTACGCCAGCGCCTGCAGCTCGCAGTTGCCGCTCTTCTCGCAGATCGGGCAGAAGTGGTTGCCCTCGACGAAAAGGAGCTCGATGATCCGCCTGCGGTGGTCATCCAGTTCCTCGGTATTGGTTTCGACCACCATCCACTCGGCTGCCGGCATCGTGCAGGCGTTGGCCACCTTCCCGTTGACTTTCACCGAACAGACACGGCAGTGTCCGGCGGGAGGCAGGTCCTTGTGGTGGCACAGGCGCGGGATGTACACGCCGGCCCCATCCGCAGCCTGGAGAATCGTCTGACCCTCCCGGGCCTCCACGTCCTTTCCATCAAGAACGAAGGTGAACGTTTTCACCTTACTCCTCCCTCACGTTGGACTTGTGTCCGGCAAGCTCTTCGGAGAACGCGACGGCCTTTCTCAGGTCCAGCCGCGGCACATATTCGTGCTCGGACAAGCGCGCCGTGTAGATGTCCCGCATGTTCCTGAGGGTGGTCAGGAAGGGATTGGCCGATGACTGGCCGAGCCCGCACCGGCTGCACGCCTTGACCGTGTCCCCGAGCTGCATCATCTGGTACAGGGCATCCTCCGTCCCGCGTCCGGCGCGGATCTCGTCGAGCATTCGCAGCAGCACCGTGGATCCCACCCGGCAGGGAGCGCACCATCCGCAGGACTCCTCCGTGAAGAACTCGGTGAAATCGCGAACGACCTCCAGCATGTCGCGGCCCTGGCCGAAGACCATGACCGATCCTCCCGTGGAGAGGTCCTCGTAGCAGATCTTTCGGCCGAAGTCCTTGGGGGCGACACACGTGCCCGATGGCCCGCCGACCTGCACGGCAGCAACATCATCGGCTCCGACGAGCTCGAGGAGCTTGTTGACGCTGATCCCGAACTCCATCTCGTAGGTGCCGGGCCTGGCGCAGTCCCCCGAGACGCTCAGCAGCTTGGTGCCCGTCGAGTCGCGGGTGCCCTGGCCGGCGAACCAGTCGGCGTCTTTCGCGAGAATCCGGGCGGCGCAGCACAACGTCTCCGCGTTGTTCAGCGCCGTCGGCTGACTCTTGTACCCCTTTGTCACGGGGAAAGGCGGCCGGTTTCTCGGCGCGCCCCTGCGGCCTTCCGCCGACTCCAGGAGCGACGATTCCTCGCCGCAGACATATGCCCCGGCGCCCATCTGGATGCGCACATCGAAATCGAAGCCCTCTTTGCCGCAGATGTTGCTTCCCAGGAGCCCGAGCCGCCGGCGCCGATCGAGAACCTCCAACAGACCGGAGAGGAGGTATTCGTACTCGGCCCGGAGATACACGATGCCCTCCTGGGCGCCGACGGCGTATCCGGCCACCGTCATGCCTTCGAATACGAGGTCCGGAGTCTCCGTGAAGACGACGCGGTCCTTGAACGTCCCGGGCTCCCCCTCGTCGGCATTGCAGACCACGTAGTGGGCGTCTCCCTTCGCCTTGCGGCAATAATCCCACTTCATCCCCGTCGGGAATCCCGCTCCTCCGCGCCCCCGGAGCTTCGACTTTGTGATCTCCCCGATGACCTCCTCGGGGCTCTTGTTGACCGCGGATCTGACAGCATGACCGCGTTCGAGGGGAGCGAAGATCACCGGACCGGTGAGCCTCAGGTTCGTTTCGACCCTGCTGCCGGTTACCCCGTTCCCTTCCCGGATGCTCGCGACTATCCGAGAGACGTCCGCGGGCTTGATCGCCGTCACGACGCTGCCGTTGATCAGGGCCGAGGGCGGCTGGTCGCTCATCCCGATGCAGGAGACGTACTGCAGAGAAATCGCCCCGTCGGCGGACGTCTCCCCGAACCTGCAGCCGACGGCCTTCTCAAAAGCCTGCGCAACGGCGGGCATGCCGTGCTGCTTCTCGACGACCGCTTTGCAGAGCCGGACGATGGTCTTGCCCCGCGGCATGCGGGAGAAGAAATGATAGAAGGTGGCGGTGTCGTGGATCTCGATCCTGTGGATGTCGAGCGTTTTCGCGATCGCCTCCACGTCATCATCGTTGAGATACCCGCGGTCTGCGTGCACCTCCCGGATGATGTCCAGGAGCCGGTGGCGATCATGGCCATATTTGTCCACGATTTGGGAAATCGATTGCAGACTGCCCACGCCTCCTCCTTCCCCGGTATCGCGAGCGCGATACCTTGACCCTGGCTTTGACCAAGTGCCGGAAAGAAAACAACAGTAGGGTCGATGCGCCGTCGGTGTGTGCCGCATGACCCGGGCTCGATGCGGATATCCCTGATTGTAGACCACCCCGCCAAACTGTCAAGCGGCCGCGCGGCCCCGATGGGCACGGGAACCGACTGCTGTTCTTGCTGGTGCGGGAGGCCCGATCGCACTATACTGAGGGCTCCATGCCCCCGCAACGGTCTTTTCTTCTCTACCTGCGCTCGAGGTTTCACCTGGCCCTTGCGCTCCCGGCCGCGGGCCTCGTCGTGCTCTCTGCGGCGTTCCTTCGGGGGCATGCGCTGGCCCCCAACATCGTGATCCTTGCCGCCTACGTGGTGCTGGCCGGCGGGCTGTTCTTCACCCGGCGCGGCGCGCGCGAAGTGGTGGCAAAAGAGGACGAGGACCGGCAGAAGCAGATCCGCCAGAAGATATCACGGTACGAGGAAATCCGCCAAGGCATCTCGGTGCTGCGGTTGGGAAGCGACGAAATGACCCGCGCCGTGGAGCTGTTTCTGCAGGAATCCGGCTCGTACCTGGAGAAATGCCGGGAGCTTTCGCTGTATTCACCGATCGCCAATGAGCGCATCGAGCGAGTGCTCGAGATTTGCCAGGTGTATTTGGGAGAAAGAGATGAGACGGCCACTGGCAGGCGCTACGGCCTGCCCGGCACCCCGGAGGCCGCGCCGGTGGAAGGCCTTTCGAAGGAAATCGTGGAATGCGCCGGCGTGATCCGGCAGCGGGTCACCGAAGACCTGCTGGGCACGAGCGGCAAGGAACGCCTGCACATCATGAAAGAGCTGGACAAATGAGAAAGACAACAGTGGTCGTCCTGGTTGTGGCGGTCCTCCTGGCTGCCTTGGTGCCCTCCGCGTTCGCACAGTCTGTCACCCTCGGCTCGGTGGAAACCGACGTGGTGATCCGCCCCGACGGCAAGGCGGCGTTTTTCGAGAGCACGGACTGGCAGGTCTCCGGCGGCCAGATGCACGGCTTCTATTTCCAGGGCGCCGCCGGAGGCGGATTTGGCGCCGCCGGAGGCGGATTGGGCGCCGCCGGAGGCGGATTTGGCGCCGCCGCGACTCCCGTGTTCAACCTGGACCAGTGTTTCGCCGACCTCGCGGGAAACCAGCGGGTGGGCCTGAGCATCACCGACCTGGGAAGCGGCAAGTACGACGTGGTGCTCGCCGGCGGCCGCGCGTTCAGTGGAAAGGCGATGTACTTCCTCAACTACGCGGAGGACCTCGCCGGCTCCCGGCTCGTCGGCTGGACGAGGTCCGACCAGTACGGAGAGCTGTTCTACTTCGACTGGGCGCCCGAGCAATGGGATTATCCCATGGAGCACCGCACCATCCGCGTCGAGCTGCCGATCGTGGTCCCCGGCGAAAAGGTGCCGGATGCCACGCTGACCCAGGCAGGATTCCGAACCGAGCCGTACGTCAACAAGGAAAACAGCATCGATTCGTTCGGCACCAGGGCGATGGACGGAAAGTATTACCTGACCCTTCGCTTCCACCAGGAGAATCTTGCCGCCTTCCAGACGCAGAGACTGCAGTTCTACCTGAACCGGTCCGCCGTTCCGATGACGGCGGGGGTCCTTTCGGAAAGCACGAGCGCCGGCCAGGCCACCGCGCCCTCCGGCACCACGGGTAGCGCGACCGCCCCCGAGCAGCAGGCGGCACCGGCCGTGGAGCGGCCGCAGGCCGGCCTCATCGCCACGTCGGTCTCCCTGTTGATCCTCCTGGCCCTCGTGATTCTGCTGTACGTCCTGAAGGCGCGCGGATACGGAAAGACCATGGAGAAAGTGAAGGGTATCTCGTGGGCGGGCGACAACTGGATTCCTCCCCGGCTGTTCGCGGGGACCTACACCGTGAAGGGAAAGATCGCCGAGGGACTGCATCCCGTCGAAGTGGCGCTGCTGCTGGAAATGCCGCTGCCCCGGGTGACGGCCATCATGCTGGAGGGACTGAAGCGCCAGGGCATCATCGAGGTCGCGGCCGAGGATCCGCTGCAGATCAGGATCCTGACGGCGCGGAAAGCGGAGCATGAGTACGAGGAGATGTTCCTCCAGTCTTTCGATACCAAGGGACTGGTGCTCTCCGGCCTCCTGGCGGACTTTTTTGAAAAGGTGCTGGCGAAGCTGCAGGAGAAGATCTGGGACTGCGACATCGACGCCACGCGGGATTATTATAGAAAGAAGCTCGAACAGAAAGCGGAGACCGCGCAGGATCGGGCCGATCCCTACTATTACTACTGGTCATCCTACCGCTGGATCTACTGGAACCAGGCGGCGTATGCCTCGGTTGTCCTGCCGCACGACTTCACCGGCGGCTACCAGCAGTTCATGGCCTCCGCGTCGTGTTTCAAGGGATGTTTTGCGCCTCCCCAGGCGATGACCGGGGGCGTGGGCGCGTGCTACTCGGCATGCCACAACGCCTGCCATTCGGCGTGTCACCAGGCGTGCCATTCCGCGTGTCATTCGGCGTGCCATTCCGCGTGCCACTCCGCCTGCGTGTCGGGGAGCGCGCACTGAACATGGCGTGGTTCGGGCGGGGTTCGTCGGGGCGGAGGGGCTCCGCCGTGGGTGTCGGCGGCGCCC
>JBKQPS010000077.1:0-11139 GCA_052144915.1 Spirochaetia bacterium | reverse complement strand
CTTGAATGGAAGCTTTTCGATATTCTGCGCAAGGTACTGGGGAAAGGAGACAAACTGGAATGGCACCTCCATCGTCTCCGCGATGGTCGTCAGGAACCTGCAGTAGCAGGTGGGACACCACAGGATCACCGCCTCCGGCCTGTATGATTTGATCGTTGCAACAAGTTCCTGGGCTGCCCGATAGCCCTTGTCGACGTCTCCTGCCTCGATGGAAGCGTTCCCGCAGCAATTGTCCATTCCCGGCAGGAAGACATAATCGTCCGCTATCAAGCTCATGATATCCAGAGCGCTGAGAATCTTTTCCGGCTGAAGGTAGACATTGCACCCGGGAAAGAAGACATATCGTGCCGCCGTTTTCTCAGACGGGGCGAAGATCCTTGCGTAATCCCTGCCGGAAACCTGGATGCTGGAGAGAACGCGTTGCTTGGCCAAAGGGTCCCGCGGATCGGTGTACGGAATCTGCGCCAGGCTGCGGCGCCTGTAGTCGTATTTGATTATTTCGTTGATCGTCAAGGGATTGAGACCTTCCGGACACCGCCCGCGGACGCATGCAGGCAAACGCCTTCGTATAGACTACGTTGTCACCAGCTCCATCATTCAGGAAACCGATGACTTTCTCCTGAATTTCCCGTGGGGGCGTCTCCTTCAGATCCGTGTGCCTGACGATCGGACACTCCTCGATGCATGTTCCGCACTGCGTACATCGGCTCACGACTTTCTTTCATTCTCAAAATGCGTTGCGAGAGTCTGTGCAATCGCGGGATCCTTTCCGCCTCATCGTAACTGACTGGGAAAAACCTCTCAAGCAGCGCAGGCATGGCGCGTACAGCTGAATAGTTACCAAAAAGGCAACTCAGATTGTTGGACGCAACCCCGCAACTTTGACTGCGATCCTGCCAGGTGCTTGAACTCCTCCTGCAACCGCTCCGCGAGTTCATGTATATCGTCGGGGTGTCCGTTGGCCAGTCTACTCTTCAACAGACTCCAGACGCCCTCATCAGGATTGAGCTCGGGAGCATAGGGAGGAAAGTACTGAACGTGCAAGCGTGAGAATCTTCGGCATAGGTCGCGAAGCGGCGCGCCTTTATGGGTGTTACTGTTGTCCAAAAGCACGATGACATGACCGCGCAGGTGGCGCAACACTTCATGCAAGAAGGCCACCACCTCATCCTGGGCGATGTTGTCCCAGAAGAGCATGCCAAACAACCCCAAGCGCTTTCGGGTTGGACTGACGGATACGCCCGAGATCACCGAGATGCGATCGTTGGCAAAGCGATGACGAATCAGCGGGGTGCAGCCAACAGGTGCCCATGTCCGACGGACCGTGGGGGTCAGCATAAAGCCCGATTCGTCGATGAAAATCAGGTAGGCGCCCAACCGCGAGGCGTTTTTTTTAACCTCTCCCAGTCAGCGGCCTTCCACCGCTGGATGGCGGCCTCGTTGCGCTCCAGGGCGCGTCGTTCGGGCTTCTGGGGGCCCCAGTCCAAAGCGTGCAGGATGCGGGCAACGTGAGTGAAATGGTAGTCGATGGAGAACTTCTTGCGGATCAACTCAGCGACGCGTCGAGTCGTCCATACATCAGTAGGCCACCCGAAGGCCGTCGGCCCTTGCAGCAGTAGCTTCAACAGCTTCGTCTTCTGCTTGTCGCTCATCTTCGGAGGTCGACCCGTGGCCGTGCGCACCCTCAGGCCTTCCTCTCCAAGGGCATCCCACAAATCGCGCCACCGCATCACTGAGCTAGGACTACATTCAATTCGCCGAGCAATCTCGTTGAGAGAAATCTCCTCGGAAAGCATTTTGATTGCTTGTTGCCTGCGCGTCAGCAGGACATCCGCGGATCCCTTCGGCCTCATAATGAACATCCCCTCCCAGGGTGTTCACACTTTATTCCATTATTTATGCTAACGTCAATAACGCATGCCCCGGAGCCGGCAGCCGCGCTATGCGTGGCGGGAGGCTCCGGCGTGGCGGGGCACCAGGTCGCACGCCTCCGCCGGCATCCAGTGCGCGTCCTTGCCCAGCCATTTCACGTTGCACCCGATCGGGTTCGTCACCGGCGTTCCGACCTGCCGACCCGCGACGATGTCCTCCAGGGCGTTCTCAAGATCATTCGTCGTCGCCTTCCCGGGCTCTTTTGGGTTGTCCACCGCCCGTCCCGTGTACAGCAGGAACCGATCTTTGCCGAAGACGAAGAAGTGCGGGGTGCGCAGCGCGCCATACGCGCGCGCCGATGCCTGGCTCTTGTCGAGCAGGTACACCCACGGGAACTTCTTGTCCATCATGCGCTGCACCATGTGGGCGAAGTCGTCCTCCGCATGGGTGCGCTCGTCGTTGGAGTTGATGGCGACAAACCGCACGCCGCGCGGCGCGAACTTCTCCGCGGTCTCCCGCGTCTTTTCATCCGAGCCCAGGACGTACGGGCAGTGGTTGCAGGTGAAGAAGACGACGAGGACGGGGGCGCCCGCGAAGTCCTCAAGGCGGTAAGTCTTGCCGTCAGTGGCAGGTAGCGCAAATGAGGGGGCGCGCGCCCCGATATCCAGGGTAAATCCCATACTCTTAATATACGCGCGGGCCCTGCGCCGGAACAACCGTGGGCGCTTCCTTCGTTTTCACGCTCCGCCCGGCGACCAGGAAGGTGCCGACGAGGATGATCGCCGCTCCCAGGAGCATGCTCCAGGTAACCGCCTCGTGGAGAAAGAGCAGGCCCCAGCCCATTGCAAAGACCGGAATCAGGAAGGTCACCGTGAGCGCCTTGGTTGGCCCGATGTCAGCGATCAGCTTGTAGTAGATCAGATACGCCGCGGCGCTGCAGGCCAGGGCGAAGGCGACTACGATGAGGACAACCCGCGCGTCGAGCGAGGAGGCCGGCGGCGGAAACACGAAAGCAAACGGCAGCAGCGCGAGGCCGCCAAAGAGCTGGCTTCCGCCCGCAATTGCCATCGGCCGGGCGCCGGACGCGCGCGTCCGGATGTAGACACCCGCCAGCCCGTAGCACAGGGGCGCGAGGATGCAGCCGGCAACCGCGAGAATGGTCGCCGCGTCGAAGCGCAGACCGCCCAGGCTGCTCATCGTCACCACGCCGCCGGCACCGAGCAGCAGGCCGGCGATCTTGCGCGGCGTCAGCCTTTCGTTCATCCAGAGAGCGGCGAAGATCGCGCTGAACATTGGTGACAGTGAGTTGAAAATCGCCTCCATGGCCGCGGGCAGCACCAGCGCGGCAGCCGAATAGAGCACGAACGGGATCGCCGAGTTCAGAACGCCGATCACCAGGAAATGCCGCGAGTTCTTTTTCCACTCGGGCCTGAACCGGGTAAGGAGGAAAAACAGGACGAGGGCCGCTCCCGCGAAGAGCATTCGCGCGTCCGCCGTTGCAACGGGGCCGATGATCGGCACGAGGTAGCGCATGAAGATGAAAGAGCTCCCCCAGATCGCGGACAGCACGAGGAGAAGGATGAGATCCAGCGGTGCCATGGAGCGAAAGTAGCGGACGCGGAAGTGCGGAGCAACCCGATTCTTGCGGCCGGACCGGCTGCTCCGGCACTGGCCGTTTGGGGAGGTTTTGTGAATTTGCCGCTCGTGCGTATCTTACAGGCATGGCAAATTTCTTCAGACCGAAAAACAACGAGCAGCCGGTGAGCGTCCCCCGCGAGCTCCCGATCCTTCCGCTGCGGGATTCCGTCGCGTTCCCCTTCTCCGTCATTCCCCTGACCGTGGGAATTGCCCGGTCGGTGAGGCTCGTGGAAGAGGCAATGCAGGCCGACAGCCTGGTGGGGCTTTTTGCGTCCAAAGACAAGAACGTCGAGGAGCCCCTCCCCGGCCAAGTGCACGAGACTGGGACAATGGTCCGCATTCTCCGGGTCGTCCGGGGCCAGGACGGGACCATGCAGGTCGTGGTGCAGGGCCTCGAGCGCATCCGCATCCTCCACTGGCTCTCATCGGAGTCCTACCTCCGCGCCCGGGTGGCGAGCGCCGCCGAGGTGATGGAGACCGATGTCGAGATCGAAGCGCTGATGGCGAACCTCAAGGAGCTGGGACGCGAAATCGTGCAGCTCTCCCCGAACATTCCCAACGAGGCCGCGCAGTTCTTGGCAACCGTCACGGACCCCCGCTACCTCGCGTACCTCATCGCCGCCAACAGCCAGCTGGAGGCCCCTGATGCCCAGAAGCTCCTCGAGATCGACTCGATCAAGGAGAAGCTGCGGGCGCTGGTCATGCACCTGGGTCACCAGAAGGAAGTGCTGAGCCTCGGCCAGAAGATCCGCACCGAGGCGAAGGAAGAGATGGAAAAGGACCAGCGCGAATACTTCCTCCGCCAGCAGATGAAGGCCATCCAGAAAGAGCTGGGCGACATGGACGAGGCCTCGTCCGTGGTCACGGAGTACACGGAGAAGCTGGCCAAGGCGAACCTCCCCGAAGAGGCGAAAAAGGAAGCCGAGCGCGAGCTGAAGCGCCTCACGGGCATGTCGGCGCAGTCGCCCGAGTATTCCATGATCAAGACCTATCTCGACTGGATGGTGGAGCTTCCCTGGAGCACGTCCAGCGAGGACCAGCTGGACGTCGGCAATGCCCGGCGCGTGCTGGACGAAGACCACTACGACCTGGAGGAGGTCAAGGACCGCATCATCGAGTTCCTCGCGGTGCGAAAGCTCTTCAAGGAAAGAGGAATCCAGAGGGAAAAATCAGAAGACGGCAAGACGGGCCGGGCAATGGGCGCGATCCTCTGCTTCGTCGGCCCCCCGGGGGTCGGAAAGACGTCACTCGGCCAGAGCATCGCCCGGGCCCTCGGCCGCAAGTTCACGAGGATGAGCCTCGGGGGCATGCGCGACGAGGCGGAAATCCGCGGCCACCGCCGGACCTACATCGGCTCGATGCCCGGCAGGGTGATGCAGGCCGTCAAGCGTGCGGGCACCCGCAACCCCGTGTTCATGCTGGACGAGATCGACAAAGTGGGCAGCGACTGGAGGGGAGACCCTTCGAGCGCGCTGCTGGAGGTCCTGGACCCGGCACAGAACGGAACGTTCCGCGATCATTACCTGAACGTGGACTTCGACCTGAGCGACGTGATGTTCGTGACGACCGCCAACCAGCTGGAGCCCATCCCGGCGCCTCTGCGCGACAGGATGGAGATCATCCACCTGGACGGCTACACCGAGCACGAGAAGGTGAAGATCGCCCAGGAGCACCTGGTGAAGCGCCAGCTCGCGGCGAACGGCCTCCGCCCGGGAGAGGTTGTCTTCACCGAGGAAGCTCTGCGGAAAATCGTCCAGGACTACACGCGGGAGGCGGGCGTGCGCAGCTTCGAGCGCCAGATCGGCGCAATCTGCCGAAAGACGGTCGCAAAGATCGCGGCGGGGCAGCCGGCGGTGGAGATCACCCCCGACGTTGTGCGAGAGATGCTGCGCAAGGAGAAGTTCGAATCGGAGAGCTCCGAGTCCATCGAGATCCCCGGCATCGCCACCGGGCTCGCGGTGACCCCCGTCGGCGGGGACATCCTGTTCATCGAAGCGACCCGGATGAAAGGCAAGGGAGAGTTCATGCTCACCGGCCAGCTGGGAGACGTCATGCGGGAGAGCGCCCGCATCGCCCACAGCTTCGTGCGCGCCAAGTCGGCCGAGCTCGGCATCGACCCGGACCTCTTCACCCAGTCGGACGTCCACGTTCACGTCCCGGCAGGGGCGACACCGAAGGACGGCCCCTCGGCGGGCGTGGCAATGACTATGGCCATCGCCAGCCTCTTCACGGGCAGGCCGGTGCGCAGCGACGTGGGAATGACGGGAGAAGTGACCCTTCGGGGCAGGGTCCTGCCGATCGGCGGCGTGAAGATGAAAGTGCTTGCCGCGCACCGCGCGGGCCTGACGACCGTCATCCTGCCGAAGCGCAATGAGCGGGACCTCGAGGATGTGCCCGAGGATGTCAGGGGCAAGATGCGCTTCGTGCTGGTCGAGCGGATTGACGAGGCGCTGAAGGCAGGCCTGCTGGACAAGGGGAAGCAGGAGCCGGCGCGGGTGCTGATCGCGTAAGCCCGCGGGGAGAGAGTGCCCGGCCGGGACGCACGACGTCCTCGCGCGCGGGACGGATTTTTGCGTATACTGTCCCCGGTAGAGACACGACATGTCCGCAAGAACGCTCATCCTGCTCTCGACGGTGGTCCTCGGTTTCCTGGGCGGGGTGACGAGTTGCTCCAACCCGGACGCGAACACACCGACCTCGATCTCATCAAGCACCTCGTCTGCGAATCCGGCGTCGTCTGAAACCACGACACAACAGGCCGCCGCCCTGACTTTCAGCCCGCCGGCAGGGTCCTACACGACCCTGCAGACGGTCACGATCAGTGCAACGACCGCTGGGGCATCCATCCGCTACACGACGGACGGAAGCGCGCCGACGGAGACAGTGGGGACGCTGTACGCGGGGCCCGTGCGCGTGGAGACGTCCCTGACCATCCGGGCCGTTTCGTACGTCGCGGGGGCGGCGGGTTCCAATACGGCATCGGCGGCCTACTCGATCGGCGCCATGGCCGCGACGCCGTCCTTCCTCCCTGCGGGGGGCACCTATTCGAGCGATCAGTCGGTGACGATCAGCGCCGCCACGCCGGGCGCAGTGATTCACTACACCACGGATGGTTCCACGCCGACCAGCTCTTCGGCCGACTACGCCGCGCCGATCCCTGTTGCGGGAAATGGGACAAACGAGACGATCAAGGCGATCGCGACGGCGACCGGAATGACCGCATCGAGTGTCGGGGCTGCGACGTACATCATCGCCTACGGAAAAGGCGCGAGCCCCGAGTTCAGCCCGGCTGCCGGGACCTATCCGCGCGACCAGTCGGTGGTGATCAGCTGCTCGCTCCCGGGCTCGGTGATTCACTACACGACAGATGGCTCCACGCCGACCGGCTCTTCGGCAGCCTACACGGCGCCCATTGCAGTCGCGGGAAACGGGACGGCTGTCACCATCAAGGCAATCGCCTCCGCACCGGGAACGACGGCCTCCAGCGTGGTGACGGCGACGTATGCGATCTCCTACGGCTGGCAGACCGTTGGTGCACTCGGCAGCGGGGCCGGTCAGCTGAAATACCCCGCCGGAGTGATCGTCGATGCACAGGGGCGTCTCTATGTCGTGGATCAGGGCAACAGCCGGATCGTTCGCGTGAATGACATGGATGGCACCGGCTGGACCGTGCTCGACGGCGCCGAACACGGCGTGAACCGTTTCAAATCCCCGGCGGGGGCTGCGGTCGATGCCGAGGGACGCATCTACGTGGCGGATCAGGGCAACAGCCGGATCGTTCGCGTGAACGACATGAGCGGCGCGGGATGGATTGCGTTCGGCAGCTTCGGCAGCGGCACCGGTCAGTTCATCACCCCTGCCGGGATCGCGGTCGATGCGCAGGGGCGCATCTATGTCGCGGACCAGGGCAACAGCCGGATCGTGCGGATGGATGACATGGACGGGGCGGGGTGGGCCGAATTCGGCAGGCAGGGCAGTGAGGCAAACCGGTTCAAGTATCCCGCCGGCGTCGCTCTCGACGCCCGCGGACGCATCTATGTCGCCGACTACGCGAACTCCCGGGTCGTCCGCATGGATGACATGAAAGGCACGAACTGGACCACCCTCGGCAGCGCGGGGGCGTCCGCCCGCCAGCTCAAGTACCCCGCGGGAATCGCACTCGATACCGTCGGGCACATCTGCATCGCGGACATGATCAACGAGCGGATCGTCCGCATGGACGACATGGATGGCGCCAACTGGACCACCCTCGGCGGCGCCGGCAACCAGTTCGACCATCCCCGCGGAATCGCCGTCGATGCGGCCGGGCGCATCTACGTCGCAGACATGCTCGACGACCGGGTGGTCCGTCTCATCATGCCGTGATCGCTGAACGTCTCTTTTTTGACCTTGTCGGTCCTACCCCGCCTAGTTACCTATTACTGTGGGCATCTCATAAGGAGGAAAAATGGCGGGGAACCTGACCCCTGAAGAGCTTGCAAAAAAGGTGCGGGCCGGCGAGATCGACACGGTGCTGGCGGTCATGGTCGACATGCATGGCCGATTCATGGGCAAGCGAGTCACCGGCAGGTTCTTCGTGGACGAGGTCGCCAGGAGCGGCACGCATGCGTGCTCGTATCTGTTGACGGTCGATCTCGACATGGAACCCATCCCCGGATACACCCTCGCGAGCTGGGACACCGGCTATCAGGATTTTCGGCTTCTCCCCGACTGGAACACTCTCCGCCTTATTCCCTGGCTGTCCAAGACGGCCCTCGTGATTTGCGACGTGGTGACCACGCAGGGGGACGCGATCGAAGAGTCTCCTCGGCAGATTCTCAAGCGCCAGATAGAGAAAGCCAGGAATATGGGCTTCCTGTTCAAGACGGCCTCGGAGCTGGAGTTCTATCTCTTCAAAGACACCTATGAGTCGGCGCGTCAGAAAGACTATCACCATCTCCAGCCCTCGGGTGACTACGTCGAGGATTATCACATTCTTCAAATCAGCCGGGATGAATCGCTCATCCGGCAGATTCGAAACGGCATGGAGGGCGCTGCGATTCCAGTGGAATTCAGCAAGGGCGAATGGGGAATGGGCCAGCAGGAAATCGCCTTGTCCTTTGACGAGGCGCTCGAAATGGCTGACCGGCACGTGATATACAAAAACGGAGTGAAGGAGATCGCCTCGCAAAACGACGTCGCCGTCACTTTCATGGCGAAGTACAGTGCAACTCAGGCCGGTTCAAGCTTCCACCTGCACTCCAGTCTTTGGCCTGCCAGCGGAAAAGGCAATCTTTTCTACGACCCCGCGATGCCGCACGGCATGTCCGAAATCTTCCACCATTATCTCGCCGGACAGATGACGCTGGCCCGGGAGTTCTCATACTTTTTTTCCCCGACCATAAACTCCTACAAGCGCTATCAATCCGGGACGTTTGCGCCAACTCGAATCGCGTGGGGGCACGACAACAGAACCTGCGGGTTCCGCATCGTCGGAGAAAAACAGAGCCTTCGTCTTGAAAACCGTATCCCGGGAGCGGATGCCAACCCCTACCTGGCGTTTGCGGCAACCATTGCGGCCGGCCTGAAAGGAATTCAGGAAAAGCTGAAATCTCCCGGTGAATTGAAAGGGGACGCATACGCGTCCTCGCCCCTGCCCCGAGTCCCCGGCACATTGCATGAAGCCATTGCGGCGCTCGAGGCCAGCCAGGCTGCCAGGGAAGCGTTCGGGGAACCGGTCATACGGCACTATCTTCACACGGCCCGCGTTGAAGCCGCGGCATACGACAAGGCGGTGACGTGCTGGGAATCGAGCAGGTACTTCGAGAGGATATGAGGAGGACTCATGCGGCTGAAGGAGAAGGTGTGTGTCATCACCGGCGGAGCGCAGGGGATGGGAGCGCTGGCGTGTTCCCTCTTCGCCCGGGAAGGCGCCAAGGTCGTTGCAGGAGATCTCGCGCAGGAGCCCGGGGAGAAGCTCGTTGCAGGGATTCGGGCCGAAGGGAAGGATGCCATATTCGTGAAGACCGATATCTCCCAGGAGAAAGATTGCGCCAGGCTCATCGAAACCGCGGTACAAACCTTCGGAGGGATAGACGTCCTTTATAACAACGCCGGCATATTTCCGCCCGACGATCATTCCGTCATCGACACCCCGACCGAGGTGTGGGAACGCGTGTTCAAGGTGAACCTCATGGGGGTTGTTTTTTGCAGCAGGTTCGGCATTCCGCAGCTCGTGAAAAGGGGCGGCGGCTCGATCATCAACATCGCTTCTTTTACCGCTCTTTTGGGCTGCACGGTTCCTCAAGACGCCTACGCGTCCAGCAAGGGGGCGGTGATCGCATTGACAAAATCAATGGCCGTTCAATTCGGCCCGAAAAAGGTGCGCGCGAATGTCATCTGTCCGGGCCCGATTGAAACGCCCATGATCACGGAATGGCTCCTCACCAATCCCGTGGAACGCAACAAGCGGCTCCCGCGCATTCCCCTTGACCGGTTCGGCCAGCCGCAGGATGTGGTGTACATGGCGCTTCACCTCGCCTCGGATGAGTCGGCCTGGACCAACGGTGCCGTCGTCGTGATCGACGGCGGAATTACCTCGAATTATTTCTAGCCGGGAGGAGTCGAGCCGTGTGCCGAATGTTGGGCGTGGTTTCCGGTGGCCCGGTGTCCGGTGAATGGCTTGCGGCCTTCTATCCTCTGTGCACGACGGGCAAGGTGAAATCCTCCGCATCCCGCGGACACCTGGATGGATGGGGAATGGCAGGGTATTCCGATGGGCAGGCGCGCTACTATGGACGAAGCGCTCACGACGCCTCCCAGGACCGCGCGGCATGGGAAAATGCCGTGGATGAGATCGGGAAGCACCCCAGCAATATTCTCCTGGCCCATTTCAGAAAGGCTTCTGTGGGGAATCGAGCAATTGAAAACACCCATCCATTCCTGAGGAATGGATGGTCCTTTTGCCACAACGGCACAATTTACGAAGAAGACAAGCTTCCCCTTGAAAAATACTCGCCCGCAGGGCGCACGGATAGCGAGCGCTTTTTTCTGTTCCTGCTGGAGGCAGTAGAGCAGCACAAGGACACACGGACTGCTTTGGAAAAAGCAATACGGCATGTCCGGGAGAACTTCGAATACAATTCCCTCACTTTTCTTCTCACAAATGGCGTATCCCTTTACGCATATCGAGGATATTCCGATGCGCGGCTGGAGAAACATGAGACCGTAGAAGAAAGGGACCGGTATTACACGCTCTGGGCGGCCGACGTGCCAGGAGGCCACCTTGTCTGTTCGCAGCCGATCCTCACCGGGAAAATTCCCACCTGGAAACCTCTTTCGAACGGCGAGCTTTGGACCATTTGATTTTTCGCGATAGAACCGTGCGACCTCTCGATGCTCAGCGGATCCACGGCTCCCTGCAGGCACAGGCCATTTCCCCGCAGCGTCGCAGCAGGGTCTTGACCTGAAATCGAGCCCCGATATAGATTTGGCGAGCAGCGTCGATCAGTTTCTGACTGCAGGGGGGATTAGCTCAGTTGGTAGAGCGGCAGGTTCGCAATCTGTAGGTCGGGGGTTCGAATCCCCCATCCTCCACACCCTCCATGAATCTCACCCTTCTGACTGATTTCTACGAGCTGTCGATGATGC
>JBKQPS010000076.1:0-13932 GCA_052144915.1 Spirochaetia bacterium | reverse complement strand
CGGCCGCCCCGGGACCGGGCATCACGATCCCGTTCGCAGGATCGACGAAATCACGCGCGGGATTCAGATCGACGATCGCGGAAAAGCCGATCTTCGCGGAAGCCCCGGGCACGAGCGGAGCCGAGATCCGTCCGCCGATGACGTCCGGTGGCTCCAGCGATCCTCCCACGATGTCGGGGGCGACATCGCTCACCAATCCCTCGAAGCCTCCCGCCGGGGTGTCGACCCCGACGTCCACGCCGACGTGCCGCACCGCCGGGAAATCCGTGTCGTTGGCGAAGTTGCTCATGACCAGGCCGTGGCCGATGGTGACGCCGTCCAGGTTCCCGACCTTCAGGAAGAAGGGGTCCTTCCGCGCGCCGTACTCGATGTCCTTGATCTTCCACAATAGGTCGCGCGCGAAGTCCGCCGCCTGGTGGGACAGGCCGCTCTGGTCCGTGCCGAAGCTCCACTCGTTGTTGCCGGCGGGCCTGTACCAGCCGCTCTCGTTGAACAGGTCGCCCTGGAAGGTGACGGGCAGGTACAGGACCATTTTCAGCTTGCCCGTCGTGAAGGTCGGTTCGAGCACGGCCATCGCGTACGTCAGGGTGCTGCCCGGGTTGTTCGGGTCCGCGACGGTCAGGGACCCGATTTCCATGCCGAGGATGTTGCGCAGCCATGCCAGGGCCGTGCTGCTGGTCTGCGCCGCCGGCGGGGTCTTTGCCGAGGTGGCCGTTGGCGTCTCCGGCGCGGCCGACGTGGCCGACGGCGCGGGAGTCCCGGATGGACCGCTGCCCGGGGCGCCCTGCGGGAGTGACGCCGAGGAGGCCCTGTTGACGGCGATCGTCTCGTTGACGTCGAGCCTCGCGAACTTCATCTGGTCCTGGAGACCCTGGAGGACATCCGGGGAAACCTGCCGCGCGGTGAAGTCGGGAGCCGCGGTGTCGGCGGCGTAACCCTGCGGCACGTCCAGCGAGCGGCCGTCGGCGGCCTGGATCCACCCGGTCCCTTCCAGCGTGGTCAACTTGGCATTGGTGGTGTCGAGCATTTCGATCACGACGTCGGACCCGCGCACTCCGCAGACCGCGGATCCGGCCTTGACCTGGAAAAGGTCTTTCGTGGAGGCCCTGCCCGCCACGAAGCGCACCCTGCCGATGGCCATGGAGAACACGTCCTGCCCGCCGGCCGCGCCGCGCAGCGCGTCCAGGCGGAAGTTCGTGTTTCCGGCCACCCGGATGATCGTGCTCGTATGGTTCAACTTCAGCTCCGCGACGTCTCCCCAGCCCGTGACGATCGTGTACCCGATCTTCAGCTCGTCGCCGTCGGCCGGTTCCCCCCGGGAAATGCCGGCTTCGTCCCGCACGTCGAAGGTGCCGCTGTTGTTTTCGTGGTACGCGATCGTGGCCGATATCGCGGGCGGCTCCGCGGTGGCGGCCGGAGTCGACTGCGCCAAGAGAATCCTCGGGAGAGCCAGGAGGGCCATCAGCGCGATCGCGGCGGGATATCGTGACCTCATACCACCTCCGTTTCCTAGAAGAGCGCGATCGAGCTCTGCAGCCCGGACGATACCGTCCACTGGTCCGGCAGCGGCTGCCGGGGGTCATACGTGAGGATGTAGACAAAAGCGACGGTCGCCGGCCCTGACTGGAATCGCAGCTGGCCCTGGATCGCCTCGTTCTGCGCGCTGGCCAGGTCCCCGAAGCTCCCGATCGCCTTCTTGTCGTAGACGATATTGCAGCTGAATCCGGACAATACGCCCGGCACCATGGAGAGGATGCCGTTGAGGTGGACCTCGCTGAGCAGGGGATCGGTCTCCGTGGTGACGAACGGCCCGTCGAGGCTGAGCTTGAAGATCACCCTGTCGTCCAGCAGGGAGGTGCCGAAGCTGACCAGCCACCCGAACGTGGAGAACGCGGAGCTGGCCGCCTGCACGGCCTGGTACTGCTGGTCTCTCAGCACGTCGTACGTGGGCCCGAAGTACGTGGGAGTGAAGCCCTGTCCCAGGAACCGCAGCTGGGCTCCGTAGGTGAGGACGGTAATGAGCCTGCCGCCGACGCCGATCATCGTGCCCCAGGTCGTTCCCTGGATCGTCGCGGCGTCCGTGAAAGCGGCCAGCGAATAGCCGTCCTGCGTTGCGAGGAGGGGCACCATGATGTCGGCCCCGAACACGCCGATGGCGGAGGCCGTGCTCGTTTCGCCCGACAACGTTTCGAAGTACGGGCTGGTGTCCACGGCGGCCGTCGCGCCCACCTGGAAGCCGCTGAGGACGGCGCTCGAAGCCCCGGCGAACGGCCGCGCGAAGATCCGGCCGGCCATCACGTCGAACGCGGCAAGGTTGCCGATGACTGATTGAACGCCGAGGCCCGGGGAGTCGAGCATCGCGTCAGCTTGGAGACCGAGGTGCCGCTCGGTGGGGAGAAAGAGGGTGTTGTTGTACGCTCCCATGATGAAGCCGTCGCCGAGGGTGGCATCGTCGAACGATCCCAGCCTCGCGAACACGGGATCTCCCTTCTCGCCCCAACGGACGTAGGCGATCTTCGGCAGGTAGATCGCGGCGACGCTCTGCAGTGTCACCGCGCCTGTCGGCTGCCAGTCCGCCTGCCGGACCGCGAAGGAGTTGCCCGAGCCGCCCGAGAAATTGTAGTCGAGGGCCAGCGCGAGCCCCACCGCGAGCTTGCCGTCGGTGAAGCCCGGGAGGAGAGAAACGTACTGGTACGTCACCGGCCCACCGGGATCGTTGAAGGTCTGCACGCCGATGCCGAGGCTCATCGTAAACGCCGGGCCCTTCGCCGCCTGTCCGTCCTGCGCGAACGCCGCTGCGGCCGCCAGGCAGAACACTGCCGCGATCGCGGCGAGACGTTTGAAAGCCGCAGTCATGGAGACCTCCTTGCCCGTCACGTACAGT
The DNA here is from genome assembly GCA_052144915.1 of Spirochaetia bacterium. Classification (GTDB taxonomy): domain Bacteria; phylum Spirochaetota; class Spirochaetia; order SZUA-6; family Fen-1364; genus Fen-1364. Next base: position 11,048 of record JBKQPS010000076.1, on the reverse strand, counting down.
ACACCGCACGGGTGCGCAAAACTATTATCGGCCTGCTAGAACGTCAACTTTGCCTCGAGAGCCAGGCGGAAGGCAAAGCGCCAGGCCAGGCCGACGGCAAGCTCATTCTCGACGTCCATGCCCAGGTTCAACGTGGCCTTGATCGACCCGTGCCCCGGGTAGACCAGCGACGTCGCGTGGCCGAGCAGCAGGGTGAAGGGATGGAACGCCCCCGAATCCTGGTAGCCCACGGTCACTTCGGCGCTCTCCCGATGCTCATAGCGCCCCGTCGCGCTGATGTCCGACGGGAGGATGGGCAGCGGGATGCCCGCGGCGGGCTGGACCCGCCAGTCGAGGATCGCCTGGGAATCGTTCGACAGCACGATGGAGCCCACCTGGTCCAGCCGCACCGCTTCCACCAGGGTCAGCTCGCCGTTGTTCTCTCCGGTAAAGCTCGCCTGTGCCTGCACCGACAGATGGGAAAGAATCGGGCCGGTTCCGTACTGCGGGTACAGGGTGGGAGTCGTATCGTCAACGGAGGCGTTCAGGCTGAGGCTGTAGTCGTCCGTCAGGACCATCGGCAGCAGGGGATGTGTTCCCAGCCTCCCAAAGAGGTTCACCGCACGCGTGGAAATCCGCGGGCGGACATAGACGTCGGTCTGGACCAGCTCCAGGTTCATTTTCAGGTCCTGGCCGACGGCGAGATCGAAGTTGGATGGTATGAACAGGTCAGCCAGCCGCGAGCCGTAGCTCCTCTGGAATGACAGGTCGATGCTCGGGCTGTAGGTCCCCTGCGTGGCGGAGCTCCAATCGGGGAGCACCGTTCCCGTGTTGTCGGAGAAGATCTCGACGATCGGGATACCCTCCAGGAAATAGGGCTGCAGGGACATGATCCGGGTAAGCTCGTCCGTCTCCTGCTGGAACCGGGGGCCGGGCCCCGGGCTGGTCGTGATGCTGAGTGACCTGCGATAGGACAGGCCGACGCTGTCGGATGAATCCCCCTGGCCCAGCTTGTACAGGAACGAGAGGGCGCTCGAGAGATCGCTTTCCTGGGTGAACCCCGTCGGGGAGTAGTTGGAGCCGCTCGCGCCGGTGTCGGTTTCCAGGGTGACGCCAAGGGGCGCCGCGGGGATGCCTGCTTTGACCCCGAGCTTCTCCGCGCGGGTCACGTCGCCGCCTTCCATCCAGGGCAGCAGCAGGCCCGTTTCCGTAGCCCAGCGTGCGCCGTACCATTCCTGGGCCAGCGGATACCCGGTGACGGCCTGGGAAAGGGACAGCGTCGAGGAGATGCCGAACGGGGGCAGGGGCGACAGCGTAAGACCGGCCAGCCACGTCTGGGTGAGAAGCCCGGAAGTGTCCGTCTCATCCGGCGACGCGTTGGCGGCGGCGTCCACCGACAGGGACCCGGCCGAACCGGCCGTCAAGGCCACCATGTCTTCCCGCGTGAATCCCCCGGTCGTGGACAGGGAAAACGCGTCCATCACGACGACCGGGGAAGTCACATCCGGAACGGTCACACGGTGTCCCCCCGACGCGCTCAGCGAACCCCCCTGGTCCCTCAGGAGCAGGTCGAGACTCGTCCGCGCGATCACGATGTCGGAATCCAGGTGCGAGCGGGAAGAGAGATCCTCCGCGGCGTAGGGCACGCCGTACAGCGGCGCGAAGCCCGCCGAGTACAGGGCCACGTCCTGGCGGAATGCGACGTTCGAGAGAATCCGGGTGTTCCCGGCGGACAGAATGGTTCCCGGGACCGTTCCGGAAATCGAACCGACCATCGCGGCTCCGAAAACGGATTGGGGATCGGTGAGATAGACGTCGTCAATGTAGATGTAGCTTTGCGGCGGCGCGGTCCCGCTCGGCCCTGCCATCGTGACCTGCAGCTGGGCCAGGCTGCCGTACGAGGAGTCGAACTGCGTCGGCGGCCCGACATCGGTTCCGTCTATCGTCACGGAGTTGTTTTTTCTCGAGACTTTCACCTCGTGCCACGCGTTGTCCGCGATGCTTGCGTTCGCGATGCTCCACACCATTCCGTGGGAAGAGCTGTCGAGCAGGGAGAACGTGTACGTCGTTCCCGCCGAGGGGCCGGCGCGGATGTAGGAGACGACCGTCTCGTACTGGATTCCGCCGGTGCCCAGCGGTTCGTCGCTGGTGCCCTGGGGGATGAATCCCTGCACGGTGAACGGCCCGGACAGGCCCGCAGGTATCCCCCAGATCGTCTCGAGGACCTGGTAGGTCCCTCCGTCCGGATGGAACCGATTGTAGGTGTCGGCAAAGCGGCTGGAGAAATTGCCGCCGCTCGGCTGGTACCGTGCCAGGTTTTCCGAGACCTCCTGGATCTGCACATTGGCCTTGTCTGCCGCCGCCGCGGTCTGGGGCCAGAAGGGCGTGGCTTCGATCGTCACGGAATCCACCAAGATTTCGCCGGTCGCGCGGGCAGGGTATCCATTGTTCACGATCACGATCCGAACGCTGCGCGCCTGGAGCAGGTTCTGCCTGTCCTGGTCCGTCAGTGCATAGGTAAAGTTCTGCCAGGAAGCGGAAATGTTGGTGGATATGGTCATGTCCGGCGTAAAGGTGGGAGTGATGACCCGGAACTGGTCCTCGAGATCGAGAATTCCGTTGCTGTTGCGGTCCTCCGAGTCGAGCTTCCCGTCTCCCTTGAGCTGGGGCCCCGCGCCTACCTCCAGGGTCACCGGGGGATCCGCCTGGACGAAAGTGAAGCCGATGTCCGACGTCGCTTCCTTCGTTTTCAGCACGCCGGAGCCGTCCAGGTCCTCGGAAACGCTCCCGATCTGCAGGTACACGCTGACCGTTCCTGATGTTGGCAAGCCTCTCAGGCGCACCGTGATTGCCCGGGCGCCCGAGAGGTCCGTGTCGGATCCGGCATTTACCGGGATGTTCGCACCGACCCAGTCCCCGCCGCTTATTGTCGGGTCAAGATCGTATTCGAAAACGAGGCTCACCGGGTTCAGGTTTCCGTCGCTTCCCGTGACATTGTACGGTCCCATCCTGCTCCCGCTGGAATAGGGCAGCGCCGACGGAACGGGAACGGTCTCTATCGTCTGAAGAGAGGAAGAACCGAGCGGGCCGTAGGATCGATAGTCCCGGTAGGTCAAGATACCGCGATTGGCCTGCGTGAGGCCGCCGATCTCGGTCGGAAGGCTCGCCGGGTACGCATTGTCCTCTGACAAATCGACGTTGATCGAGTTGCCTTCCATTGCAAAAAGCAGAAGGATGCCCGTCGTGTCGGGGTTCGTGTAGGACACGCCTGCCTCGCCGGAGTACTGCAGGTTGTCCGATTTTCCGTCGATGCCGACCGTGCCGATCACGGTCCCCGACTTCGAATAGGGCGTCTGGGAGAATGTCCATGGATTCGCGTTCCAGCGTACACCTGCTCCGAGGGAAAGATCGGTGTCTTCGGAAAGCGGGATCGTGTCCCGCCACGCAAAAAGGATGTCTCCGCCCGACACCCCCCCCTCCGCCTTCCGGTAGGTGACCTCGATCCTGTCCGTCGGAAGGACGTCGACCTGGAGGGTGAGCGTCCCGGATACGGGCTCCACCTGGAACCGGGTTTCCGCCACGCCGTTGATCGTCACCGTGACGGATCCCGGCTCGATGTTCGCCTCCAGCACGTACCCGCTCACCGGGGTGAGCATCTGGACGTAGATGTCGTAGCCCAGGCCGCCGGCAAGAGAATCCCTCTCGGGCCCGTAGATGAGTCCGAGAGGGTCCGGAAACGGATAGAAATTGTAGAATGTCGATCGCAAGGTCTGGTTCTGGAGGACGAGAAACCTCTTGTTCGGCGGGTCGGGCTGGAAGATCGGCGTAAATGTCGGCAGCGTGGCGGCGGCATCCTTCAGGTTCAGCTTGATGTTGATCTTGGAGACATCCGCGGGCGGATTGGCCGAGAACGCGTACGCGCTGTCGATCTCGAACGGCGAATTGTCGCCCGGTTCCCACAGGAGGAGAGTTTTTCCAATGCCGGAGAGCGTCACATTTCTGTGAGACATGTCCAGGCCGAGATACTTTGAGAGCGTGAAATCGAAGTTTTCGGCAGGCGCCGTGAGCAGGCGCTGGCTTGGTGTTCCTCCCGGGTTGGTCTCTCCGGGAAGACCGTTCCTCCCGATCGTCGTGCTCCCGACCGGGATGCCTCCCTTGCGGTAGAAAACCAGCACCCTCCCGTGCACCGCGTTCACCATGGTCACCAATCCCTGGGTCGTATCGAGGACCACGTCGTTGAATGTGGCCAGCCGGTATTTCCGCGGGACCGGAATCTCATTGGAGAAAAAAGTTCCGTTGGGATCCTCGATGTAGACCTGCAGGGTCCCCTGGTCGATGTTGGTGTCGGGGAGGAAGAAATACATGCCGCGCATGTACCCGTTGATGCCGGTCTCCTGTTCCACGAGCTCGTTCTTCCCGATGAAGGTCTTGGTCTTCGGGAGCGTGGAATCCCATCGGAGGAGGAGATCGTTCGTGGATCCGCCGGATTGAAACTCCGCCATCGCGCCGATCGATCCCTGCGGCTGGGCCGGGATCTGCATGAGCGTGCTCGCGGGAATCGTGATGCCCTGGGTGCCGATGATGACCTCGTGCAGCGCCTCGCCCTTTCCGCCCCGGTATCCCATCTGGATGTAGTTGTTGGCAAAGCTTCCGATTATGGAGACGCTCACGAAGAAGCGCTTCATCATCTCCAGGGAAGCGGTGATGTCGGGTGTCTGGGTAAACACGAAACCCTGGTCCAGGGAAGGGAACGAGTCGAGCACCTGCACCGATTGCCCCGGGGCAAAGAGCAGCCCCGTGCCGAAAGATGCGGCCGCGTCCCATGACCCCAGCAGGGTCATGTCCACATCGGCCGAGCCGAGCTTCGTGGCGAAAATCGTCGTCGGTGCTTCCGGCTGGGGCAGGTTGATCGAATCCGCGAATGCCGGCCCATTCGCGGAGAAAATCGCGAGCAGCACGAAAAATGGCAGGAGAGGGGCATGGCGCCTGCCCATGTGAGCCGCATTATCCCCGGAAGCGTTGTTCATGTAAATGATTGCCGGGACCGAAAATGAGAGCAGTGGAACCCTCGCCTGATCCGGTCTCGCGATTCGCCTCGCGGCTCCTCGAGACGCCGGCGCTCCGCCTCCTGCCCGCGCTCCAGAAGGAAGAGCAGGCGCTGAACGTCCTGCGGATCAATGGTCCGCAGCTCATCCCGGTGTTCACCTCCCTGGGCATGGACGTGTCGCGGGGCTGGCGCGAGCCCGCTGCTCTCATCTCCCGATCGATCCGGGCAGAAGCCGATCGCCTGGCGGCCGCCGAGATTGCCCGCCTCCTCACCGAACGACTCGTATTGTCCTTCTTCCCGGGCCTCACCGGAGGACGGCAGGCTCCGGCGCGCGCCAGGGAGGAGCTTCGCGCGCTCATCCTCCGCGCTGCCGCACACCCGGTTGCCCGCAGCGCCCTGGCGGGATCGCTCGCCGCCGCGTTGTCCGACCTCATGGAGAAGTATATCCCCCAGGCCTGGGAGAGAAAGAAATACACCTACGTGGAAATCACGCGGGTGCAGCATCTTTCCCTTTCGCCGTCGGACCTGTCCGACCTCACGCGGTGCGTCGTCCTCCTCAGGCCCGTGGCGTATCTTTACGTGACGCCCGGCGAGACAGCGGACAAGGACGTGGGGTACTCTCCCCTGCAGGAGCAGTACCTGTCGAAGATCCTGCCCGGAATCGCGTCGCAGGCGGCTTCCCTTCCGCGGGCGCTGCTCAGCATGGGGCTGCGGAGCACCCTCGCCTTTCCGGGCGGCGGGAGCGTCGAGGCGATCTCCCGGCTGGGCGCCGTCATGGCGATGCGCGGACGCACCCTGTCCCCGGGAGCGGTGATCGACAGGGGCGCCGACACGGCGGACAAGAGCTGGTTCAACGTGCAGAGGCGAAATGCCCGCTGGCACGGCCTCGACGGCCGGATGCTCGACGAGCTGTACACGATCGCCGCGGAGAATGGCTGGTAGGAGAGCCCGTGATGCGCAAGGCCGGAGAAGCACTCGAGACCGTCGTCGTCGTGGCCATCATTCTCGTCCTGCTGCACACCCTGCTGGACGACTACTCGATTCTCGCCGGCTGGAGCGTGCGCGCGCGGAGCGGGATCATCTGGGTCGGGCTCGGCTTCGACCTCTTTTTCACGGTGGAGTTTCTCACCCGCCTCTACCTCGCTCTTTCCGCGGGGCACGGGTCGCGCTATTTCTTCCGCGAGCGGGGCTGGGTCGACTTCCTCGCCTCCATCCCGCTCCTCCTGCTGAACTCCCTCCCCCACGCCCTCGCGCTGCTCGCGGGGGCCGGCCTCGTGTCGGGCCTGGGCAGCTTCCTCAACGTCCTGAAAGTGATCAAGGCCGTGCGCATTGCCCGCATCCTGCGGCTCCTGCGGATCGTGAAGCTGTTCCGGGGAATCCGCTACGCGCGCTCCCCCATGGCCCAGGCGCACGTCTCCACGATCACCACGATCGCGGTTTCCATCCTCGTGCTCTGGACGCTGGCGGCTTCGGCCATGGAGGGCGTCGGCATCATCCCGGGGCTCGAGGGGCCCTTCACCGGCGGCCAGGTGCAGCGCGCCGGGGCGATCGCGGACGCGGGGCCGTCCTCCGCGGCGCTCGCGCAGCGTGCCGCCGCGGTTGCGGCCCTCGATCCCACGATCCTGGTCGTGCGGCCGCGGGGGGGAGCCGTCGCCTGGTCACGGTACCCGGCCGCCTATTACCGGGAGTTCTTCCTTCCGGGGGACTACGGGTACCTGGTGTCCCGGGGCGTGGAGGTCTTCTACGATGAACGTCCCCTGGCCGTCTCCGCGGCCCGCGATGGAATCGTGTTCTTCATCGCCGTCGTCCTGACCGTGCTCGCGTTCCTGTTCATCTACGCCCCGCGGTTCGCCCTTCAGATCTCCGACCCGGTCCACGTGATGCGGCGCGGCATGTCGGAGAGCGACTACAACCTCGAGGTGCGGATCCCGCCCGAACGCGCCGATGACGACGTGTTCGAGCTCGCCGCCCTGTACAACAGCGTGTACCTTCCTCTCAAGGACCGGCTCGGGAACGAAGGCCCGGGGCCGGCGCCGGCCCTGAAGATCGGCGACCTCCAGGATCTCGTGGACAAGTCATAGAGCCCCGGATGATCGTGTCCATGATCCAGTTCCGCATCGCCCTCCCCCCGATCGAATCGATCAAGGACAAGAGGCGCATCGTCGTCTCTCTCAAGGAGAAGCTGGCCAACAAGTTTCACCTCTCGGTGGCGGAGGTCGATCTCCAGGACTCGCTGCATTTCGCGCACCTGGGCGCGGCGCTCGTGTCCAACTCCCGCAGCTTTGGAGAGTCCGTCATGCACAAGGCACTTGCATTCGTGGAGAAGAACTGTGAGGGGGTCCTCCAGGACGCGGAGGTCTTCTCGGAGTCGTACTGAGGGGTTGGCCTTTCGGCCATCCATGGCCTCGGCCAACCTCGCCATCCATGGCTACGCGGGCGTTTCCGGCGCTTCCTTGCCGATCTCCAGGAGGTCCATGAGGGCCGCGACGCACTCGCGGAAATCCCGCAGGCTGTCGCGGAGCGAGTAGTAGTTCAGCCCGGAATAGTAGATCTTGGTAAAGACGGAGTAGCTGATCTCCGTGGCCGTCTGCTGCAGGCTCACGTAGCAGCCGAACTCGTAGCAGATCTTCAGCATCTCCTCCAGCTTCCCCTTCATGAGCTGGGCATACGAGGTGGGAAAGGTGAGGGCATAGGCCAGCTCGAGGAACCTGCTCCCCCGTTCGATGAGCACACCGGCCTGGAACGCGTCGTCGTCCTCGAAAGTCGCCGAGTACGCGTTGTGAGACCGCTCGTCCTCGATCACCCGGAAGCTGAGCTCGGAAAAGAGCACCGTGATGCGGCGTATCCTTTCCTCCATGAGCTGAGATTTCATCCCTCTCCCTCTCCTGTTATCTTCCCTCGGCCAGCCGCTGCGCGAGGCCCGGGGGCAGCCCAGCATGGAGGATCTTCCGCTGGGTCTCCTGCACGTCGTAGGCTATTCGAAGGTTACTGTAGATCATCCTGCTTGTGTCTAATATACCAAAAGAAGCCAGCGCTATTCCATCCCTCGGCTGGCCAACGGAGCCGGGATTGATCAGGTACACCCCGGCTGGCTGCAGATCGACCGTTTCCCTCCATTTCAGCACCTGCGGCCTCGACGAGCCGGTCTTTTTCAGGACCATGGTGGGAAGATGCGTGTGGCCAAGAAAGCAGAATCGGGCCCGGGGATGCTTCGATTCGAGGCAGCGGAAGCTCTCTTCGACCGACCCGGCGTCGAGGAGGTAGGCATCCTCGTCGTACGGCGTCCCGTGGCAGAGGAGGATCGTCCCGTTCTCGGCCATCCGGGGCCCCTCGGGAAGGCGCCGGACGATCTCCAGGGTCTCCGGACTCACCGTCGCGCGCGTCCACAGGGCTGCCGCGCGCGCCTGCGTGTTGAACCAGTCCAGGTCGAGGAAGCCGGCCGCGGCCTTGTCGTGGTTGCCGCGGATGACATCCGACGCCCGCGCCATCACGGTGCGGACGCAGGCGTCGGGGTCCGCGTTGTAGCCGACCAGGTCGCCCAGGCAGAAGATCGTTTCGACGCCGAGACGATCGATGCGCGCGAGGACGGCGTCGAGCGCTTCCTTGTTCGCGTGAATGTCGCTGATCAGCGCGCAGGTCATGGCCCCTCGCGCGGCAGGTAGTCTGCATTGATCCGCCACGGAGCCCCGTAGACGTTCGACACGGCGTGCCGATTGACGTGGGAGGCCATGCGGAGGATCTCCTTCATCAGGCGTCTCTGGTTCGTGTCCGCGTTCGGACACCGTGCGGCCGCCGTCGGCAGGTGCAGCCGCGCGGCAACGCGCGAGACTTCGGATTCGCGGACCTCGCAGAGCGGCCGGATGATCGATACCCGTCCCTCGAAAAATCTCTGCACCGGCATCATCGTGGCGATCTCCCCGTGGAACAGGAGGTTCATCATCGTGGTGCGGGCGATGTCGTCCATGTGGTGCCCGAGGGCGATCTTCCGCGCGCCCCGCCGGGCCGCTTCCTCGAACAGGATGCGCTTCCGATTCCGCGCGCAGGTGTAGCAGCTGAACTTTTTCCCGAAGCTCTGCGGCGCGATTCCCGCCACGATTCTCTGGAACGGGATCCCCAGCCCCGCGTAGAACCCGTCGATGCCGGATTTTTCCTCCTCGGTCATCGGGTATTCGCGCCACTCCACCTGCACGGCGCACAGCTCGTACGGGATGGTGACCCATTTTCTCCGCGCGGCCAGCGCCAGGCTCAGCGCGAGGGAGTCCTTCCCGCCCGACACGCCGATCAGCACCTTGTCGCCCGCGCCGATCATGCCGAAGCGGTTGATCCCGCGTCCGACATGGCGGGAGAAGCTGTCCAGCAGGCGGCGCTCTGCCGGCGCTCGTCCGCTCATGGAGCGAACCGCCGCGCGAGGTCCATGCGGGCGACGACCGACAGAAGGTCGGGATCCCGCCGCACGCTCACCGAGATGCTTCGAAGGGAGCCCGCCAGGTCCCCCTCACCACGGCGCGGGAACGCGGAGATGGGGTCCCCCGTCTCCGCATCCTCGGCTTCGGGCTGGACCGGGTCCACCACGGGGATCGCCGCCTCGAAGGAGAGGCGTTCGGGCACGTCGACCACGATGTGCTCCCGGGGCACCGCGCGTCCGAGAATCCGCCCGGCCTCCGCGGCGATCTCCCGCTCGAGCACGAGCCGGGCCCCGATGCTCTCCAGCCCGGCGTGGGCGGGCAGCGCTTCCGAAAAAGGGACGTGGAGGACCTGCTTGTGCAGGACACGGCGCCTCGCGTCTTCGATCAGCTGGAAGCCCGGGAAGACATCGGCTCGGAACCGGGCCGAAAACTGCTCGTCGTCCAGCCCGTAAAGGTCCCGGAGGGCGATCGCGCCCTCCTCCAGCGCCGTTGCGATCGCCTTCTTGATCATCGCCGTGGCGATTCTCACCGTCTTGTGCCAGTACACGGTCTTGTACATCAGGTACTTGGAAAAAAGGATGTTCTCCAGGGCGGTGATTCCTTTCGGGCTGATGGCCACGCCGTTTTCCGCGTGCGGAAACACCTCCTCCAGGATGAAGTCGACATCCTGGATGCCGTACGGCACGCCGCAGAAGAAGGCGTCCCGATTCAGGTAGTCCAGCTTGTCCGGATCGAGGACGCCGGAGAGGATCTTCCAGAAGAACCCGACGTTCACCGCGCCCCGGTAGGCCGTGCCCCTGTCGATGATGGCCGCCACCGCCTCCGGTTCGATGCCGAGGCTTTCACGGATGACCGGCGCCAGGCTGCCCATGATCTCCTTCGCCGCGAGAGACTCGTGCGCTTCCACGCGCAGGTCCCGCAGCGAATGCGCGAAGGGGTAGTGCCCGATGTCGTGCAGGAGAGCCGCGCAGAGAAAGGCCTTGACGCCGCCCATCGTGACCGGCATGTCCCTGCCGCGGCGAAGGAGGGTCATGATCATCCGCCGCGCCAGGTGGAACACGCCGAGACTGTGGCCCCGCCGCGTGTGGGTGGCCCCGGGGTACACCAGCGCCGCCGTTCCCAGCTGGCGGATGCGGTCGAGCTTCTGGAACTGCTCCCTCTCGATGACGGCGAGAAGCGCCCGTGAAATGTAGATGTGCTTCCAGACCGGGTCCCGTATCGGTTCGGTGTAATCGTTCTCCAGGTGATGGAGGATTCGGTCGTACTCGTCCATTCAGCTCCCGGGAGAGTATGATGCGGACGGGGTTCTGTAAAGGCGGAAGAAGCGCGCGGGAAGCCGGCATCGCGGAGGTTTGACGAACTAGCCGGGGAGTGGTACAAGGGATTGTGAGCAAGTCAGCGATCATTCCCGTGCTCGCAATCGCCGCACTGCTCCTCGCCGCCTGCCAAAGACCGGGCCGGCCGAGCTCTTCTCCCCCACCGCAGAATGCGACTCCCGATGCCGCCGCGGCCCCCCCGGCAGCGGCGGCACCCGCTTCGGTGCCGGCCGTCTCGCCGCCGAAGCCGCCTGCCTCCGGCGTCGCTTCCGGGCGCACCGACGCGGGCGCGGCTCGCGG
>JBKQPS010000075.1:0-4157 GCA_052144915.1 Spirochaetia bacterium | reverse complement strand
ACTGGCGGCAGGTTGACAAGCCCGGCGTACCGTTTGAAGAGCCAAGCGGCAAAACCGGCGTCAACCTGCGCCTGCAGGCTCTTTGCGTGCTCGTTAGTTTCCTCGGGGATAACATCGGGTTGCTCGTTCATGAGCAAAACCAGCTCCGCCCATGCACGAGCAAAGTGGAACCAGTCCGTGTGTCTTGCGTCATCGACCGGGATGGATGTCTGGAGGCTGTCGATGAGCTTGCTCAGGCGGCGAGTCCCGTCTTCGATTGGGGCGGTTCGAACGCCGATGCCTACCCAAGTCTTGGACAGGGTGTATGCATGTTCGTGTGATACGGAGTGGAGCAAACCTTCGACGAACAGGTTGTCGATGTAGACCCGGATGTCGTGGTGCTCGAAAGGCAAGTCGGCGGGGACGCTGATGGCTAGACCGTGGGGCTCTTTGTTCTCCTGCGCTTCGGACGACCCTTTGGCTGCCTCACGGTCGAGAAAGATCGGCCATCGCTCCTGAAGGAATGCGAAGAAGGCTTCCCTATCCGGAACGAGCGTCTCAAGGGGCCAATCCTCAAAGGTGCTGTTCTGCCGCAAGAGCTGGATAAAACGCTCATCGAGGATGACGGGGACTCGCTGACCCTGATAATGTCGGCGCAGTAACACCCGCAAAAGGTCCGATGGCTGCTTGATAAGCTCCGGCGCGATTTCAAAGACGTGCCGGAGGACGAATTCTTTGGTGGCGTTGTCTCCCAACTGGCCGGGCGCATGGCCCTTCTGTGCCTCGTACAAGGCATCTAGGTCTCCCCGGTCCAGCGCGGTCAACACCGGGTAACTAAGGTTCGGGAATATATCACCGAGATTGAACGAGAGCCTGCGGCCTGCCTGGAGGAGATCATAGGGCAGCCCGCTGAGGTCGCTGGCTTGGGAACGTAATACGACCACGAGGTCCGTGTGCTCGCCGCGGTCCCAGCGGGAGCGGAACTTCGATTCATAGGCGTAACGGAAAGCGATGTGATCTTCAAACGGGATCAGCTCGAACCCACGCTCCCGGATGCCTTCGAGAATCCCCTCTTCGAGCAGGAGACCGTCCGGGTCGGCCACCAGGGTGAGTCGTACGACCTTGGGGGTGAACTCCTTCAGGATTTGATCGCGCCAGCTACTCATGGTCACCGCCCTCCACCCGAATCACGATTAGCAGCATCATCTCGGGGTAGGCATGGGCCTTCTGGTCAAGCTGCTCCTGGAAACTCCGCTCCTCCTGCGCAAGGAGGTTGATGCGATAATTGCGGACTTGGGGCAGACCGATCCGCTCGACGCTCTTTCGACGGGCGGCAAAGGCGTAGTCGGCCTTCTCGCGCTCGCGTGCGATACGGCCCCTGTGCTCCTGTACCAGCGCTTCGTAGATGGGCTTTCCGTGTTCCTCCGCGGCGTTCTGCAGCTTCGCGAAGGCTGCTTGGGCAACCGCGGCGTCAAGAATGGTCCGTACCTGTGTCCTCGCTGCTAGGAGTTGGTCCCACACGTATCTGGCCGTCGGCATGTAGACCATGCCTTTGTCGGCCAGGAAGAGAGGCATAATCCTTCGACGGTTCCACTCCATGGTTGCAATGGAGATCCGCCACAAAGACCAAACGCCCTGGACCTCCCCCGAGAGACCCGGGATCGACACGATGGGGACCGGCTGGCCAGGCGCGAAACGTGGAAGCCGCATGGCCAGACCGCGGACCTTAGGCTCTTCCAGAGTGAGGTGCCGTGCCGCTGGAAACTTCTCGGCCTCCCTAGCCGTGAAGACCACGTTCTCGTAGGTTTCGCCGTCGGGCCAGGTGAGATTCCATCCTTCATTTTTCTTCTCGGCGTGTCCGCCGTGTCCGTTCAGGTAGCTAACCGTCATGCGCTCGACCCAGTGGGGCAAAGGGTGGGTCAGCAGCCGCTGAGCTTCGCCAGGCTCCAGATCCTCCGTCGCGCCAAGCACGGATGCTGTCGTGCGCGCCTCGCGGGCCTGCTCCTGCAAGCTGGCGATCATGCTCGCCACGGAGTCCTCGACCTTTTCGGGATTGAGGATTGCCTCTACATATATTTCGTCGAACATCCGGCCGGCCTGGGCCGAGTCCAGGACGTCACCGGTCTTGTCGATACCGAACTCCTCGAAGATGACGGCGAGTTTTTGCTCCAACACTTCACGGACCCGGTGCTCGACCGAGTCCTGGAAGACGAAGTTGACCGCGCGAACAGTATTGGCCTGGCCGATACGATCCACCCGTCCGACCCGCTGTTCGAGCCTCATGGGGTTCCAAGGGATGTCGTAGTTGATCACCACGTGGCAGAATTGGAGGTTCAAGCCCTCCCCGCCGGCGTCGGTGGAGATGAGAATGCGGGCATCCTTGGCGAATGCCTCCTGGACGCGCGTGCGCTCTTCCATGTCCATGGAGCCGTTCAGGCAGACGACCGAAAACCCTCGCTCAGTCAGGAATCGCCCCAGCATCTCCTGGGTGGGAACGAACTCGGTGAAGATCAGCGCTTTGAGCTCAGGGTCGTTCTCTTCTGACTGGAGACGGTAGAGCCAGTCGAGCAGCGCCTCGGCTTTGGCGTCCGGGCCGCTCTCTTCGCAACTGGCTGCTGCCTCCAGCAGCAGCTTAACCTCGGCGCGCTCGTTCTTTAGCGCTTTGAGCCGGGTGCGAAGCAACACTTCGATCTGCTCCTGGCCGTCCAGGTCCGCCCACTCCTCCTCAGAGGCGAGCGGGAACAGGGTCAGTTGCTCCTGTGGCACGGCGAGCACCTCCAGCCGCCTTTCAAGCGTAGTGCGGATGGCGCTTGTGCTGGAAACGACCAGGCGCTGCATGAGGATCATGAGGAAGCCGATATAGCTCCGGTTCTCCCGCTTGGCCTGGTTGTAGCCCTCACGGACGTATTCGGTGACCGCTGCGTAGAGGAGTTGCTGATCGCGGTGACGCACTTCCCAGGAAACCGGGCCGAGCTGTGTTCGCCGGAGCTTGAACAGCGGCTTTCCCTCGGCATCGATAGCATGGCGCTTCTCGGTGCGGATCACATACGGCTGAACCCGCTCGCGGCTTATGCTGCCGATGTCCGGGAACTCTTGTGCGTCTATCAGGGACACCAGCCGGTGAAAGGCATCCGTCTTGCCCTGATGCGGTGTAGCCGAGAGTAGAAGGAAATAGGGAGCGGCCTCGGAGAGTCCCTGGCCCAGCTTGAAACGAGCCACTTGGTCGGTACTGCCACCGAGACGGTGTGCTTCGTCTACGATCACCAGGTCCCAACCGGCGGAGATCAGGTCCTCGAACCGTTCGCGGTTGTGCTCGCACACCTGGGCCGCGCTCCATCCACGGCGCTTGTCCAGTGGTTTTACCGAGTCCATCGGTACGACCACCTGGGAAAAAAGAGTCCACGAGTTGTGAGTTGTGAGTCGCGACTCTTCAGAACCCGTAATTCGAGACTCCGAACTCGGAACCGCCGAAAGGCGGCTCAACGTTTTGATATCTTCGGGCAAGACAAGTTGGAAAGATTCATTGAAGTGGGTCCGCATTTCAGCTACCCACTGGTTCACCAGCCCTTTGGGAGCAATGACCAGCGTCCGCTTGACCAGCCCGCGGAGCTTGAGTTCCTGCATGATAAGACCGGCCTCGATGGTTTTGCCCAACCCGACCTCGTCCGCCAGGAGATAGCGCACGCGGTCGTTGGCGATGGCGCGGGACAGTGCCCGGATCTGGTGCGGCAACGGGATGACGGAGGACTCGATGGGCGCAAGCAGAATGTCCTGGGTCAGGACATCGGCTACCCGTGCGGCAGCAGTGACGTAGGCTATGTCGTCCGGCGAGCCGGTGCCCGCGCTTTCCACGGACTTGAGCCTGGAAGCCGGGATGCGAACCACGGAGTCGCGGCCGGGCAGCCAGACGCGGCAGGTCGTCTCACCCCAGAGCGTCTGGACTTCGATAATTTGGCAAAATTGTCCGTGGTCGGGGCTGTAGTGCCAGCTATTTGCGTCAAGCCGCATCTTTTCTCTTCCGCACCGCACCTATCACCAAGTTGTCGATTATCTTTAGTATGGAAGTATCCCAAGGGTATTTCTTGTTGGTAGCCATCCAGGAATGGGCTTTTTGCTGAAAATTTGTGTCGTACGCTATAGGGTAATAAAATTCTTCATGGATTCTTCGCATCAAAAAC
>JBKQPS010000074.1:0-10408 GCA_052144915.1 Spirochaetia bacterium | reverse complement strand
CGCGGAGAGGGCTTCCGACTCCGTCTGGGCAGAGCAGCCGGTGACGAAGAGCACGGCACCGCGATGCCCGTGGGCCAGGGCGCGAATCAGCGAGCGCGCCTTGTGGTCAGCGCGCGAGGTGACGGTGCAGGTGTTGATCACGTACGCGTCAGCTTCCTCGCTGGACGGGACGATGACGAACCCCTGGGCGAGGAACGACGATGCCAGCGCCTCTGTTTCGTACTGGTTGAGCTTGCACCCGAAGGTGTGGAATGCCACCCGGCGCTCTCGGCGCGCCGCGACGCGCATGCGCGTCAGCCTTTCAGCTTCTTGTCGACGCTGTCCTTGCCGCGCTGGGCGTCTCCGAGGCTGGGATCCAGCTTCAGGGCGTGCGCATACGCATCGGATGCCCACTTGAGGTCATTCGCCAGCTCGCGTGCGTAGCCGAGCCGGGCCCACCACAGGGCGTTGTTCTGCTCGTAGTAGACGGCGGTGGAGATCGCCACATCGGCGTTCTGCAGCTCCTTGAGCCGGATATAGCACTCGCCCATCAGCCAGTACACGCGCCCGATGCGGTCTCCGCCGGGGCGGAGCGCCACGTACTCCTGCAGGTTCTTGAGGGCATCGTCGATCTTGCCGAGGTACACGTCGGCCTCTCCGATGATCTGGATGACCCGGGGATCGTTGGGATTGAGTACCACCGCCTTCTGCCCGGCCGCGAGCGCCTCCGGATACTGCTGGAGCCGGAGGTAGCTCCAGCCCATGACCACGTAGGAGTCGATATTGTTGGGCGATACGGCCAGCTCCTGCTGGGTGACCTTGATCGCATCCGCGAACTTGTTCGCGCGGTAGAGCTCCAGCGCATCCGGCTTGTCCTGGGCGAACACCGGCGCCGAGACGAGCGCGATGAGAACCCAGGCGGCGGCCCGGCTCCTCATTTCTGCAGGCCTCCGCTCCCCGTGGAAGGCGCGCCGGGCTTCTGCTGATTCTGCTGCTGGTTCGTTTGCTGCCCGTGCTGCTGGTTCTGCTGCGGGCCGTGCTGCTGACCCTGCGGGGTCTGCTGTGCAAGTGGAGCACCCTGCTGCTGAGGCGCGGCGTGCGGGGCAGCGGTCTGAGGAGCGGCCGGAGGCGCGGGCTTCGGTGCGGACGGCGCGGCGCCTGTGGACTGCGGAGCAGACTGCCCGGCAGCCGACTGCGGAGCGGCCGTCTGTGCGGCCTGCTTCCGCGGGGCTCCCATGTTGCAGTACCCGTTGAACTTGCAGCCGCTTTCCACGACAAAGTCCGGCGTGCTGACGTCACCCTCCACCTGCGCGGTGGAGAAAAGCTCGACCCTCGCGTGGCCGACGATGTTGCCCTTGTGCGTGCCTTTGGAAGAGACAACAGCGGCCTCGGTCGCCGCTTCGACGAAAGCCTTCTCCCCGATATACAGGGAGCTGGTGGACTTGATCTCGCCCTTGAACTTGCCCTTGATCATGAGAGGTTTCTTGAATGTCAGGTAGCCCTCGAAATCGATGTCCTCGGCCAGGATTGTGTCGATTTCCTGCTCGTCGATGTCCTTGATTCGTATTTCCGCCATGAATCGAGCCTACCGACGCCTCCCCGCCATGTCAACCCAGAGGGATGACGAAGTCATCCCTTGAGATGACGCAGTCATCCGTCGATCGCCGACATCACCGCCCGCAGGGAGTTTTCCAGCCGGACGCGCATTTCCCGGGTGTGCGGATTGTAGCGCTGCAGGTCCAGGAAGAGCTGCAGGGGGTCGTTGCATGTCTGCTCGACGATCTCCAGCAGCTTGTTGTACCCCACGGTGCCGATGGGGGATCGGCGCACGCCGAGATCCGAGAGCACCCTGCCGATGTAGTGAGCCACTCCCTGGGTAAAGGCAGCCTCCCGGTCGTGCTCGTCGGGGGTCATGACGGACACGGCGAGACCAAGCGAGGAGAAGAACGCGCGCCAGCTCTCCAGCTCGCGGGCGGCGATCCGCACCGGACAGAGGATCATGGGGAGGCCGGAGGCGCCGTCGCGGGCGGAATCCGGTCCGAACATGGGGTGCGTCGCCAGGATCGACGCGGTGGCAGGAAGAAGGCGCTCCATGAGGCCCACGGGATACGTTTTCACCGAGCAGGTGTCCATCACGAGGACTTCCCGCGCAAGCCGCCCGCGGCTCTTTTGCAACACCTCCTCCACGGCGGAGATTGCCACGCAGAGAATGATCACCGGTTGCGCGAGCACCTCGTCCTCTCCGACCCGCCTCACGCCCGGGGGAGTCGCGCGATCCGCCGAACGGGAATACGCACAGACGGGAACCGACCGCGCCAGCATCTGCGCCCAGAACGAACCAAACCTTCCGAGTCCGTAGATCCCGACATTCATCGCCGCAGTTCTCCTGCGCGATTATTGCAGTTTCCGGGGAAAAAGCTATACTGGGCCGTCAATCCCGCACACTGCATCGAAAGGAGCCTGGCAAGTGAACTTCATAGAAGAAATGCGCGCAAAGGCAAAGGCAAATCCCCGCAAGCTGGTCCTCCCGGAAGGCTACGAGGCCCGGACGCTGAAGGCCGGAAGAATCATCCGGGACGAGAAGCTGGCCAGCGTGGTGACTCTCCTTGGACAGAAAGCGCAGATCGAGGCGGAAGCGAAGAAGCAAGGAGTGAGTCTCGCGGGCCTGGAGGTGGAAGAGCCCGCCTCCTCGCCCCTGAAGAAGGAATATGTCGACGACTATTTCGAGCTCCGCCGGAGCAAGGGGATCTCCCGCGAGGATGCCGAGAAAGTGTTCATGGGCGACACCCAGCACTGGGGAGCGATGATGATGCGCAGGGGCCGGGCGGATGCCATGGTTTCCGGCGCCGACAGCGAGACGGCGAAAGTGCTGCGGGCGGCGCTGACCATCGTGAAGACCGCTCCCGGCATAAAGACCGCCTCCTCCTGCTTCGTCATGTACCTGCCCGGCACGAAGTGGGGAGTCGAGGGCCACATGATCTTCGCCGACTGCGCGGTGGTCCCCGACCCGACACCGGAGCAGCTCGCCGATATCGCCCTCTCCTCCGCGGAATCCTGCCGCACGTTCCTCAAGTCCGAGCCGCTGGTGGCCCTGCTCTCCTTTTCCACGAAGGGCAGCGCGAGCCACGCCCTGGTGGACAAGGTGGTGAGCGCGCTGAAGCTCGTGAAGGAGAGGAATCCGAAGCTCGTCGTGGACGGGGAGATGCAGGCGGACGCGGCCCTGGTGGCGTCCGTCGCGGCAAAGAAGGCACCGGGCTCCCCGGTGGCCGGCAAGGCGAACACGCTGATCTTCCCCGACCTGCAGTCCGGCAACATCGGGTACAAGCTCGTGCAGCGATTCGCCGGCGCCGAGGCGTACGGCCCCTTCCTCCAGGGGTTCGCCAAGCCGGTGAGCGATCTCTCGCGCGGCTGCTCGGTGGACGACGTGGTCAACACGTCCGTGGTCACGCTGGTGCAGTCGCTGGGGAAATAGTAGAATCGTCTCACCATGAAAGTCGCGATCATCGGGTATGGGGGCATGGGGCACGAGGTCGAGAAGGTCCTGCGGGACCGGGGTCACGAGGTGTCGGCCCGGGTGGACCCGGCCGCACCGGGCGCGGACGCACCGGCGCTCACCGAGAAAATCGCCGGCGGGGTGGATATCGCCCTCGAGTTTTCGCATGCCGAGGCAGTGCTGGAAAACGCGCGCATCTACGTTCGTACCGGTCTCAGCGCAATCGTGGGCACGACGGGATGGTTCGGGAAGCTCGACGAGCTGAAGAAGATCCTTGACGGCGGGAAAATCGGCTACCTCTACGGGAGCAATTTCTCCATTGGTGCGCACCTGTTCTTCGCGCTCGCCGCGGCGGCAGCCGAGCTCGCCAACCCCTGCCCGGAGTACGACCTCATGGGCTGGGAAGTGCATCACAGGCGCAAAAAGGACAGCCCCTCGGGGACCGCGCTCACCCTCGCCCGGATCGTCACGGGCAGGAGCGTGCGGAAGACGAAAGTCGTCACGGAGCGCCTGGATCGGGCGCCGGCTCCCGACGAGCTGCACATCGCCTCCGTCCGCGGCGGGGAGGAGCCCGGCACGCACACGCTCCTGCTGGACTCCACCTACGACACGATCGAGCTGACCCACCGCGCCCGAAGCCGCGGGGGCCTTGCCCTCGGGGCCGTGCGGGCCGCCGAATGGCTCGGGCAGAAAAAAGGGCTTTTCGAGGTCAACGACTTCATCCACGACATCCTGCAGGGAGAGAGGGGCGCATGAAGCTCGAAGGAGTGTACACCGCGCTGGTCACGCCGATGTCCGCCGACGGCGCGCTGGACGAGAAGGCTCTGCGGCGCCTGGTCGACTTTCAGATCGAGGGCGGCGTGAGCGGGTTGGTCCCCGTGGGGACCACCGGTGAAAGCCCCACGCTGAATGGCGATGAGTGCAAGCGGGTCATCCGGATCGTCGTGGAGCAGGCGCGCGGCAGGGTGCCCGTGATCGCGGGAGCCGGCTCGAACTCCACCTCCGAGGCCGTGCACTACGCAAGGGACGCGAAGGAATCGGGCGCGGATGCGACCCTCCAGGTCGGTCCGTACTACAACAAGCCGACCAGCCAGGGATTCCTCGGCCACTTCCGCGCCATCGCGGACGCGGTGGACCTTCCCCTCATCGTCTACAACATCCAGGGGCGGACGGGAAAGAACATCGATAACCCGACGATGCTGGAGCTGGCCCGGCACCGCAACATCGTCGCCGTCAAGGAAGCAAGCGGCGACATCGGCCAGGTCATGGAGCTCATCGCGAAGAAGCCGGCGCAGTTCACCGTGCTCTCCGGCGACGACAACCTCGTTTTCCCTATCATGGCGCTGGGCGGCATGGGCGTGATCTCCGTGGTGAGCAACCTCGTGCCCGGGCAGATGGCGCGTTTTGTCGGCGCCGCGCTGAAGGGCGACTGGGATGCGGCGCGGAAAATGCACTACGAGCTTCTTCCCCTGTTCAAGGCGATGTTCATCGAAACCAACCCGATCCCGATAAAGGCCGCCCTCGCGATGAAGGGGATGATCGCGGAGACCTACCGGTTGCCGATGTGCGCCATGGCCCCGAAGAACCGGGAGTCCCTCCATGCCACGCTCACGGAGATGAAGCTCCTGTAAGCCGGCGCGCCAGCCGCACGAACAGCTCCGGCGCGATCTGCTCGGCCCGGAGCCCCAGGTCGATGCCTTCCCTTGCCAGGGCTTCCCGGAGCGCGGCATCCTTTGCGTTGTTGCGGACCGTCTTTCTGCGGGAGGCGAACAGGGCGCGCGCCACGGCGGAAAGGGCCTCGAGGTCTTTCCCCTCCGGCGCGCCGGGGGCAGGAGTCATCTCCACAATGGAAGAAACCACGTCGGGAACGGGATAGAAACTTCCCGGCTGCAGGTCTCCCCTGCCCGTCACGCGGAAGCACGACTGGCAGAGAACGGAAAAAGACGAGTAGCTCTTCGCTCCGGGCGCCGAGACCATCCGGTCGGCAAGCTCCCTCTGGACGGTGAAGACCATGCGGGCCGGACGCAGCCCGGTCTCGATCATGTCGGCGATCATCAGCGACGCCGAGCGATACGGGAGGTTTCCCAGGACCCGGTCCGGCGCTCCCCGCGCCGTCGCGGTGCTCTTCCAGGTGTCGAGAAAATCGCCCGGAACAAGGGTGAAGTTTTCGCAGGCCCTCAGGGATTCCTCGAGATACCGGCACAAGCCGCGATCCAGCTCGAATGCGAAGACCCGCCCGGCGGCCCGGGCGAGCATCCCCGTCATCGCCCCCAGCCCGGGCCCGATCTCCCACACCGTCTCCTGCGGACGCGGATCGAGGATCTCCACCAGGCGCTCCCGCGCGCCGCGGTTGACGAGGAAGTTCTGGCCCCAGCGCTTCTTCAGGGCGAGTCCCCGCTGTTCCAGCAGGACGCGGATATCCGCGGGCGAATCCGGATTCATGCCGCGGCGCGCTTCACGGGCAGGGCGAATGAGGCGAGCGCCACCGCGAGCCCGGCGCCGGCGGCGACCCACGGGGCCAGGGACGGCGCGAAAGTCAGCCCGGGAACCCGCGCGCACACCTCCGCGCACGCGCGGATGAGCTGGTAGAACAGCGCAAAGGCCCCGGCGACAATTTCGTGCAGCGCCGGCCACGGGACGAGCGAAAGGGGAAGCCAGGCGAGACCCGCCCAGAGGTAGCCCGTGGTCAACGGGACCAGGACGAGACTCGCCACCAGCCCGGACGGATAGTACGAGCCGAAACTGGCGATCACGACGGGGAGGGTCGCCGCCTGGGCGCCCGCGGACATCGCGAACGCCACGAGGAGAAATCGCGGAACGCGGGACGCCAGCGGCCGCTGCAGGAGGCCGCCGATCCCGAGAATTCCGGCCAGCGCGAGAAACGAGAGCTGGAAGGACAGCGTGAAGGCCTGGAACGGGTCGACGAGCAGGAGGATGATTCCCGAGAGGGCGAGCACGTTCATCGTCTCCCGGTCCCGGTCCAGCAGGGCGGCGAACCCCGCGAGGATGATCATCACCGTGGCGCGCAGGAGAGAGGGCATGAACCCGGCAAGGAACTGGTAGAAGAGCAGGACGAGCGTCGCGACGAGAAACCTCTGCCAGTGCCGGCGCAGGACCCAGAGAAGGCCGGCGACGACACCGTACAGGACCGTGACGTGCAGGCCGCTGAGGGCGAGGATGTGGAGGCTGCCCGTGCGCTTGAAACCGTCGTAGAGGTCGTCGGGCACCTCGTCGCGCATGCCGATCAGCAGCGCCTCCAGGAGCGTCGAGGCCGGGTAGCCCACGCGGGAAACCGTGCGGTGCAGCCATTCCCGGGACTCGGCCCGGAAAGCCCACACGGGCCCGCCGAAGCCCAGGGTCGCCACGTCGGCGCGGCGCGCGCGCGCCACCCACCGCTCGGCGCCGAAACCTTCCTGGCGGGCGGGCCGCGCGTGCACGCTTATCCGCTCGCCCAGGGAAAACCGGAAGTCGCCGGCCACGAAAAGCAGCAGGCTGCCCCGCGCGCGCGCCGCGATTCCCTGCGCGGAAGAGGAGGCCCGGTCCAGCGCCACGCGCAGGACCGTGTCACCATTCTTCGAGAGGCTGCTGTCCTGGACGACGGTGCCCGTGATCTCCGTCACGTCGTTCTCCGCCATCGGCAGGAACGAGCGTCCCTCGACGAGTGACATACGCGCCAGGGAGCCTGCCCCGAGGAGGAGCCCGGCGGAGGCGCTGAGAACGAGAAGGCCGGTTCGTCTCAGGGCGGGAGAGGCTCTTGCGGGCCCGGCCGCCAGGAGCGGCGCCGCGGCAGCCGCGAGGAGGAGCGAGAGCCCGGCCGCCAGCCACCATCGTCCCCCGACCAGGGGACCGCCAAGGCAGCTGAGGAGGAGCGTGAGGAAAGCGATCAGGGCGGGTGTCAGGTGCCGGCGGATCATCCTGCGGGCATGAGACGGGAACCGCGGCCGCCTACCACTTCAGCTTGTCCAGCGCGGTACGGGCGGCCTTCTTCACGCCGGTGGAATAGTTCAGGTACTGCGTGTACATGAGGTCGTCGAACGCGACCTTGTCGGCGAGGGTGCCGAGGTTCTGCAGCACGGCAAACACGACCTGCTCGTCGTACGCTTTCCCTTTCTCCGTGTAGGAGTTGATGAGCACGAGAAACTGGGTGAGACGGACCGCGGCGTCGTGTGTATTCATGACGCCCAGGGTCCCAATGGCGTCGAGGAGGTGATTGCGGTCTACCAGCCCCTTGTCGAACTCCCCGATGCAGTTGTCCAGGTGCTCGATGAGAAGCGGGGTGGCGTCGGACCATTTCCGCGCCCCGAGGGCCGCTGCCGCCTGGAAGCGCATGTCGCGGAGCAGGGCCTTGCCCGCCGCGTCCGACGCGGCGGAGTGGAGGCCGATATCGAGGCCGACTTCGGACACCTGCGCCTTCTGCTCGTCGGTGAGCTTGTCGCTGTCCACGGCCATCTGCAGCGCCAGCTTCTTCTCGGGAAGCGGCCGTTCCCGGATGACGCCGAGGAGCATTTCCTTGAAGTCGCCCTTGAGGGCGAGCAGGGCATCCCGGGCAATGGCGGAGACCTGGTCGGGGTAGCCGAGGTTCATGGAGCTGAAGAGCACGGGAAAGGAGCTGGGGTCCCCGAGGGTGCCCAGCGCCTTGAAGCAGGCCGCAAGTATTGCCAGGTCGGGAGTCTTGCCGGATGAGAAAATGGAATTCTGCGAATCCACGTACCTGTTGAGGTTGGCAACGGTGTCTGCGTCCCCGGCGCCCACGATTCCCAGGGCAGCGGCGGCCTTGGCGAGCGTCTGCGAATCCTGGGTCACCCCGAACAATTTCCAGACGGAATCCCTGCCGGCCGTGTACCCCACGACGCCGATCTGTTCCGCGGCGATCCCTGCCAGTTGGTTGAACCTGGCATCCGTCGGAATGAGGTTGGCGTTGTCGGTGACGAAATCAGCGGCCTGCTGGAAGAGGGGCCCCATCGCGGAGGCGGTCTTCCCGGCGGCGGCGTCCTGGAGGATCTGGATCTTCACATCCAGGCTGGCGATTGCGAAGTTCCTCTTGAACGTATCCAGGACTTTCTGCGCGTCCTGCGCGAAGCTCAAGGAGGCGACGGCGATGAATGCCGCACACAGACAGACGCTACGTCTCATTCCAGTTCCCCTCATACTTCATTCTACCCGTGCGCCCTCGCAATGGCAACCGCGAAGGGTCGGATGAGCTCAGGGTCCCCCGTTCCCCGCCGCCGGTTTCGGCGCCGGGGGGGTGGCCTTCAGCATGATTCCTTCCGCGCTCCGTTCCGGCGGGGGAGCGGTCGGCCTTTTCCCGGGCACGATCGTTTCCCTTTCACCGAACAGGTTGTAGACGTAGATGAGGAGCCGGTTGCGCATTGTCACGCTCGAAGCCGCCGCCTGCATGTGCAGGAGAGACCGATTCTTCTTCTGGTCGAAGGTGATCCCCTTCACCACGCCGGACATGACCACCAGGGAATCCGCGATCGTGAACTGGATCTTGATGGGAAGGCCGACACGTGCCTTTCCGCCGATCAGGATCGCGGCGCCGCCTTCCGACACGTCGACGAGCCGGCAGCGCAGCCCGCGGGCCTCTTCCGGAAGCTCGCTTGCCTGGTCGATGGACTTCAGCGGGAAGAGCTCGGCGGCGATGTCCGTTTCCACGCGCAGCGAGTTGCGCTTCTGCGTGCGGATGAGGTTGTCCGAATGGGCGATATGCAGTATCGGGTACTTGCGATCGATGAAATCCTCCAGGACCTTGGTCTGGAAGAAATACCCGGCGTCCTCCGCCCGCCAGAGGTAGATGCCGACTTTCTGGTTCTTCCAGCTGAAGCCGTCCGGCAGCTTTGGGCCCTGCGGGTGCGAGACTGCCATGTAGCGCGTGAGATTTTCCACGATGATCGACCCGAAAGGTCCCAACCCCGGGAGCATGATGCGCAGCCCCTGCTTCGGGTTGAGCTTGCGCGAGCTCTTGATGCCCATCTTGTACTTGGGCTGATCGAACTCCACGCGCTTCCTCAGCTCGAAGAGCTTCGAGAGGAGGAGGTTGTACTCCGGGTCCTGCTCCTGTGAGCGCGCACGGTACCTGATGATGGTTCCCTTGAGCGCCCGATCGAGCATCTTGATGGACCAGAACAGCGCGGTGGGGTTTTCGAGCCTGGTCTCTATCGAAATCCGCCGCAGCAGGTTGATCTCCCGGAAAATGAAGCCGGATTCCCGGCCTTTCATGTAAAACTGCATCCACGGAAACCTGCCTCCGCCCGCCCGACGGAGCAGGATGACAGCGAGTACGGCAAGAAAGGCAAGCGCAAGGAGAATTACGACAATGAACATCTTTCGTCTGTAATTATCGTGAAAAATGATCTATATTTCCATACCTTTCTTGAAATGACGCGATCATGAGACAGCCACACGCTCTTGCTGAAATGGCGCTCCTTTTCGGGGCGTTCTTTCTCCCCGGCTACCTTGCCCAGGGTTTTGTCGCCCCTGGCGGCCCGGCCACGGACCTGCTCATGCTGCAAGCCGTCGTCACCGGCATCCCCCAGTTTCTGCTCATGGCCTACATCGCGATCACCGTGGGCTCGACTTCGCCCTCCCGATGGGGCTTCGTGAGATTCCAGCCGCGCGACGCCCTGCGCACCGTGCTCCTCCTCCTTGGTTGCTTTGCAGTGATCACCCCTTTCGTCCTGCTGCTCCTCGCCCTGCCCGCCGATGTCAGCCGCCTCCTCGGCCGCGGGTATCGCTGGGGACTCCAGGGCGCCGCGCAGATCCCACTTGCCCTCCTTTTCGGGATCACCGCCGGCTACCGCGAGGAGTTCTTTTTCAGATCCTATCTCCTGGGCCGCCTGGAAGAAATACGCGTCCCCGTTCCTGCCGCCGTGGCCGCCTCCACGGCGCTTTTTTCCCTGGGTCACGTGTATGAGGGAGCGCTGGCCGTCGCAATCA
>JBKQPS010000073.1:0-14528 GCA_052144915.1 Spirochaetia bacterium | reverse complement strand
TCGGGACGGGACTGAGCGTGAACAGGATCAGCTCTCTCGCCCGGCAGCAAGTCCTGCTGGACGGGACCGTGGATGGGGCCGCGATCTATCTGCGGAGGGCGGCCGTGAAAGGATCCACGCATGATGCTTTTTTCGTCACGACCACCTACGGCAAGACTCTTGCGCTGGACGCGGACAGCGGTGCCCTGCTCTGGGAATACACGCCTCCGAGCTACGAGAACCTGCAGTCGACCTATCGGATCACCGATGCGACTCCTGTTGCCGACGATGATCGGAACTTCATCTACGCCGCCGCTCCTGACGGTGTGATCAGGAAACTGGCGGTGGAGGATGGGCGGGTGGTGTGGGCAACGGCGATCACCCGGCTGCCGGAGCGCGAAAAGATCGCATCGCCCCTGTCCTTTTTCCACGGCAGGGTCTTCGCCGCGACCGACGGCTACATCGGCGACCGTCCACCCTACCAGGGGCACGTGGCGATCCTGGACGCCGCGACCGGTTCTCTCCTGCACGTGTGGAACTCGCTGTCCAGCGACCGACACGAGCTGCTCGACCCCGCGTCCGTCCCGCAGAGCGATTCGGGGATCTGGGGCCGGGCGGGCGTCGTCATCGACTCCGCGACCGGCGATCTCTATATCGCGACGGGCAATGGCCTGTGGGACCGGAGAACAAACTGGGGCGATGCCGTCATCGAGCTCGACCCGGACGCCACGCGCATCCTCGGCAACTACACGCCGGTCAACACCGCGCAGCTGGACGAAGAAGACCTCGACCTGGGCTCCACGTCGCCGGTTCTCCTTGGCGACGGCCTGATTGCCCAGGGGGGGAAAGACCGCCTCATCAGGGTGCTCGATTGGCAAGCCATGCGGGGATCCGCACCTCATCGCGGCGGTGAAGCCAGCCAGGTTCCGACGCCGTCCGGGGACCGCCTGTTCACCGCCCCGGCGCTCCTGCGCGCCGGGGGAGCCACGTGGCTGTTCGCGGCTGACAACGGAGCCACGTCGGCGTGGACGCTGACTGGCAGCGCGCTCACGCCGCGGTGGCGGACGGACAGCGCGGGAACGAGTCCCGTGGTCGCGGACGGCATGCTTTTCGTATACGACCCGCACGGCGGACTGCGCAGCTACGAGGCGACATCCGGGCGGCTGATCGTCACACTGCCGTGCGGCGCCGGGCATTGGAACAGCCCGATCATTGCGGACGGCCGCATCGCGCTGCCGGAGGGAAATGCCAACTCGCACCAGACGAGCGGAGTCCTGGATATCTGGCGATTGCAAAACTAGGTTGAAAGAATCTCGCCTGCGGAGAAAGGATGGTCGCCCACGTGACTCGGTTGATAGGCTCACCAACAGTGATCGAAGCGGCTGGCAACAAGCCGAAGCTGATCGAGGAGTTCATCGGGAACGTCAACTCGAGATCCGCTGACGTCAGCATTGCCCGTATGAAGAGCCCCGGCGGCTGGACGGAACCTGGCCAGACGCCGCGGTTTGACGAGTACTCGATCGTCCTGCGCGGCATCCTGCGCGCGACCACGCGGGCGCACGTCTTCGATGTCGCGGCCGGGCAGGCGCTGGTTGTCGAGTGCGGTGAATGGGTCCAGTACAGCACTCCCGGCGATGAAGGCGCCGAATATATCTCCGTCTGCATACCCGCTTTCTCACCCGACACCGTCCATCGGGACTAGGGGCCGAGAAGGTACGGTGTCGGTCGGATCCGCGCAATCCCTGTGCACGACGCGGCCGCGGGGGCCGTCTATGCGCTTTTCTCCAGAAGCCCGTCCAGCGCCGCGTAGCTCTGGTTGAGCCCGCTTTCCATGCCTGAGCGCAGCATGCCGTCGCGCTCCTCCGCTGTGTGGGCAAGGACCAGCGTGACCACCCGCGTTCGGCCATCGCCGAGATCCTCGAAGGTGGCTGTCTGCACGATGACATGCCCGGGCATGCCATCCCACTCGAATGTCTGCACCAGGCGCTCCGGCGGAGAGACCTCACGGAACCTGCCCTCGAAGCCCTGCGGCCCTTCGCTGGTGTGCTCGACAAACCGCCAGTGGCCGCCGCGCTCCACCTCCATGCGCTCGATGTCCAGCCGGTGACCCCGGCCCCACCATTGCGCCACCTGCTTCGGGTCCGTGAATGCGCGCCACACGCGCGCGCGGGGCGCGTTGAAGATGCGCTCGATGCGGATCTCTCGATCCGCAGGGGTGGTGACCTTGGAGGTGCCCGCGGGCCCCTGCATGTGCGTGCTCATGAGTGAGCTCCTTTCGTGCGCTCCAGGAATTCGCCCAGCCGATCCAGCCGGGCTTCCAGCATCTGCCTGTACTCTTCGATCCACGCCGTCTCCCGGTCCAGCCGGCTCGGGCCGAGCCGGCAGCGCCGGACCCTGCCGACCTTCTCCGTGGTGACGAGCTCCGCCTCTTCGAGGACCCGCAGGTGCTTTGTGATGCCCGTCAGGGTCATGTGGAATCGCGCGGCAAGGTCGCTGGTCGACGCATCGCCGCCGCCGAGACGCGCGAGAATGCCCCGGCGGGTCCGATCCGAGAGCGCGGCGAATGCCGCGTCATGTCGCGTGGAAAACTGAACCATATGGTTCAGTATACCAACGCGGAAACGGATCGTCAAGCGTCCAGTGATTCTGCTGCCCCGCCCTGCGCCCTACGGAGCAAATCCTTTTCGCATCGTATTCTCGGTGGCGACCCGGGGAGCCGCGAAGTGCAGGAGATAGCCGGGCCCGCCGGCCTTGGTTCCGCCCCCGCTCATGCGAAGACCGCCAAAGGGCTGCCGGTCCGCCATGGCACCGGTGATCTCCCGGTTGACATAGAGATTGCCGACTCGAAACTGGCGCCGCGCCATGTCGATCCTGGACGGGCTTCGTGAGTACACCCCGCCCGTCAACGCGTACTGGCTGTCGTTGGCCATCTGGAGCGCTCTCGCGAAGCTCTCCGCACGGAAAACCGACAGGAGGGGACCGAACAATTCCTGGCGCGCCATCGGCTGATCCGGATCTTTCACCGCGAAAATCGCCGGAGGGACGTACCAGCCCGTCTCCGGGGCGGCGCTTCCCACGAACAAGGGCTCCACGCCGTTGCCCGGCTGTCGGACCAGTGCATCCAGTCTCCGCCACGCCGCCTCGTCTATGACGGGCCCCAGCTCACACGAGGGATCTTCCGGTGCCGCAATCCTGATGCTCCTCACGGCATCCACGAGTCGCGGAAGCATCCGGTCATACACTCCCTCCAGGACGATGAGGCGCGAGCATGCCGAGCACTTCTGGCCGGCGTATCCGAAGGCGCTCTTCAGCACCCCGGCCACCGCTTCATCGAGGTCCGCATCGTCATCCACGATGATCGCGTTCTTGCCCCCCATCTCGCACACCACGCGCTTGAGCTGGACCTGCCCGGGCGTCACGCGCGCCGCCTGCGCCAGGATGGACGTCCCGACATCCCTGCTGCCGGTGAAGGCGATCAGCACGACGCGCGGGTGGGCGACCAGGGCGGCTCCCACTTCCTCGCCGGCTCCGGGAAGGAGCTGGACCACGCCCGGGGGTACGCCGCACTCCTCCAGCGCGTGGAAAAGCCGAAGCGCCGTGGCGCTGGACTGCTCCGCGGGTTTCATGATGACCGTGTTTCCGGCGACAAGAGCCGCCGCGGTCATCCCGCACAGGATTGCAAGCGGGAAATTCCAGGGCGCAATGATAGCCGCGACCCCCCAGCCCTCGTACCACGAGAGATTGTCCTCGCCCATGATGTCCGCCCGTCTCCGGGGTGCGAGCTCCGCGGCGGCCGCGCGAGAGTAGTAGCGGCACATGTCGATGGCTTCCGCAACGTCGGCGTCGGCCTCGCGAACCGGTTTGCCAACCTCGAGGCACTGAAGGGCGGCCAGGTCGAACCGGTCGCGTTCCAGGGTGTGGGCGAGCTTTTCCAGGCACGCCGCACGATGCTCGATGCTCGTGTCCCGCCAGTCCGGCCACTCTTTCTCCGCGATGCCGACCGCCCGCTCCACGTCATCGCGCGTGGCGCACGTCACAACGGCGGCTTCCTGCCGGCGATTCCCGGGGCACCAGTGAGTGAGCTGCGTGCCGCCAACCCGCTCGCCGCCGACGCAGACCGGGACCGCGACCGGGAGGACCGCCCGCTGGCGTGAGAGGGCCGCGGCGAATCCCGCCCTGACCCGTGGATCGGTGAAGTCCGCGAGGGGACAGTTCTCGAACGGCGTGGCGCCCTTCGCAGCTGCGGACGGTGTCGCCTCCGGCGCGGGTCTCGCGGCCAGCTCCTCGATCGGCCGCTTGTCATGGGTGCTCTGCCGCAGGAAGCCGGTGTTCGCGCTGTTCTCGAGCAGCCGGCGGACCAGGTAGGCGATGCCCGGAAGGAGCTCGCCGATGGGAGAGTACACCCGCACGCGGCAGCCCATGTCCCGGAGCGTGTCACGCTGCGCGTCCGCCATTCCGAAAAGGCACTGCAGCTCGAAGGAGCCTCGCGGCGCGGAGGCGCGGCGCGCCGCAACGATTGCGTGCGAGATCGAGCGGAGGTTGTGACTTGCGATGCCCGGGCTGACGAGCTCCGTGCTCTGCATCAGGAGCTCGGCAAGGCTCTCGAAGCTCGCGTCCGAGCGCCCCTTGCCAAGGAGCACGGGACACGGATACCCGTGCTGCCGCGCGTGCGCCACTTCGTAGTCCCAGTATGCGCCCTTCACGAGGCGCACGGTCAGGGGAGCGCCCCGGTGCCGGGCAATGGAAAGAAGCCTCTGGACGTCTGTGCGCGCTGCCTCGAGATAGGCCTGGACCACGATCCCGAAGTGCGGCCACGCGGAGAGATCCGACCGGGTTACCAGCTCCTCGAACAGGTCCCATGCAATGTTGTGCAGGTCCCACTGCTCCATGTCGATGACGAGGGACACCCCCCGCCTCTTCGCCTCGAGAAACAGCGGATGCAGACGGGCCGCCAGTCGATCGACGCTCCCCACGTGGTCCAGCGGATCGAGCCGGGGAGAAAGGGAGGAAAGCTTCAGTGACACGTGCGCCCGGGGGATCTGCCCCCGGTGATCCGCATCCACGAGGGGCCGCGCCTCCCAGGCCGCGGTCTCCTGGGAAAGGGTGTCGATGAGCCGGGAGTAGCGTTGAAGGTATGCCGCGCCTTCCACGTCACTGAGTGTGGCCTCGCCAAGGAGGTCGGCGCTGAACGCAAGGCCATCGTGGTGCAGGCCGGCGAGGCTCGGCAGGGCATCCGGGACCGAGGCGCCGATGATGAAGCGCTCCGCCATCTGGGAGGCCACCGAGTGGATCGCCCGGCTGGCAATGCCGGCGAATGCTTTCGTGCCCGCCGCCCGCAGCGCAGCCGCGAGGACCGCGGGAAGTGAGCGGGGCTTTCCGAGGAGATACTCCCGCACGTGCCGCGAGACCTCCCCATCCGAGGCGAGCGAGGGCAGGACATCGAGAAGACGGAACAGGTCCGCCTTGAGCTCTTCGTCCTCCATCGCGGACTCCATCACTCGATCGAACGGCGAGGACCGGGACGGCCCTGCCCGGCGGTGAATGTCCCGCGCCAGCTCGAGGATCTCGGCTTCCGCATCCATCTGTCGGCTGGTCATTTCTTCGCCACGGCCCCTGTTTCGGAGGACTCGAGAATAGTGCAGGCCCGGCGTTTCCGCAACCCTCGGGAAAATCAGTATTATCATCACATGCTGGTAGAACGTCGAATTCGAGGCGCCGTGTGCCTGTCGGTTCATCCCCACGGGTGCGAAGAACATGTCCAGGAGCAGATTCGCTTCGTCACGGCGAGGCCGCAGATGAGCCGCGGCCCTCGCAGGGCGCTCATCATCGGCGCCTCCACCGGGTACGGCCTCGCGACGAGGATCGCCGCATCCTTCGGCGCCCGCGCCGAGTCGGTCGGCGTGTTCTTCGAACGGCCCGCCGACGGTGATCGCACGGCGTCCGCGGGGTGGTACAACAGCGCCTTCTTCGAGGAAGAGGCGCGCACGGCTGGCCTCCGGGCGTGGAGCCTCAATGGGGACGCCTTCTCGGAGCCCGTGAAGGAAGAAACTCTCGCATTGCTGAAACGGACGACCGGCCCGGTCGACCTCGTCGTGTACAGCCTTGCCGCCCCCCGCCGCGGGGCGCACACCTCGGCCCTGAGGCCCATCGGCGCGCCGTACTCCAACAAGACCGTCAATTTCGGCAACGGCCAGGTGTACGAGACGACCGTGCCTCCCGCGACGGAAGAGGATATCAACGGCACCGTGGCGGTGATGGGGGGAGAAGACTGGCAGCTGTGGATGGAGGCGCTTCGCGGCGCTGATCTCCTGGCCCCCGGGGTGATGACGGTCGCGTACTCCTACATCGGGTCTCCGCTGATGTCCGCAATCTACCGGAAGGGAACGATCGGCCGC
Organism: Spirochaetia bacterium; assembly: GCA_052144915.1. Lineage (GTDB taxonomy): Bacteria > Spirochaetota > Spirochaetia > SZUA-6 > Fen-1364 > Fen-1364. Next base: position 8,154 of record JBKQPS010000073.1, on the reverse strand, counting down.
GCCAAGGAGCACCTGGAGGCCACGGCTCATTCCCTCACTGAATTCCTGGCTCCGATTGGCGGGCGGGCGCTCGTCGCGGTAAACAAGGCAGTCGTGACGCTGGCAAGCGCCGCCATTCCCTTCGTGCCGCTCTACATCGCACTGCTCTACCGCGTCATGAAAGACCGGGGGACGCACGAGGGGTGCATCGAGCAGATGGATCGCCTGCTCCGGGAAAAGCTGTACGTTCAGGGACCGATTCCCGTCGACGAGGCCGGCCGCATCCGCCTGGATGAGCGGGAGCTGGATCCCGAGGTCCAGCAGCGGGTCCGGGAACTCTGGGCCGAGGTCACGACGGAGAACCTTTCGCAGCTCGCTGATTTCGACGGCTACAGGAATGAGCTGTCCCGGATCTGCGGATTCGACTTTCCGAAAGTTGACTACGGCGCGGATGTCGATCCCCGGGTAGGGATACGGTCGCTGGCCTGAAGACCCGGAAGGACACGGATGAATCATCCCAGCGCCGGTGAGCGGTTCCGCCGCGCGGTGGCAGAAGAGACGCCTCTGCAGATCGTCGGCACGCCGAACGCGCTTGTCGCGCTCATGGCGGAGCGCGTCGGGTATCGCGCGCTGTACCTCTCCGGGGCCGGGGTGGCGAACCTGTCTTTCGGACTGCCGGATCTCGGCGTGACGACCCTCGACAACGTCCTGGAAGATGCCCGCCGGATCACGGCAGCGGTCGATCTTCCCCTGCTCGTCGACGTGGACACCGGGTTCGGCGCCGAGCTGATGATCGAACGCACCGTGCGGGAGATGATCCGCGCGGGGGCCGCGGCACTACACATCGAAGACCAGGTGAGCGACAAGCGCTGCGGTCATCGCCCGGGCAAGGCCCTGGTGCCGACGCAGGAAATGGTGGACAGGATCCGCGCGGCGGTGGACGCGCGAACCGAGCCGGGCTTCGTGATCATGGCCCGGACCGATGCGGTGGCGGTGGAGGGTTTGCAGAAGGCATTGGAGCGGGCGTCGGCATATGCCGCGGCGGGCGCCGACATGATCTTTCCCGAGGCGTTGTCGGACGCGGCGCACTACCGTGCGTTCAAGGATGCGGCTGGCCGGCCCGTTCTCGCGAATCTCACCGAGTTCGGGCTCACGCCGGGCTTCACGACGGCCGAGCTGGCCGCGGCCGGGGTGGACATGGCGCTGTACCCGCTCTCGGCCAGCCGGGCCATGAACCGGGCGGCATTCCGGGTGCTCCGCGAGATACGGGACCACGGCACGCAGGCGGGCGTGGTGGCAGAGATGCAAACACGGGCCGAGTTGTACGACCTCCTCGGCTACGAGCACAAGGAGCAGAGGCAGAGACGTGGCTGAGTACAGCAGGACCGGGGCTGAGCACCGCAGGACCGGGTCTGAGCACGGCGAGGCCGGGACCGAGCGCAGTGATCTCCCTCGCGCGTTCGCAAAAACGAAGAAGGTGGGGGGGCTTGCCGGGATCGTGGCGGCGGACTCCGCCATTTGCACTGTCGGGATCGAGGGCCGCGGCCTCAGCTACCGGGGCTACTCGATCGAAGACCTCGCCGCCCACGCCGGGTTCGAGGAGGTGGCGTGGCTCCTGCTGCGGGGAAATCTTCCCAATTCCCGCGAGCTTGCGGACTACCGCGGGAAGGTGAAACAGCTGCGCCAGCTGCCGCCCCTGCTGGCCCGGCTCCTCGATCAAATCCCGCCTGGGGACAGCACCATGAGCATTCTGCGGACCGGAGTCTCCCTGCTGGGGAACCTGGAGCCCGAGCAAAAGGGCGCTGACCCGCTCCTGACCGCGGACAGGCTCGTGGCGGTTCTTCCTTCCCTGCTCCTGCACCGGCAGGGAAAACGGCTGCCGCTCGAGGAGGAAACCATTGCCGGGTACGTCCTCCACGGCCTTCGCGACCGCGCCGCACCGGAGGAGCTCCGCCGCTGCCTGGACGTCTCGCTCGTTCTCTACGCCGAGCACGAGTTCAACGCTTCCACTTTCGCTGCCCGGGTCATCGTGAGCACTCTTTCAGACGTGCATTCGGCGGTGGCCGGTGCCATCGGCGCCCTGGCCGGTCCGCTCCATGGAGGGGCCAACGAGGAGTCGATGAAGCTGATCGAAGCCTTCCCGGACCCGGAGGAAGCGGAGCGCGGGATCCTGGCCCGGCTGGCGCGCGGTGAGAAGATCATGGGATTCGGCCATCGCATCTACACGGTCTCCGACCCCCGTTCCGCCGTGATCAAGGCGTGGGCCTCGCGGCTGGCGGAGACGGACGAGCAGAAGCGGCAGTACGCCGTGGCGGAACGGATCGAGCAGGTCATGTGGCGGGAAAAGAAGCTGTTTCCCAATCTCGATTTCTACAGCGCATTGGCCTATCGCTCCTGCGGCCTTGCCACCGAGCTGTACACACCGATGTTCGTCCTCGCCCGGATCAGCGGCTGGATGGCGCACATCATCGAGCAGCGGTCCAACAACAAGCTCATCCGTCCGATCAGCCGCTACACGGGCCCCGAGCCCCGTGAGTACGTGCCGCTCGTCCGGGAACAAGACCGTTGAGCGCGGCTACTCCTGACGCTGTACCCCGCGGCTCCGGTGGCATTCCGGCCACTCCTGGTGGCATTCCAGCCACTCCTGGTGGCATTCCCGCCACTCCTGGTGGCATTCCGGCGGCCTCGGACGCCCCCGACGCACTCCTGTGCGAGATCGCCGAGTACGTCGCCGATCGCGCGGTCGACAGCGACGCGGCCCTCGATACCGCCGCCGTGAGCATGGCCGACAGCCTGGGCTGCGCCATCCTCGCGCTGCGTTTCGACGAATGCCGTCGCCGCCTGGGTCCCCTCGTGGAGGGTGCGGTGCTGTCGGGCGGCTGCCGGGTGCCGGGAACCAGGCTGGAGCTCGACCCGGTGCAGGGCGCCTTCAACATCGGCACGATGATCCGGTGGCTCGACTTCAACGACACGTGGCTGGCCGCCGAGTGGGGCCACCCATCGGACAATCTCGGCGGCCTGCTCGCCGTGGCGGACTGGGTGAGCCGCCGGCGGGACGGAATACAGGTCACGGTGCGGCGGCTTCTCGAGGCCCAGATAAAGGCCTACGAAATCCAGGGCGTCCTGGCACTGGAGAACTCCTTCAATCGCGTCGGCCTGGACCACGTCATCCTGGTAAAGGCTGCCACGGCCGCGACTGCCGCCTGGCTCATGGGCGGCGACCGCTGGCAGATCGCTGATGTCCTTTCAAATGCGTGGATCGACACCGGGCCTCTGCGGACATATCGTCACGCCCCGAACACCGGCTTTCGAAAATCGTGGGCCGCGGGAGACGCCGCGGCGCGCGGGGTGCGGCTGGCGCTCATGGGCATGGCCGGCGAGCAGGGTTATGCGACCGCGCTCAGCGCGCGCCGCTGGGGTTTCCAGGATGCCCTGTTCGGCGGACAGCCGCTGACAGCCGGCCGTCCGTTCGGCTCGTACGTCGCGGAAAACATCCTGTTCAAGGTCGCGTTCCCGGCCGAGTTTCATGCCCAGACAGCGGTGGAGGCCGCGCTGGCGCTCCACCCGCGCGTGAAAGGGCGCCTGGGCCGGATCCGTCGAATCCGGGTCCGCACGCAGGAGTCGGCAATGCGGATCATCGACAAGCGGGGCCCGCTGCACAACCCGGCGGACCGCGATCACTGCCTTCAATACGCGGTTGCCGTCGCGCTCATCCATGGCGAGCTGCGCGCCGAGCACTACGAGGAAGAGACGGCGCGGGATCCGCGGATCGACCGGCTGCGCAACCTCATGGAGCTAGAGGAAAACCGGCAGTACTCGGCGGATTACCGGGACCCGGACAAGCGCTCAATTGCCAACTCCCTGCAGTGTTTCTTCGACGACGGCAGCGCGACCGAGGAGATCGCCGTGGAATACCCCATCGGGCACCGTCGCCGCCGGGCCGAAGCGCTGCCGCTGCTGTTCGACAAGCTGCGGAACAACCTCTCGAGCCATTTTCCGCCGGACCGGGTGCAGGCGATCGTTGCCCTCTTCCAGGATCGCCCTCGGCTGGAGCGGCTGCCCGTCACGGATCTCGTGCAGCTCTTCCTCTGATCGGGTGTGGCCGTGTCCCATCGGCCCGGTGTATCCTGTCGGCGAGGTGAAGCAATGCAGCACTATCTTCTTTTCTATGATGTGGCGGAGGACTACGTGGCGCGCCGCGCCGAGTTCCGCGCACGCCACCTGGAGCTCGCGTGGAAAGCGCACGATCGGGGGGAGCTCGTGCTCGGCGGAGCCCTCGCGGACCCCGTGGACGGAGCGATCCTGCTCTTCGCCGGCGAGAGTCCCGAGGCCGCGGAGCGGTTCGCCCGCGCGGATCCCTACGTGACCGAGGGGCTGGTCACCCGGTGGCGCGTGAGATCCTGGTCGACCGTGGTCGGGAGCTCCGCGGCGGCGCCCGTGCGCCCGGGCACCGGGGCTGCTCCGCTGCGCCCGGGGGATGCCCCGAGGGCCCGGGCGTGAAGCCGAAGATACCCGGCGCCTCCCGATCCCTGGACGTGCTCTCTCCCGGCACGACTTCAGAGGCCGCCGGTCTTCGCCTCTACCTCTATGTCACCGCCGGCGTGACCGGCGCGGCGATCATGATCGTCGAGATCCTGGGAGCGAAGATTCTCGCACCCTGGTTCGGCACCTCGCATTTCGTCTGGACGGCGCAGATCGCCGTGACGCTCGTCGCGCTGGCGGCCGGCTACTACGTCGGGGGGCGCCTAGTGGGCGCGGCGGCGAGGCTCGGCCGGCTGTACGCGGCGATCGTCATTGCGGCCGCGTACCTGGCGCTCGCCGTGGCGGCTCGAGAGCGGGTGGCCTACGCTTTTCTCCCTCTTCCCCTTGCGGCAGGCTCGCTTCTCTCCTCCGTGTTCCTCTTTTTCCCTCCCCTCGGTCTGCTGGCGATGACGGGGCCTTTCCTTGTTCGCGTTCTGACCCGCGCGGTGAGCGAGGTCGGAGGGAACGTGGGCAGGCTGACCTCGGTCAGCACGATGGGGAGCTTCATCGGAACTCTCGCCATCGGTTATGTCCTGATCCCCCTTCTGCCCAATTCCGTGACCATGTACGCCACCTCGATCCTCCTCGCGGCAATGGGCTTCTGCTACTTTCTCGTCTGGAAGAGAAGGACGTCCGTGCTGACAGCACTCGCGGTGGTCGCCGCCGCGGGCGTTGCCGGGGGGGCGTGGGGGACGAGCCAGGAGGCCTTCCGCAATCCATCCCTGGAGGAAATCTACCGGGGCAATTCCAATTTCGGCCTGCTTCAAGTTCTGCAGCGGAACGACCGCCCCTACCGCTACTACCTTACCGACTACCTGGTCCAGAACACCTACGACGTGACCCTGGGGCGCAGCGATTCGATGTTCACCTACATGCTCGAGGGCCTCGCCCGTACGTATGCGCCACGGCTCCAGCGCGTGCTCTGCATCGGGATGGGCGTCGGCATCGTGCCGCGGGAGCTTGCGCGGGAAGGGGCTTCGGTGGACGTTGTCGAAATCAATCCCGCCGTCGTTCCGGTCGCGGAAAAGTACTTCGACCTCGACCCGACAGTATTCCACCTGTTCATCGCGGACGGGCGGCAGTTCCTCAACACCTCTTCCGCGCGCTATGACGCGGTGATCCTGGACGCATTCAACGGGGATTCCAGCCCTTCGCACCTGATGACGCGCGAGGCTTTCGCGGCCATCCGAAGGGCCTTGAATCCCGACGGTGTGCTGGTGATGAACAGCTTTGCCGATCTCGATCCATCCGACGACTACGCCGCGGCGTCCCTCGCGAAGACGCTGCGGAGCGTGTTCCCCAGCCTCCGGGTGCACGGGATCCGCGGCGGCAATACCCTGTTTGTGGCTTCCCCGCGCGCGGACCTCGCGTTCCTCTCTCCCCCGTCATTCGCCGCGGTTCATCCCGATGCGTTGGACGAGGTCCGAGAGGCGTTCAACTCCGTCTGGGAACCGGATCCCTGGCACGGCATCGTCCTGACGGACGATCACAACCCGATCGAGTTCTACGACGCGGCCAACCGGGAGCGATACCGCCGCACCCTCGCCCTGTCGATGAGAAGCCGCTAAAGGAATTGCGCCGCTCAGTCGCTGTGCAGGTTGCAGGCTGTTTTCAGGCTCATGACGGCGGCCACGAGCTCCCGTCGGAAACCTTCTGAGGAACTGATTCCCGTCTCGAGGTTCTTCTTGAGGAATGCGATCATCCGCGGCCATGCCAGCTGCGTGGCCTTCAGGTTCGCGCCCGCCTGCCCGTCCTGCGCCCGGAAGAATGCATGACCCGCGCCCTCGAACATCGTGTAGTCGAAGCTCTTGCCGAGTCTCTTCATCTCCTGGGCCGCGGGCGGGATCGTCATGTCCACCCGCGCGTCGTTGCCGCCGTACAGGCCGAGCACCGGCGCCCGGATTCGCCCGAGAGCCTGCGTCGACGGCGGAGTTCCGTAACAGACCACCGCGGCGCTCAAGCCCGGTTGCTCCGCCGCGTAGGCGAAGCTCACGCCGCCTCCCCAGCAGAATCCGACCACGGCGAACCGCGGCAGCGCGGCGGGAAGGGCGGTTGCGTATTTCACCGTCGCATCGAGCCGGCGGACGATCTCCGCGGGATCCAGGTCGGCGATCAGCGAACGCGCGGCGTCCGCGCTCACGGACCTGCTTCCCTTTCCTCCGGGCGCCTTGCCGCTGACCAGGTCCGGCGCCACGGCGATGAAGCCTTCCGCCGCCAGCTGGTCCGTCGCGGCGCGCACCCAGTCGGAAAGGCCGAAGATCTCGTGGATGACGAGCACCACCGGCGCCCTGTCGCTGCGCTCGGGGTACACGACCCAGGCGTCCACCTTGTCGCCCCCGCCGGCGTCCACGGTGACCCACTCGCCGTGCCGCGGCGAGCTCTCCAGCCTCTGCATCGCCGCGGATTCCGCGGGCGGGAGCCCTGCGGACTGGCCGAACGCGGCTGCCGCGCAGGCGAAGAGGATGACCCCGGAAACCATGAATCGGCCCATGGGTGGAAGATACTGTGGCCGGCCGGCGCCCGACAATCGCGGACGAGTCATTGCCCCGACAGGGAACGCAGGAGCGACCGCGTGTAATCATGTCTCGGGTTGCGGTAGATCTGGTCGGAATCGGCCAGCTCGACGACTTCTCCCTGGTACATGACGGCGACCCGGTCCGACATGTGCCGGACGATCGCCAGGTCGTGGGAGACGAACACCATCGTCAGTCCATACTCTTCCTGGAGATCGAGCAGGAGATTGAGGATCTGGGCCTGGATCGAGACGTCCAGGGAGCTCACCGGCTCGTCGCAGACGAGGAGCGCGGGCTTGAGGGCGAGGGCGCGGGCGATGGCTATCCTCTGGCGCTGGCCGCCCGAGAACTCGTGCGGGTATCGCCCATACGAGGCCAGGGGGAGGCCCACCTCGGCGAGAAGCTCGTCGACGCGCGCGCGGCGCCGGCCGGCACTCAGCGACCCCTGGATGACCAGGGGCTCCTCGATGATGGCGCCCACGGGCAGCCGCGGGTTCAGGGAGTCGGCCGGGTCCTGGAAGATCATCTGCACCGCGCGGCGAAGACCGCCCAGCCGGCGTTCGGGAAGGGAGCTGATGTCCGTTCCCTCAAAAAAGATCTGCCCCGTGCGGGGACGATAGAGACGGACGATGCAGCGGCAGAGAGTGCTCTTTCCGCAGCCTGTCTCTCCCACGATTCCGAGAGTCTCCCCCCGGTGCACGGACAGGTTCACATTCCTCAGCGCATGGACGACGGAACGGCCGCTGAAACGGGACTGGGCAAAGCTGATCGAAAGGCCGCGCGTCTCCACCAGGATCCCGTCCGTCATCGCTGCACCTTGATGCATCGCACCTCCCTGCTTCCGACGGGGAGGAGCGGAATCGGTCCGGCCCGGCACTGCCCCTCCGCGATCGGGCAGCGGTCCGCGTACCGGCAATGGGAGGGGTACGCGCGGGGAGCGGGGACCGTGCCGGGGATCGAGCGCAGCCGCGTGCGCGGCTGCGAATCGAGACGGGGGGAACATTCCATGAGCCCTCGCGTGTAGGGATGCAGCGGCCGCGCGAGGATCTCGCCCGCATTGCCGGCTTACATGACATGTCCGGCGTACATGACGTCAACCCGGTCGGCCGTCTGCGTCACGACGGACATGTCATGGGTAATG
>JBKQPS010000072.1:0-12608 GCA_052144915.1 Spirochaetia bacterium | reverse complement strand
GGCAAGCCCATCAGCACCAATATCCATGGCGCCCTCGGACTGCCTTCCAACGTGCGCAACTTCGAAACGAAGCACGCCTGCTACAGCGGCGTGGCCGCCCTGGACACGGCCCTGAACTGGATCGCCTCGGGGTTGAATCACGGGCGCAAGGCCCTGGTCATCTCCACCGACTTCTCCCGCATGCACCTGGACGCGAAGGAGGAGTTCGTCCTCGGCGGCGTCGCCGCGGCCGTTCTCATCAGCGACGCCCCCCGGGTGGTGGAGTACGAGCTGGAGCGAAGAGGGACCTGGACGGCGGACACCTACGACACGTTTCGACCAAGCGCGCGACACGAGATGGGGAACAACGAGGTAAGCCTCTATACTTATCTCGACGCCCTGGAAAGCTCCTACCTCGACTACGTGAACGGAAACGGAGAGGTCGTGGATTTCGACTCGCACTTCGCCCACAATTGCTACCACACGCCGTTTCCGGGCATGGCCTTCCAGGCCCACCGTACCCTTCTGAACCTCGCGCGTCCGCGCACGAAGCACGAGGTCCGGGAAAGCTTCGCGCGGAAGGTGGAGCCCTCCCTGCGCTATGCCCGCCGCGTCGGCTCCACCTACGGCGCGAGCAACTTTCTCGGAGTCTGCGGAATCGCGATGAGCGCACCGGGCGGAGGAGACGGTGACCGCATCGGTTTCTTTTCCTACGGGTCCGGGGCAATCGGCGAGTTTTACAGCGGGACGCTGTGTCCCGAGGCCCGGGAGGTTGTCGGGCGCATGCGGATCGACGAAGAGCTGGATGCGCGCCGCGAGGTGAGCGTGGAAGAATACCAGCGCATCGAGCAGATGAGGGAGGACGCCATCGAGCAGCCATGCTTCACTCCCGACTTCTCTTTCCCCGAGGGCTGGTATGACCAGCACTACAAGGGAAAAAAACGCCTCGTTCTCCGCTCTGTCAAGGACTTCTACCGCTCCTACGAGTGGAGCTGACGGGTGGCGCTGATCGATCAGTACGAAGACTCGCATGTCGCGGTCATTACCCTGGACGACGGCGCGCGGGGAAATCTCCTGGGTCCCGAAGGCTTGGGAGAGCTGGCGGCGGCCCTCGACCGGTCGCAGAAAGACCCGCGGGTGCGCGCCATCCTTCTCCGCTCGAACGGACCTGCCTTCTGCCTGGGCATGGACCTGGCGCGCTGGGCCGCGCCGGAGTCGCGGGCGTCCCTGTCAGTGGCGGAGAGCGCGGTGGACCAGTACGCCGGTGTCCTGAAGGCCATTTCCTCGTCGACCGTGCCGGTCGTCTGTCTCGTCCAGGGAGAGGTGAAAGCCGGCGGGGTGGGACTCGTGTGCGCCTGTGACATCGTGCTGGCCGGGGAGCGGGCTTCCTTCGAGCTGGGCGAGGTGATCTTCGGCCTGATCTCGGCCAACGTCATGCCGATGCTCACGCTGCGGATGGCGCCGCAGAAGGCCCGGTACCTCGTGGTGAGCTCCCGGCGGATCACCGCGCTCGAAGCGCTTCGCCTGAACCTCGTGGACGAAATCCTGCCCGTCAAGGACGGGGAACGCCGGATTCGGGAGATCTTCAAGCGCCTCCTGTGCTCCTCGCCCCGGGCCCTCGCGGCTGCCAAGGAGTTCACCGCGGAGCTGATCGGCAGGACACCGGAGGAGGGGAGCGTTCTCGCCCGCGGCAGGCTGCTGGAGCTGATGCGCGATCCTTCCACGCTGGATGGCATCACCGCTTTCCAGCAGGGCCATATGCCGGCCTGGTTCACACGGTTCCGGCCGGGGCGGCCCCTGATCCCGTTCCACGGCGGTGGGGACAGGGAGGGACCACCATGAGCGTCCGCATGAGGCTGAGCTCGGAATCCACGGGTATCTCCTGCGTGAAAATGGACGACGGGGAGGGCCGCAACGTGTTCTCCGCGCCGTTCATCGGCGAGCTCCTCGACGCTCTGGAGGCGCTTGAACGCGAGCACCAGACAAAGGTGCTGATCCTCAGCGGGCTGCCCGACGTGTTCTGCGGAGGGGCGGAAAAGCAGGCGCTCCTGGATCTGTGCGATGGCAGGACGGCGGTCCGGGACTTCGTTATCTGCGAGCGTCTTCTCGATCTCCCCTTTCCGGTCATCGCCGCGATGGAAGGACATGCGATCGGCGGCGGTCTCGCCGTCGGGTTCTGCTGCGACATCGTGATCGCGGCGCGGGAGAGCCGCTACGGGGCCGTTTTCATGAGCCTTGGCTTTACTCCCGGCATGGGCAGCACGACGCTGCTGGCGGAGCTCGTCGGACCCTTCCTGGCGAGCGAAATGATGTTCACCGGCAAACGCTTCCGCGGCAGCGAGCTCGAAGGCCGGGGAACGCACCTCAACTATATCCTTCCCCGCGCCGAGGTCCTGGGAAAGGCCCGGGACATCGCGGAGCAGATCGCGGAGAAGGACGGACGGTCCATTTCGCTCCTGAAGCGCTCCCTGAGCCTGAAGAAGAAAAAGTTGCTGGTCGAGGCGCGGCACCAGGAAGACCTGATGCACAGGATCAGCTTTTCCTTCCCGGAGACCCGGCGGACGATCCAGGAGCTCTACCCCGAATAGGGAAAGGAAGAGACGGGCATGGTCGGCGTGGACTTGCGGGGGAAGACTGCCCTCATCACCGGGGGCACAAAAGGCATCGGTCTCGCATCGGCGCTCGCGCTCGCGGAAGCCGGCGCACAGGTGTTTCTGACCTACAAGTGGGGGAGCGCCGACCAGGAGGCGGTGGCGCGGGATTTCGAGGCGCGCGGCGCCCTGCGCCCGGGGTTCTACGAGGCCGACGCGGCCGATGAGCAGGACACCGTCCGATTGATGGAAAATCTCTTCGCGACAACCCGGAAGGTCGACATCTTCATCAGCAATGTGAGCTTTGCGCTGCGGACTCTCACCCTGGCTGACTACAGGAAGCGCTCCCTCTTCAAGACACTGGAATACAGCACCTGGCCGCTCATCGACTACACGCGGCGGATCCGGGAACGGTTCGGAAGTGCTCCGCGGTACGTCCTGGCGATCTCCAGCGACGGCCCGGACCACTACTACCCGGGATACGACTTCGTGGCGGCCTCCAAGGCCCTGCTCGAGTTCTTTTCCCGGTACCTCTCCGTGCACCTCCTCCCCGAAGGTTGCCGCGTCAACGTGCTGCGGTTCGGGACCGTGAACACCGACTCATTCCGGGCGATCTTCGGGGAGGAGTTTTTTCCGTACATGGCGGCCCAGGGCATTCCCGAAAGCCAGATCCTCACCCCGGGGGAATGCGGGAAGGCGGTCCTGGCCATGTGCAGCGGCCTGATGGATGCGGTGAACGGCCAGATAATCAGCGTTGACTACGGGCTGCCCTTCCGGGATAATGCGATGGGCCGCTACCTGTCGGAGCGGTCTCCTGGCCAGGAATCCTGAAAACGAAAAGGAGCGTGCAATGACAAGAGAAGCGGTGATCGAAGTGATCAAGAAGAACATCGCCGCGAACAGCGACGATATCGACGCCGCCAGCATCGATCCCGGCAAATCCATGAAAGATTATGGCGCGAACAGCCTGGACATGATCGAGGTGGTCTCCACGTCCATGCGGGAGCTGAAGATCAAGGTTCCCCGGTCGGAGCTCACGGACATCAACAACATCGACCAGCTGGCCGACAAGTTCCTCGAATACGTGAACAAGGGATGACTGACAAGGCTCTCAGCTTCAGCCTGGCGGATTTCTTCTTCAACGACAGCCCGGACGTCCTGACCCCTCCGAGCGACTTCCAGTCGTGGATCGAGCATCCGAAAATCCAGGGTGCCATGCGCCTCTTCGGGCAGCAGCTCCTCGCCGCGCCCCGCGCGGGCACGGAAGTCTTGAGCAGCGTGGACGGCAGCCGGCGGAAGGTCATCAACATGACCTCCTACAACTACCTCGGGCTCTCTTCGCATCCGGAGGTGATCCAGGCGGCGAAAGACGCGCTGGACGTCTACGGGCTGGGCGCCTCCGGTGCCCCGCTCCTCTCGGGGACATTCGACCTGCACGTGGAGTTCGCGCGGCGGCTGGCGGAGTTCAAGCAGAAAGAGGACTGCCTGCTGTTTTCCAGCGGGCTGGGCGGGAATGTCGGCGCCGTCCAGGGCCTCCTCCGCAAGGGCGACGTGTTCGTCCTCGACGAGAAATGCCACAAGAGCCTGATCGACGGCGGCACGCTCTCCGGGGCGAAAATGCTGTTCTTCTCCCACAACGATCCCGCCTCCCTGGAGGCGATGCTGGAGAAGTCCAAGGGAAAACGCGTCCTGGTGGCCTTCGAGGGCGTGTACTCCATGGACGGGGACCTGGTCAGGCTGCCGGAAATACTGAAAGTGTGCGCGCACTACAAGGCTGCCACCTACATCGACGAGGCGCATTCCACTCTCATGTTCGGCCCGAACGGCCGCGGCGTGGCCGAGCATTTCGGGCTCGAGCACGAGGTGGGCATGAGCTTCGGGACCTTCAGCAAGTCCTTCGGCGCCGTGGGCGGCTTCATCTGCTCCAACGCGCGGATCATTCAATACCTCAAGGGGTATTCCTCCCCCTGGAACTTCTCCTGCGCTCCGTCGCCCCCGGTGGTGGCGGGGCTGATGAAGGCCCTGGAGGTGGCCACCCGGGACTCCAGCCTCCGCGACGCGCTCTGGAAGAATGTCGCCTACCTGAAGAAGGGCCTTCTCGACCTGAATCTGGACCTCGGCAAGAGCGAATCCCAGGTGATCCCGATCATCATCGGGTCATCGGGTGAAAAGCTCATCACGTTCGCGTACGAGATACAGCGGCGCGGGCTGTTCCTCCAGCCCGTCGACTTTCCGGCGGTCCCCGCGGATTCCCGGCGATTTCGGATCTCCGTGTCCTCGCAGTTCACGAAGGAGCAGATGGACACGGCCCTCACCATCATCGAGGACGTGATCGCCAAGGGCCTGCGCGCATAGCGTGGACTACGACGCGCTCCTGCGGCAGTCCCGCAAGAAGCCGCTCTTCGCGCCGGGCGATCTCGCTCCCCTCGCGTGGGGAAGGGAGGAGATCAAGCGCATCCTTCCCCACCGTGAGCCATTTCTGCTCGTCGACCGCCTGACCGGGGTCAGCTTCACGGACGAGGCAATCGCCGGCTCACGCGTCATCTCCCCTGACGATCCGGTCTTTGCCGGTCATTTTCCCGACTATCCCGTGTACCCGGGCTGCCTGGAAGTGGAGATGATCGGCCAGCTGGGCCTCTGCCTGCACTACTTCCTGGAGAGCCGCAGCAGCGCGGTCCCGTCCGAAGCCCGGCCGCCGCGGGTGCGCGCGACCCGGATCCTGGGCGCGCATTACCTCGAGCCGGTGCGGCCCGGGTGCGAGGTTGCGCTGCTGGCGAAAAAACTGGAGTATGACGAGTATTTCGCGACGATGATCGGTCAGCTCATTGCGGACGGCAAGGTTGCGTGCGCCGCGGTCGGCGAGGTCTGCTTCCTCTGAGGCGGTCACGCCCGCGGGGCGCCGCGGTCACCCGGTGAATCGCGAAATCGTGACGGCGGCGTTCTGCCCGCCGAAGCCGAACCCGTTGGACAGCACGTGATCGACCCGGCTCTCCCGGGGCTGGTTCCGCACGACGTTGAGGTCGATGCCGGGGTCCTGTTCGAACTGGTTGATCGTCGGATGGATCACACCCTTCCGAATGGCCAGGATGGCGGCGATGGCTTCCACCGAGCTGGCCGCGCCGAGGGGGTGACCGGTCATCGACTTGGTGCTGTGCGCCGGGATTTTCGCGGCGAGGTCCTTGAACACCAGGTTGATGGCCTTGCTTTCGGCCAGGTCTCCCAGCGAGGTGGAGGCAGCGTGGCAGTTGATCAGGTCCACCTGGTCGGGATTCAGGTGCGCGGTGCTCAGGGCGTCCTGCATCGCCCGCGCGGAGCCGCGCGATTCGGGGTGCGGCGCGACCAGGTCATGGGCATCGCAGGTAAACCCGTAGCCCGTCAGCTCGGCGTAGATCGTGGCGCCCCGGCGCTTCGCGTGCTCCAGCTCCTCCAGGCAGAGGACTCCCGCCGCTTCGCTCAGCACGAACCCGTCCCTGCCCCGGTCAAAGGGCCGCGAGGCGGTTTGCGGAGAATCGTTTCGCTCCGAGAGGGCCATGATGTTGCCGAAGGCGGCCAGGCCCATGGGGTTGATCACGGCTTCGGACCCGCCCGTGAAGATTGCGTCCGCCATCCCCATGCGGATGAGCGATGCCGCCACTCCGAAGGCGTGGTTCCCGGTGGCGCATGCCGAGTTCACCGAGAAGCACGGGCCCTGGAGGTTCCACTCCATCGCGAAGAATCCCGAGGCGGTGCTGGGAATGCACATGACGAAGAACGGGGACGTGGACTGCATCCCGTCCTCGACGATTTTTTTCGTGTTGAAATAGCGTGTCGCCGCCCCGCCTTCTCCCGTGCCGATGATGACCCCGTAGCGGTGGGGAGCCTTCTCCACGTCCAGCCCCGAATCCCGGATGGCCTGCGCGCCGGCGATCTCGGCCAGCACGACGAAACGGTCCATCCGCCGCGTCATCTTCCGATTCTTGAAGTACGGCGAAAGGTCCGGCAGGTCGATCTCTCCGGCGATCTGCACCGAAAAGCCGTTGATCGGGAAGCTCGTGATACGCCGCACTCCCGATTTTCCCTTGATGAGGTTTTCCCAGAACTCCGCCACGCTGCTGCCGATCGGGTTGATCGTGCCCATCCCGGTAATGACGACTCGCACTTCAGAAGGGTTTTTCATGAATGCTTCAATGAACCGCAACAGGCAGATGTTGTCAAGGCGCGCCTTGCGCCGTATCATGCATCCCCATGTCGCCCAATGAGGAGCCGTGGGCTCTCCCTCCCGCGCAGCTTCTCCTGGAACCCGGCAGCCTGCATCTCTGGCGCGCTTCTCTCGACCTCCCGGATGCGGCGCGCGGTCCGCGGGAAGCAGCGCTCTCCATGACCGAGAGAGAACAATGCGGCCGCCTGGTACGGGCCTCGGACCGCGCGCGCTGCGCGGCGGCCCGTGCCATCCTGCGCGTGGTCCTCGCGAAATACACCGGCGAATTCCCCCGCGCGCTTTCGATCGCGGCGGGAGCGACCGGAAAGCCCTTCCTTGATCGCGCGACGGGCGTTCGATTCAACATGTCGCACACGGGAGCCCTCGCCCTGATCGCGGTCGCCCGGGACGTGGAGGTCGGAGTCGACGTCGAACGTCTCCGGGCCGTGCAGGACATGGAAGGAATCTTAGAGAATTTTTTCAGCGACCAGGAACGGACATACCTTTACTCCCGGGGCCCGGAGGATCGGACCCGGACATTCTTCCGGCTGTGGACGCGGCGGGAATCGGCTGCCAAGGCCATGGGGATCGGCCTGTTCGATTTCTTCGCACGGCTCGTTCTTCCCGCCTCCGATCTTGATCGATCGGGATTCGAGCTCGCCGTGCCACGGCCGGGCGCGCGGAGCGGTGGTACCGAAAGCTGGTGGATCCGCGACCTGGTGCCCGCGCCGGGCTGCGCGGGCGCGCTCTGCGTGCAGGAGCGAAATCCTGACATGTCGTTCTGGCTGTTCGCCGCGCCATGACGCGCGGAACTGCTGTTGACTTCTGCCTTTTTCTGATACCGTAGGCAGGCTATGCTCGATCCGGGAATTCTCGGGGTCGACATTGGCTCCGTGTGCATTTCCACCGCTCTCATCGAAACCTCCGGCGAGATACGAAGCTCCGGCTATCGCTTCCACAGGGGCAAGGTGCGCGAGTGCCTGCGTTCAATGGTCGACGATATGGGCCGGGCGCAGATTTCGGGCGTCGCCGCCACGTCGGGCAGCCCGCGGATCCTGCGCGGCGCGCGCTGGTATGACCCCCAGGTCTCGCTGATCGCTGCCTGTCGTCGCCGGGTTCCGAATCTGCGGACGATCATCTTCATCGGCGGGGAAAGGTTCGGGCTGGTGCGCTTCGACCGCGATGGCGAGTACCGCGGGACCCGTTCCAACTCCTCCTGCGCGGCGGGCACGGGCAGCTTCCTCGATCAGCAGGCGCGGAGGCTGGGCTTTCCCGGCATCGAGGAGCTCGTCCGCCGGGCACGGGCAAGCACGACCCCGGCCCCGAAGATCTCCACGCGCTGCGCGGTGTTCGCGCGCACGGACCTCGTCCATGCGCAGCAGGCCGGCTACTCGCTGGAGGAGATATGCGACGGGCTGTGCGGGGGCCTCGCGCAGAACATCGCCGACACGCTGCTGGGCGGCGAAAGTCCCGCGCAGCCCGTCGTGCTCGCCGGCGGAGTTGCGGCGAACCAGTCCGTGCGCGCGCACCTGGAGCGGATCCTCGGGGTACTGCTGCGGGCCGATCCGGATGCGCCGATCCTCGGTGCCGCCGGCGCGGCGCTCTGCCTCGTCGAGGAGGGCGGGATCGCGGATCCGTTCATCCTGGACCCGGGGGTGCTCGTGGATTCCGGGGAGGCGGAAAGAAAGTACTTCTTCGAGCCGCTGGAAATGGAGGGGGTCGGGGCAGAGCCGGAGCCGGAGGAACGACGGAGCCTGTTCTGCACGGGCAGGCACTCTTCAGCGCACCCCGTCGAAGTGGATGACTACGCCTCCACGCGCGGCGGCCGGCTCGACGCGTGGATGGGGATCGACATCGGCTCCACGTCGACAAAGGCGATTCTCATCGACAGCCGGAGCGAGGCGGTGGCGGGCTTCTATACCCGCACGCAGGGTTCGCCGTTGACCGCCGTCCAGGCGCTCTGCGAAGCAATCGAGGACTGGCAGGAGCGAACGCGGACGACTCTCCACTTTCTCGGTGTCGGCACGACGGGGGCGGGGCGGAAGTTCATCGGCTCCCTCGTGAAGGCGGACCTCGTCGTGGACGAGATCACCGCCCATGCCCGCGCCGCGTACTCACTCGATCCCGGCATCGACACGATCATCGAGATCGGCGGCCAGGACGCGAAGTTCACCACGATGCGCGACGGCATGGTCACCTTCTCCCACATGAACACCGTGTGCGCCGCCGGCACGGGAAGCTTCCTGGAGGAACAGGCAGCCCGGCTGGGCTGCGAGCTGTCCGACTACGAGCGCCGCGTGCGGGGAGCCCGGGCCCCGCTGTCCAGCGACAGGTGCACGGTGTTCATGGAGCGCGACATCAACAATTTCGTCTCCCAGGGCTTTTCGACGGAGGAGATTCTCACGGCCGCCCTGTACAGCGTCCGGGAGAACTACCTCACCAAGGTTGCGCGGGGCGCTGCGATCGGGACGCGGATCGCCTTCCAGGGAGCCACCGCCCGCAACCGGGCGCTCGTGGCGGCGTTCCGCGAAGGCCTGGGAAAGCCGGTCCTCGTTTCCCGGTATTGCCACCTGACAGGAGCGCTCGGCGCCGCCCTCCTGCTCGCCGAGAAGGAGACTTCCCGCTGCGGATTCGTCGGCCTGGCGGCGCTCCGCGAGGAAATCCCCGTGCGCGTGGAAACCTGCGCGCTGTGCGGGAACCACTGCCGGCTGCGGCTCGCCGAGGTGGCGGGGGAAACCGTGGCCTACGGCTTCCTCTGCGGCAGAGACTACGGAGCGGCCCGGTACGTGGACAGGGATCGGTCCGGCTTCAACCTCCTGAAGGAGCGGCGCAAGGCGTTCGCGCGTATGGGCGCGCGGTCGCCGGGCCCATCGACGGGCGCGTCCGCAGGGAAGAGCAGACCCGTCATCGGCATCCCCGCTGCCCTGGGTCTCTACGGCCAGCTGCCCCTGTGGAAGATGTTCTTCTCCGAGCTGGGCATCCCGTTCGTGACCAGCGAAAGTTTCGCGGACGGCATCACCCTCGGGCGCGAGGTGCAGGGAGCCGAGTTCTGCGCTCCGCTCGCGGCCCTGCACGGCCATGTGAATTACCTGGGCGGGAAAGCGGACTGGATCTTCCTGCCCGTGTTCCTGGAGGAAAGCAGGCACGGGACCCACGATCCTCGCGTCTACTGCTACTACACGCAGTTCAGTTCGGCCCTCGCCTCCCGCGCCGGAGATCCGGGGCTCCGCGAGCGCTGCCTGATGCCTACGGTGAGCTGGACGAGAGGGCGAGATCGCACGAAACGTGAGCTGTACATCTGCCTGCGGGAGGCGGGGCTGACGGAGCGGGGGCCCGACGCCGTGAGCGATGCATTCGAGCACGCGAGCGCCGCGTTCGACGAGGCCGTGCGGATCCTTCAACGGCGTTTCCGGGACGAGACGGCGCGCAGCGGGGAGCCATCCGTCGTTCTGCTCGGGCGGCCGTACAACGTGCTTGCTCCCGAGATGAGCAAAGGAATTCCGGAAATCTTCGGTTCCCTCGGCGTGAAAGTGTTCTCCCAGGACATGGTTCCCTGCTCGCCGCGGGACGTGGAGAGGATCGCGCCGCTCCTGGACATGGTCCACTGGCTGCACGCCGCCCGGGTCCTGGAAGCGGCCTGCATCGCGGCAGATACCCCCGGCCTGTACCCCGTGTTCCTCACGTCGTTCAAGTGCAGTCCCGACAGCTTCGCCATCGAGTACTTCAAGCGAATTCTCGATGCAAAGGAGAAGCCCTATCTCATCCTGCAGCTCGACGATCACGATTCCACCCTCGGCTATGAAACGCGTATCGAAGCCGGAGTCGCCTCGTTCCGAAACCACGCGGCGCGTGATCAGCGCGCCAGCCGGGAGCAGTCCGCCTCATCGCGGCCTCTCCCCGTCGTCCCCCGCGCCGCGGCGAGGCTCGGCGGCAGGACCCTCCTGTACCCCAACTGGGACCCCCTCGTGAATCCGCTTCTCGCCGCGAATCTCCGCCGGGAAGGAGTGGACGCGCGCGTCCTGGAGGAGAACGCCGTGGGAATCAGGAAGGCCATGCGCCACAACACCGGCCAATGCCTCCCGATGAATATCATCGCGCAGGATGCGATCGACTACGTGAAGACGCACGGGCTGGATCCGGCGAAGACGGCAGTCTGGATGCCTCGGTCCACTTTGTCCTGCAACATCGGGATGTTTGCTCCTTTCCTCAAGAGCTTGATGGAAGCCGAAGGGGACGGCATGGAGCGCATGGAGGTGTATGCGGGTGACGTGTTCTACCGCGAGGTCTCCCGGCGCGCCGCGGTGAACTGCTACAAGGCCTACCTGGCCGGAGGGTTGCTGCGGCGCGTGGGCTGCCGCCTGAGGCCGTACGAGACGTCGTCGGCCGCGACCGACCGTGCGATCGCGCGGGCAATGGAAATCCTCGTTCCGGCCTTCGAGGGCAAATCCCGGAAAGACGAGGCACTGCGGTCCGCCGCCGAGGAGTTCGACGCCGTGACGATCACCGAAGAGGCGCGGCGCCCTCGCGTGGCGATATTCGGCGATTTGTACGTGCGGGACAACGACGTGATGAACCAGGGACTGATCCGCGCCATCGAGGGGGCGGGCGGCGAGGCGATCACCACGCCCTACACGGAGTACGTCCGCATCATCGCCGAATCGTATTTTCGCAAATGGTCGCTCGCCGGCGCGCATTTCCGTTCCCTCAGCTACCGGGCTCTCTGGCTTCTCGCCGACACAATGGGCAGCAGCAGCCGCCTGCACTTCGCGCGCTTCCTGGATCCGGAGCCCGAGGTCACGGACACCGGGAGCGAGCTGTTCCTTCGGGAGTTCGGCCTGCGGCCGGAGCACGCGGGGGAGTCGTTCGACAACCTCATGAAGATCTTCCACCTGGTGCGGGCGCATCCCGAGCTGGCGCTCTTCGTTCAAGCGAGCCCCGCGTTCTGCTGTCCGTCCATGGTTACCGAGGCAATGACCCGGGACATCGAGCGGTTGACCGGCGTGCCCGTGGTGAGCCTCACGTACGACGGAACGGGACAGTACCAGAACGAGGCCATTGTGCCGTACATCACGTTCGCCGCGCGAAAGCCCGCCGGGCAGGAAGCGCGGACGACGCTGGTCCGCTGCGCTTACGCCGGCACCCGCCGGGGGCGGGAAGCCGGTCATCGGGAATTGCGCATCCGGGGCACTTGACTTTCGTCCGAGGAACGTGCATCCTTGCCTCGGTGACTACACGAGGGCTTCAAGGAAGCCCAAAGATTCGGACCTTTCCGATCCTACCCCCCGAAGGAACACCCGACCGGACAGCGGTATCCCACGAAGATCCTGCGAAGTTCTGCTCCTTGGATGGTATGAAGAAAAGGGCGAAGATGCTTTCCACTCCAAGGAGGAGTACATGAACAAGAAACTCTATGTCGGCGGCCTCTCATACACCGTCACAGACTCGCAGCTGCAGCAGCTGTTCGCGAGCCACGGGACCGTGGAATCCGCGAAGGTCGTGATGGACAGGGACACCGACCGTTCGCGCGGCTTCGGTTTCGTCGAGATGTCGACCCAGGAAGAGGCCGAGAAGGCCATCGCGGCCCTCAACGGGACCCAGCACGAGGGCAGAAGCCTCACCGTCAACCTCTCCAAGCCTCGGGAGGATCGTCCCGCGCGGAGCGGCGGCGGATACCGCGACCGCTAGGATTGGATTCCAGGAAATGAACAGGGGGCAGGTCGGCCCCCTTTTTTTGGTGTGCTGGGCATGTTCAGCAGCTTTGGGGTGGAAGTCCCCTCGCCAACCTGATGGAGGTGAAGGCGTAGCGAAACGCAAGGGCACCCATCCCGTGAGGGCGTGTCCGAAAGAAGCGTGGAGCAAAG
>JBKQPS010000071.1:0-7158 GCA_052144915.1 Spirochaetia bacterium | reverse complement strand
TCCGCACAGACTTGACTCCCGCGAGGGGCGAAAATAGCCTCTGAGACAGTGCAGATTGGCAAACGCCGAAGGAGGAACGGACGATGCGGAACACGAGCAGGGTGGCGGAAGGCTGGTGGGACTACACGACGCTGGACAGGGAGATACTGGACGACGCCGCACGCCTCACGGCGCAGGACCTGCTCCAGCTCTCCCGACCCGGATTCACTGTCACCTTCTACGACACGCGGGAGTCGTTCTATGCCGCTGAAGCGCTTGAGTACGTGCGGGCGTGGCAGCGATCCACGCCGAGCGCGCCGGCCGGCATCTGCGGCCCCATCGGTCCTACCGAGCAGCTCCCCCTCGTCGCCCAGATGGTCAATGACCTCGAAATGGATGTGCGGGAAGGCCATTTCTGGGCGATGGACGAGTGGTTCATCGATGGCCGGGAAGCGCCTGTCACCCATCCTCTCAGCTTTGCGCGCGCCGACTTGGAGCTGTGTTTCGACAGAATTTCGCCGCGCTTGCGCATGCCGGACTCCCACCTGCATTTCCTCACGGCCCGTGGGATCCCCGAATACGCCCGATCTTACGATCAGGCGCACTGCCTCATCATGCAGGGAGGGCAGGGAGAAGTGAAGCACTGGGCGTTCAACGACCCGGTGAAACGCGAAGGCAGGTACCGGGATGCGCCGCCGACTCCCGAAGAGTACCGGGCGCTCGGAACACGCGTGGTGGACCTGCATCCGATGACCATCATTCAGAACGCGCGCACCTCGGGCGGCGGGGTGGTCACCGGCGTGCCTTCCCAGGCCATTTCCGTGGGCCCCCGTGAGACATGGAAGTCGGACACGGTGTCGATCTGGCACGGTGGTGCGCACGACAACCCGTTCGGGATCCGGCTGACCGCGCTCATGATCTCGAAGAAAGTCCCGGATTCAGCCGTTCCGATGTCCCTGCTCGCTGACCATCCCAATGTCAAATTCAGCTATCTTGCCAGCGGCATCGGCACCTGCGAGGCCGAGATGCACTGAGGCGGCCGAAAGGCCGCGCGAAAGGCGCCCCACGGCAGCAGCCGATTCGAAGAAGCGGCGGGAGCCCTGGGGAAGGGCGCTCAGCCCTTCACTGCTCCACCGGCGAGACCCGCGACGAGCCGCTTTTCGATGATGTAGAACAGCACCAGCACGGGAATCAAGGCGAGAAAAGCTGCCATCGTCAGGTACTGCCATTGCGTCGTCCATCGACCCACAAAGTTGTACAGGGCGATGGTGAGCGGCATCTTGTCCTTGGACGAGATGAACGTCAGCGCAAACAGGAACTCGTTCCAGGCGAAGATGAATGCGTAGATCATCACCGTGACCAGCCCCGGCACCGCGATGGGCAGCATGATGCGCGTCATCGTCTGCACCCGGTTGCACCCGTCGATGAGCGCCGCCTCCTCGATGTCTTTCGGGATGGTCCGGAAGTAGCCATTCATCATCCACGTGTTGAAGGCCACCGTGAACAGCGCGTCCAGGATGATGAGGGCTCCGTAGCTGTCAAGCATGTGGAAACCAGCCACTACCTTGAAAAGAGAAATGATCACGATTACGGGGGAGAACATCTCGATCATGAGGAGCAGGTACATGGCGAACTTGCGCCCGGGGAAGCGAAGCCGGGCCACCGCGTAGGCCGCCGGAACGCTGAGCAGCGTATTCAGCACGGTGGCTCCCAGCGCAATGATCAGACTGGCCAGGAAGTAGCTCGCCAGGTCGTACTGTGTCCACACGGTGACAAAGTTGGACCACTCGACATGGGACGGGATCCATTTCGGAGGATCCACATAGACGTCCGGGCCGGACTTGATCATCGTGGCGATCATCACGAAAAACGGGAACAGCAGGATCAGCAGGATGATGATCGTCAGGGGGACGGCAAACCAGCGCCCACGGTTCTGCCAGCGCATCAAGCGTTCTCCTGCCGGAAATAAAACCGCGCGTAGACCACACTCACCATGCTGAGGATCAAGAAAGTGATTACCGACTCCACGGCAGCCCAGTCGAAATGCAGATCGGAGAACGCGTTGATATAGACCATCGTGATCAGGATGTTGGTGGTGTTGGCCGGTCCCGCCCGGGTCAGGATGTAGATGACGTTGAAATCGTTGAACGTCCAGATGGCGGAAAGCAGCGTAGAGATCAGGATCAACTCCCGCAGGCCGGCGAGCGTAATGGAAAAGAAGGCGCGGATCGGACCCGCCCCATCCATGTGGCTGGATTCATAGAGCTCGTTCGGGATGGCCTGCATGCCGGCAAGAAACACCAGCGCGAAAAACGGGATCCCGATCCAGATATCCACCCACATGGTAGAGATGAAGGCGGGAAGCGGCGAACCGAGCCAGCCCGGGGGATTGGTCCACAGGCCCGCGATCTTCAGCGTGTGGTTCAGGAGTCCGAACTCGGGGTGGTAGACCCACTGCCACAGCAGCGCGCTGATGGGAACCGAGGAAGCCCACGGAATGATGAAGGCCATGCGGGCGGCCTTGCGGCCTCGGTACTTCACGTTCAGAAGCACCGCGATCGTCATCCCGGCAAGGAACTTCACGCTGACGCCGGTGGCGGTCCAAATGAGAGATCGTATGCAGGCCCACCAGAACTCGCCGTCCTGGAAACGGTCAATGAAGTTGCCCAGGCCAACGAACTTCGTGAGCTCGCTCAGCTTGTTCGTCTTGAAGAACGACATCACGAAGACATAGACGATAGGATAGAACATGAAGGCCGCGAGAAAGAGAGTCGTGGGCAGGAGCAGGATGTAGGCCAGCCGGGCTTCCGGATTCCAGAGCCTTCGCCTCAGTGAGAGCGGCGCATCCGCCACGGTTCCTCCTCGGTGGGATCGGGGAAACAAAGAGGGGGGCGAGGCTGCCCCCCTTGAAATGCGTTCTGTGCTCTACATGCCCCGAGCCTTGTCGACGGCGGCCGCTGCCGCGTCGAGGGCGTCCTTCGGGGAAGCCTGTCCCTGGAATACCTTCTCACACGCCTTCCAGGTTTCGTCGTTGAGGGTGTTGAAGTTGTCCACCAGCGGCCACGGCCGCGCGGTAAGGGCCGCGGCGTTCAGCGCCTGGAACAGCGGGGTGTTCCAGAACGGGTCTTTGGCGGCGCTCAGCGTCACGGGCGGGAACCCGACGAGCTGATCGAACTTGCCCTTGTACGCGTCCTGGTAGAAGAAATCGATGAACTTGCCCGCCGCCTTCAGGTTCTTTGCCTTGGTGAAGAAGGCGATGGAGTCGGTGATGATGAGGCCCGCCGGTTGCTGTCCGGCGAAGGACGGGATGTTGGCGTAGGTCACGGGGAACTTGGCGCCCGCCTGCTTCATGGCGGAGTCCACCCATGCGCCGATCATGACGTAGCCGACCTTGCCCGAGTAAAACACGGGGTGGCTGTCCATGCGGGTCATCGAGGTGAAGCCGGGCTGCACCAGTTTGTCCTTCAGCGCGAGCTTGGCCATGAAGGTCAGTGCCTTCACGCCGGCGTCCGAGTTGACCGTGCACTTGCCGTACGAGCCGTCGGCCTTGACCTCGAAATAGTTCCCGCCGGCCGCGTAGAAGTAGTAGCAGAAGTCCGTGAGCTCGGTGTGGGCCTTGCCCGGCATGATGAGGCCGTACTGCTTGGGCGGCTTGTTGACCTTGAGGGCGTCCGCTTCCAGCTCTTCCATCGTCTTGGGAACGTCCTTGGCGATGTCATTATTGATGGCCAGGATGCGCGCGCCCGCCGCGATGGGAAGGCCCATCAGCTTGCCCTTGACCTTCGCTTCCTCGGCGGCCGGGTTGATGTTGTCCATCGTGGCCTTGCTGACGTACTGCGTGACTTCATCGACGGAGTTCGTGGACATGAAATCGAGGATCCAGCGGGTTCCGACCACCGAGATTTCTGGCGGCGTGCCGCCGGCAACCGCCGTGGTCAGCTTGTTCTGCAGGTCGTCCCATTTCACGGGTACGATCTGGACCTGCGCGTCGGTGGACGCCTTGTTGAACGCCGCTTCGACGCTGGCGCGGAAGTCTTCGGTCAGTCCATCGTACAGGGCCCAGAAGAAGGTAACCTTCGGCTTCTCCTTCGGTGCGCACCCGACCAGCGCAACGATAATGAGGAGCGCCATTCCAAGACGAAACATGACTGATTTCTTCATGTTTCCTCCTTTTCTTGAGATGTTGCATGTCCAACGGACACTGCGGCAATCTTACGGTCCGCCATTGGGGTTGTCAAGGAGCGCACGTACCGGGGCAGCAGTCTGCACTCGCGCAGCGCACACGGAGCGGAGAAGCTCGGTGGTCATCGCAGGATGAATCGTGTGGGGGGAGGTCACGGACGCGCCGGCGACAATGGTTCCCAGCTGCTGCGCATCGCGAAGAGCCAGGCCCGCCGAAAGCCCGGCCAGGATTCCCGCGAAATGTGCGTCCCCCGCTCCCGCGGTGCCCGCGGCGCGCACCGGGACGGCAGGGTCGAAGGCAAGGGACTCACCGTCCCAACTCCAGCTCCCCGTCGAGCCACCGGTGATGGAGAGCTGGAGCTTCGGAAACTCACGGGCCAGCTCTTCCGCCACCCGGTGGGCGATGCGGAAAGGCTCGGATGCCTTCACCCGGGAATCCCGCACGCCGGCCGCCGCGGCAGCCTCCTCCAGGTTCACCGCGCACAGGTCGACGTGTTCGAACAGGCCCGCCGAGCGCACGTCGCCCATTTCGGCGCGCGTGAAGCCCGCCGCCCGGAACAAGCCGCACCGGGAGGCCAGCTCCAGCAGCGCGCGCCGTGCCTGCAGGGGAACTTCCGGCACCGCGAGCGCGATCCCGCCCTTCCCCGCCGCCTGCAGGACTGCCTCTGCCTCCTGTACGACCTGCGCATCCACGGCGCCGCTCGCCGAGTCGTTGCTCGTCAGGTTTCCCCCTGAACCGTCGGGATAGACGAGGCAGAACGAAAACAGCGTGGGGCGACCGGACGCGAACTTCACGAATCGCATGTCCAGGCCGACATCGGTCATCTCGCGGATCAGCCGCCGACCATCGGCGTCGTTGCCCACGCGCCCGATCGGGTACACGTCCATCATGCCGCCGAGAAGCGCCTTTACGTGGTGGCTGACGATGTGCAGCTTGCAGGAATCCCGCCGGTCCAGGAACCTTCCCGACCGGCTTTCTTCCCGGCCGAGAGTGTCGTTTCCTTCCAGGAGGAAGAACGACCCGTGGCCGATCCCGCCGGTTCCGATGAGCGAGCGAAATCTTGGTGTGCACGAGGCAAGGTCGAGCAGCCCCACGGCTATTTCGCGAAACCGAGATCCCACTCGGGGTGCATCGACACGGGATGCCGCGCCGTCTCCACTGTGGCCGTGATCAGGGCATCGGGGTGTCTCTGCAGCAGGGTTATCGGGTACTCGGCCGTCGGCTCGGAAAACAGTGCGACCCGCAGCGCGGTCTGCTTCCAGGCGCCCGTGTCCGAGAACAGGCGAACACGGGCTGCCGACAGGCATTCGCGGACCCCGAGCGTCACGGAGAGTGGAGGGACGAACTGCCAGGCGGCGCCGAATGTCCGCTGGGCAAGAGCGATGACCGTGTCCCAGTTGTTCTCCTGGATCCGGATCGAGGACGCGGAGATCTCTTCCAGGGTGACCCCGACGTAGGGATGCCGGCGGGCCTGGTTGTACGCGATGTGCCCGTCCTGTCCCCAGCCGCCGAATGTCACCTGGGGCGGCCGGGCGGAGATGACCTCGCGAACAGCCTCCATCGTCGATGGCGAAAGCCACATCCGGCTTTTCTCCGGAACAGCCAGATCCGGGCTGACCGGGTCGTAGAAATGGCGCTCCATGAACCCGCGGAAGCTGTAGGGATGCGCGCGGGGAAGCTCCCTGCCCTGCCAGTCCAGGCATTCGTCCATGTGGTAGACGATGAGGCGCCGCAGCGACACGCGCCGTTCGTTCACCAGGTCCGTGAATGGCCGGTACCAGGAGCTGGGGCCGCACGGGATGACGGCGCGAAGCTCCTCTCCCTGCCGATTGGCGGACTGCACTTCCTCCACGAGCTCCCGGGCCATCAGCGATCCCATCGCGGCTGAATCCTCGACCAGCCGGAAAGGGATCTTGCGGGCAGGATGGTTTTCGAGCTCATCGAAGGGCACCCGGCACCATTCATACAGATCGCGCGGGTTGAGCGTGCTCATCGCCAGATCCCTTTCAGCCCGGGTATGATCCTCAAGGCGTTGCGGTAGTAGATCTTCTCCAGGGCCTCGTCCGGGAGGTAAAGGCCGTAGATCTTCCAGCGGGTCGTGTTGTCGCTCTCCCCGAGATAGCCGGGGTAGTCGAAATACTCGTCGCGTGACTCGAGGAAACGGAAATACGACCGGTACATGTCGGTGGACAACGGCATATCGGAGGCGAAAAGTATCCTTTCCTGGAATCGCAGGAAGAAATCCCGGGCAGTGTACGGCTGCCTGCCGAGCTCGTCCATCCGGGAGGAGAAGTCGATGCACACATTGGGGAGTGATTCCAGGAGGCCAGACACCCAGTCCAGATCCTCGGGGTTGTTTGCCGCGTGCGGACAGATGAACGTCGTCCCTGGGTGATCGGCCATCATCCGTGTCCGCTGCTCCAGGAGCTCCCATTTCGAGAAATGCGACCCGTGAAAGCTCCAGCCCGGATACTTGCGGAGCGTGGAGAAGTGCTCGTTTCTTTCATCCGGCGGCAGGAAAAAGCCCACCGGGTCGCTCGTGTGGATCAGGACGGGGATCCCCAGCTCTCCCGCGCGCTTCCAGACGGGTGCGAGGCGGCGGTCATCGATGGCAATCATCTTGCCGTCGGGCGTGTGAAAGCGCAGCCCCAGCTCCTTTGTCACCTTCAAGCCGAGAGCCCCGCGGCGAACATCTTCCTCCAGGGTCCTCACGCACGCGTCCGCGAATCCCGCATCGAGGTCCAGCGTGAAATCATCCCAACGCGCGAACTCGGCCAACGTGAAGCCGGCGAACCTGCCGGGCTGCTCGTCCATCCATCCCCGTTTGTAGACCTCGAAGTCTCTCCGGCGGATCGCGTAGCCGTTCTGATCGAACGGGAACGCGCAGTTGCCCGTGACATTGACGAATATCCTTACCCCAACCGCGTCCATGACCGTGGTCATTTCCCCGGGCGGCATGTCGGCGAAGAGGTGGTTGTGAGCGTCGATGACGGGAA
>JBKQPS010000070.1:0-4749 GCA_052144915.1 Spirochaetia bacterium | reverse complement strand
TCGGCATGCGCGGATCATCCCAGCCGGCGACCCTCCGGGTCTTCACCAGCTCCAGCAGCCAGCGCTTGCTCATCACGGTGTGGGTGAGGTTCAGCCTCGCAAACTCGATCTGCCGGCTGTGGAAGATTTCGAGGTTCTCCAGGAACCAGTCGTAGAGGGGGCGGTGGATTTCGTACTCCTGGCTGCACAGCGAGTGAGTGACCCCTTCTATGGAGTCGGAAAGCGGGTGCTGGAAGTCGTACATGGGGTAGATGCACCACTGGTTCCCCGTGCGATGGTGCGTGGCATGCCGGATGCGGTACATGACGGGGTCCCGCATGTGCAGGTTCGGATGTGCCATATCGATTTTCGCGCGCAGGGTGCGTGCGCCGTCCGGGAACTCCCCCGCCCGCATGCGGCGGAAAAGATCGAGGTTTTCTTCCACGCTCCTGCCCCGGTACGGGCTGTTGCGCCCCGGCGGGGTGACGGTGATCGGACCCTTGTCCGCGACGTCCGTGCCCCGGTACTCGCGAATCTCCTGTTCGTTCAAATCGCAGACATAGGCCTTGCCGCTGCGGATGAGCTGTTCCGCCCACGCGTAGAGCTGCGCGAAGTAGCCGGAGGCGAAGAACTCCCGCTCGCCCCACTCGAACCCCAGCCATCGGACGTCCGCGGTGATCGCCTCCACGTACTCCTGCTCTTCCTTCTCGGGGTTGGTGTCGTCGAATCGAAAATTGCACACTCCGCCGAACTCCGAGGCGATCCCGAAATCGAGGCAGATCGCCTTCGCGTGCCCGATGTGCAGATAGCCGTTGGGCTCGGGAGGCCAGCGCGTGCGCACGTAGGTGAACCTGCCGCTGGCGAGGTCCTGCTTCACGGCGTCACGGATGAAGTCCGAGGGTGCCCCTGGTGCGGGGGCCGGACTCGAGGATGGGTCTGTCACCTTATTCTCCTTCCGCCGCGCTTCAGGGGCGCGGTTGCGTTACTGTGGGCCGTTCGGCGGAAGGGTGTCAAGCGTAGCCAGGATGGCGAGGGCGAGCGAGTACAGGGATGTACGACAGCGAGCCTCGACGACGAACCGGCGTCATTTCGGCATTAGCGATATGACCGGATTATGCCGGTGATGCCGAGGCGATCAGCGGGAGGAGCTGACTCCACGACGAGATGAGCGCGTGCTCACCCGCTGCTTCGGGGATTTTCTTGCGCGGATTGTACGCCACGGGGAAAATGCCCGCCTGGCGTGCGCCGATGATGTCGTAGCCCACGTTGTCGCCGGCAAACCAGACCCTCTCGGCATCGAGCCCCAGCCGCCGCAGGGCCACTTCGAAAATCAGCGGATCGGGCTTGCGGACGCCGTAGTCGGCACTGGAGATCACGAAACGGAAGTAGCCGCGGATGCGCTGGATCTCCAGCTCCCGCTCGAGCGTGCAACCGGCGAATGAGGAGTTGCTCACCACAGCCATGGGCATTCCGAGCGTCTCCAGCTCGCGAAGCAGATCGTCGACGCCCTCGATGACGCTCACCTTGATCGAGGCGCGCCAGAACGCCCATTCGCATTCCTCGGCGCTCGCACGCGGACGCAGTTCGAAGGCGACCGCCACCATCCGCATCAACGAGACCTGGGTATACTCGAGCGCCGATTCTTCCTCGCGCGCAACCGTCGCATTCACGATTCTCCTGCCGAAGTTCATGACGTCGTCCAGGGAAACTCTGTTCGGATTCTCGCAGATCTCCAGCACCGCGGCATGGCCTTTCTTCGGATCGAAATCGACGGAATTGAGGAGAGTGCCCCACAAATCGAACAGGATCGCGTCCGGTCTTCGCACCGACGGGAATATTCTCTCTGTCATCGGCGCCGAGTATACCCCGCCGCGGACGGACGGGTCACCCGACTCGCCTTGCCCCCCGCTAAGCCGCAGGCTATCATCTCACCGCACATGGCCGCGCAGAAGAAGAACTATCTCATCGACATGGACGGCGTGCTGGTGCGGGGCAAGACCCTCGTGCCCGGCGCGGACGGCTTCGTCGCGCTGTTGAAGGAGCGGGGGCTGGAGTTTCTCGTACTCACGAACAATCCGCAGTACACCCAGAATGACCTTTCCTATCGCCTCAGCAGCATCGGGCTGAGCATCGAGCCGCGCCGCATCTTTACCTCCGCCATGGCAACGGCAAGCTTCCTGAAGACTCAGAAGAGCAACGGGAAGGTTTTCGTCATCGGTGAGAGCGGGCTCACCGGCCCGCTGCACGAAGCCGGCTTCATTATCACCGACATCGAACCGACCTACGTCGTGCTCGGGGAGACGCAGTCGTACAACATCCGGCACATCACCACGGCCATCCGCCTGATCGCGCGCGGCTCACGCTTCGTGGCCACGAACCCCGATCCCGCGGGCCCCGGTGACGGGGGCATCGAACCGGCCTGCGGGGCGATGGCGGCTCTCATCGAGAAGGCCACCGGCGTGGCCCCGTTCTTCATCGGGAAGCCGAATCCGCTCATGATGCGCACGGCGCTGAACTACCTGGGGGTGCACTCCGAGCACACCGTGATGATCGGCGACAGGATGGACACCGACGTGGTAGCCGGGGTGGAGAGCGGGATGGAGACAATCCTCGTGCTCAGCGGCGTGACAGGACTGGCGGACATGGACCGCTATCCCTACCAGCCCTCGCGCATCGCCACGTCAGTCGCAGAGATAGATCCGTAGCCACGGATGGCGAGGTCGGCCGAGGCCATGGAATGCCGCCAGGAGCGGCCGCGATGGCCGAAAGGCCGACCGTAGACGTGGAATGCCGCCAGGAGCGGCCGCGATGGCCGAAAGGCCGACCGTAGCACGCCGGCCCCTACTTGGTGGTGCGGTGAAACACCTTGTCCCAGTTCCTGGGCGGCGGGCTTTTCCTGTATTCCTTCACCCGTTCGACAAAAACGGCGCTCGTCGGGTCTTTGTAGGTCTTCAGCAGAGATGCAAACGACTTTTCCGCCTCATCCCACTTCTGTTTCCAGTAGAGATCCAGCGCCTTCTCGAACAGCTCTTTGAACTCGACGAGCTTGGGCGCGGCCAGCTTGACTTCCTGCAGGATCTCGTACACCACCACGGCCTCGGTTTTTCCCTTCACTGTTATGTTGTCCACTTTGCGGCAGAGGATCTGATCCTTCACCTTCTCATATACCCCCGCCGTAATGAGGGACTTGGTGCCGTACTCCTTGTTCGTCCCCTCCAGGCGCGCGGCGAGATTCACCGTGTCCCCGATGCTGGTGAAGTCCATCCGGTCCTTGGCTCCCATGCTTCCGTGGACCACGGGTCCCGAGTTGATCCCGATGCCGATGGAGATGATGTCCCGCTCCTCCAGCTTCGACAGCTCCTTTTCCTCGGCCATGGCCTGTCGGATCGCGAGGGCCGTCTTGCAGGCGTTGAACTCCTTCTTCGGTCCTTCGTACATCGCCATGACCTCGTCTCCGACGAACTTGTCCACGTCGCCGCCGTTGGCTTGGATGATCGTGGACTGCAGGTCGAGGTAGTGGTTCAGCATTTCCACCACCTTGTCGGGGGTCATGCTTTCGCTGAGGGTAGTGAACCCGCGGATGTCGGTGAATAGAAACGTCAGGGTGCGCCGCTCGGTGGTCGGCGTCTCCCGCTCGGCGTGCTTGAGAGTCGACTGGGAAATGTACGGGATGACGCCGCGGATGACCGTGGTCATGTGATTGACTTCCCCGGAGAGCAGCTTGATCTCGTCGCGCGTGCGCACGCGGTCGTTGTACTGCAACAGCTCGGAGGAGAACTTCAGCTTTCCCTTGATCATGCTGGAAAGCTTGTCCGCGATGGAGTTCACGCTCATGCGGAGGAACAGGATCGGGAACACGATGTTGCGGCCGAAGAGGTAGGTGAGGAAGATGGACGCATACATGAACAGTGCGGCAATAATGAAGACCTTCACCTGCGTTCGGAAGTACGGCTCGTAGATCACGTCCCGCGCGTAGTCCACCATGACGTAGCCGATGAAGGTGCTGCTGAGAGTGACGGGAGCGAGGAACTCAAAGGACTCCGTTGCGGCGTTGTACCGGCTGGTGATCTGCGTGAGTGCGAGGTCCTTCGGCTCGCGCCCGTTGATCAGCTGCCTGTTCGTGCTTGCCCAGATCGTGAATCCGCCCGCCTTCGGGTCCCGGCGGTAGAAGGAGAGCGTCTTGTACTTGAAGGCCGATGCCTGCCCCACGGTGGACTCGTTCTTCTTCGCCTCCGCGGCGAAGTAGTCGTCCAGCGAGATCCTGTCCTTGTCGCCCGGGTTCGCCTTGACGACACTCGCCGTCCTGTCCGCAAGCCCTTCTCCGTTGGCATACACGGCGGCGATAATCGTATTTTTGAAGTCCCTCAGGAGGAAAGCGGAGAGGACGATGATGATGACCAGAATCAGCGGAACGAACGTGAGGATGAGCTTCCTCTGGATCCCCTGCCGCTGCACGGCGGACAGCAGGGTCCGCGGTCCCTCCTCGGAGGTGCGCCGGAACTCCAGGTACTCGCGGTAGGCCGCGTCCCGCCTGCTGTTGCTCGCGATGAGCATGACGATGAAGAATCCGTTGTACCCGATCGACAGCGCGACCACCGCGTAGGTGAAGGGCGGAAGCGCCGCGAAGTATTTCGCGTTGTGCGCCTGGTTGACGAGATGGAGAACGACCAGGGCCACGACGACCCCCGACAGGACGAGATTGAGAAGGATGGAGACGAGCCGGTCAGGGTCCGCCAGGAGGGGCACGAGCCCCTCGAGAAGGACGGAGGC
>JBKQPS010000069.1:0-10633 GCA_052144915.1 Spirochaetia bacterium | reverse complement strand
GTTCGGGACGCCCAGCTCGCGAGCCACCGAGAGTGCCCCGAGTGCGTTCGCGAGGTTGTGCGGGCCAAAGAGCGGGAAGCGGATCCGGAACCCCTCCCAGTGGATGAGCGTTCCACCCAGTCCCATGCTCTCGCTTCCCTCGAAGCCCGGGGTGCTCCCCGGCCCGAATACGACCATTTTCCCCCGGACCCCTTCCGCGAAGAAGGCCTGATACCGCTCCCCCTCCGGAAGGAACCCGGTCTGTCGCCCGTCGAAGCGGGCGAATATCCTCTTCTTCTCCGCGGCGATCGCATCGCGCGATCCCAGCAGCCCGATGTGGGCGATGCCCACGTTGGTGATCAGCGCGAGATCGGGCCGGACGATGTCGGTCAGCACGTCCATTTCGCCGCGGCGGTTCATGCCCATTTCGAACACCGCGTATCGATGCCCCGGGTCGACCCCGAAGCATGCCAGGGGAAGCCCAATCTCGGAGTTGAGATTCCCTTCATTCACGGCGGTCCTCGCGTGACGCGAAAGGAGGCTGCCGATGATTTCCTTCGTCGTCGTCTTGCCGTTGGAGCCGGTGACGCCGATCCGCGTCACTGACAGGAGGTTCCGCATCCTCGCGCGGGCGAGGTTCTGCAGAGCGGCAAGGGGGTCCGGCGCCGAGACGATCCCCAGCCCGTAGCGCGCGGCAAGAGAATCGAGCTCTTCCCCTCTCCGCGCTGCCTGGGCGTCCGAGACGAGGAGCACGGCGGCGCCGGACGCGGCCGCCTCGCCGAGAAACTCGTGCCCGTCGGTGCGCTCGCCGTGGAGCGCCACGAAGAGGCAGCCCCTGGTCGCCGCGCGCGAGTCGATGGCCACGGATTCAATCCCTGCGTCACTGCGCGGCCTTGCCCGCACGGCACCGCCGCTGCCTGCCACCAGGGCCGTGAACGACTCGATCGCCATCGATTCGCCGGTCGCCGTCACCAGAGAGGCCCTCCCGCGGGCTCTTCGCCGACCGGGAGCCGGGTCACGGCAGAGGAGTCGGCGGGTACGAGACCGAGGGCTGCGGCCTTCTCGGCGACTCTCTCGGCCGAAGTCTCATAGGCAATCTGCCCGATCGTATCCCTGTTCGCCTCCAGCAGTTCCTTCTGCTGCTTCTCCAGCGCCGCGACCTGCTCGGCGAGCGAGTTGAAACGGTAGCCCTGCCAGGCGTTCAGGAAGAAGAGCCCAGGAACCGCAAGACAGAGCGCCGCCGTCAGGATCCTTTTCGCTATCCCCCTCATCATTCCTTTCCCCCGCGCGGCTTCTGCGCGACCCGCAGCCTTGCGCTGCGGCTGGCCGGATTGAGGAACACCTCCTCTTCAGAGGCGGTCACGGGTTTGCCCGTGACGAGGCGCAGATCCGCTTTCCCCCCACATTGACAGATCGGCCATTCCGGCGGGCACGTACACTCCCTGCTTTTGTCTCGAAAGAACCTCTTCACGATCCGGTCCTCGAGAGAGTGGAAAGTGATGACTCCTATCCGGCCCTCCGGGGCGAGCACGCGCACCGCTTCCGCAAGACCGGTCTCGAGCTGCTCCAGCTCCCGGTTCACGGCGATCCGGAGGGCCTGGAACGTTCGCGTCGCGGGGTGGATCCTCCCGTATCGATGCCTGCCCGGGACCGCGGCCGCGACGACCGACGCAAGGCGCGATGCGCTGGTTATCGGCTCGCGAGAGCGCTCGCGGACCAGGCGCGAGACGATGGAGCGCGCATTGCGCTCCTCGCCGAATGTAAAGAGGATGTCCATGAGCTCGGAGGCATCAGAAGTATTCACGATGTCCGCCGCCGTTGCCGGCAGATCCGGAGAGAGGCGCATGTCCAGGGGCTCGTCGCGGTCGAATGAAAAGCCGCGGCCCGCCGCTTCGAAGTGGAAACGGGATACGCCGAGATCCATGAGCACGAGGTCGGGGCCCGGACCTGCCGGGTAGTCCTTGAAAAACCTGCCGTACCAGGAGTTGACGACTCGCACCCGTTCCGCGAACGGACGAAGCCTCTCCCGCGCGGTCACCAGGATGGCAGGGTCGGCGTCCACCCCGATCACGGAAAGCCTCGGGTAGCGTTCCAGGAACGCCAGACTGTGTCCCCCCTCGCCGAGCGTCGCGTCGACGAACACCCCTCCGTCGGACGGGGGCACGAGAAAAGCGAGCACTTCCTTCATTAATACGGGCTGGTGGATGATCACAGGCTGATCCTCCCGCCCAGCTTTTCCGCCGCTTCCTTGAACTTGGCCTCGTTCGCGTCCAGGTACGCCTGGTAGGAGCTTTCCGACCAGATCTCCATGTATTTCTTCAGGCCCAGGATGATGCATTCCTTCTTCAGATCCGCATACTCGCGAAGGGTCGGTGGAACAACGATTCGTCCGGCCTTGTCGATCTCCGTTTCCTGGGCGGGCGCGATCATGCGGCGCTGGATCAGCCGGGATTCCTCCTGGAACAGGGAGGTAGACCCGATGAGCTTCTCGGAGAAGGATTTCCATTCTTCCGGAGGGAAAAACCACAGGCAGTTCTCGACACCTCTTGTCAGGATCACCACGTTGCCGGCTACTTCGACTCGCATCCTGGCCGGAATCAGCAATCTTCCCTTTTCGTCGAGTGAACAACGGAATTCGCCTGTGATCATGGCCTACTTCACCACTTTTTCCTAATCTCTCCCACTTTTTCCCACCTCCTGGCCACATAATAACGCTGAAACACCTGATGTCAATCGTGTCAATGAAAGAAAGAGTTCAGGAATCGAGTATTATTATCGGAACTATGAAACCTTTGTGTAGTAATATGCCTCTCTTTGACAGACTTGGGGCTCCCAGATATGCTGGCACTGGAGACTTGCATCGTGTCGCTGTACCGAGTTCATTTCAAGTGGAAGGAGAAAGAGGTGGAGCTCATGGCGAAGAGCCTCGACCTCACCCACCCCTATTTCGTCTCCATCAAGAACCTCGTGTTTCCAACGGAGCAGAAGCTCGTCATCAACCCTGCGGAAGAGGAGACCCGCAAGACATTCGGCAGGGCAGATCACCTGATGATTCCGTTCCAGACCGTGCTCCTCATTGAG
Organism: Spirochaetia bacterium; assembly: GCA_052144915.1. Taxonomy (GTDB): domain Bacteria; phylum Spirochaetota; class Spirochaetia; order SZUA-6; family Fen-1364; genus Fen-1364. The sequence continues at coordinate 7,573 of JBKQPS010000069.1, read as the reverse complement.
GAGCTCCCGGAGAATGGTGGCGGCAGGGTCAGGCCCTTCGAGCTCATCGAAGGATCAGAATGAGAAGCAATTGAAAAAATGGCGGTTTCCCATTAGGATCCGGGACACGTGGTGCGAACGATCACGATCGTCTACCCCGAGGGGGACAGCCGGGAGATCGAGCACGATCTTCGCGTGAACCAGCTCGTGGATCTGAACGGCAATCCGCTCTCTTTGCCGCTGCCGAGCGCGCGGATGATCGTCTACCGGGTGTGGAAGGTTTCCACCCAGGCGGAACGTCACGAAGAGAGTGTCTTCTACCACCTGGAGCTTGTGACGCGGCCCGAGCTGGAAACGGCGACGCTGAGAGGAGAATGATCGATGTTCGAGCGGAAAACTATCTCCAGGGACGAGGTCATTCTTTCCGTCATCGGATCGTTGTCCGGAGAGACGACGAACGAATTCCACCGGCAAGTGGAAGAGCTCTCCGCCGCTTCGTACGGCATCATATCCCTCGACCTTTCCCGCACGGACTCCATCAACTCCTCGGCACTGGGAAAGATCCTGCTGTTCAGGAAGAAGCTTGCAGAACAGCAGAGAACGCTCCAGATAAAGGGCTGCAGCGAATCGCTCTACAAGACCTTCCAGATGATAAAATTCGATACCTTGATATCCATCAAGATGTGAGGGGCACCGACCTCAGCTTTTTTCACCGAGAATCATCACCACGTCGCCGAACCCCCATTTCTTCGCGAGGCGGTCCATGGGGCGCTTGATGAACCCCGGCGCCGTTCCCACCGCCAAGCCTCCCCAGGTGACGCTTTGCCGTACCTCAAACCCCGTCTCTCGCACGAGCCTCCGAAGCGTTTTCCGCGAAAAAAGGACAAGGTGATCGGCGATCGCTGACCTCCAGCCCTTCCCGAAAAGACGCGCCTGGAAACCGTCCACGTTGGGAGTGGTGATGAGCGCGTAGCCTCCGGGGGCGAGTATGCGGCGCACTTCCGACAGGAAACCGCGCGGATCCGGCACGTGCTCGATGAGGTGAGAAAAATGCACCGCCCCGAAGGTTTCATCTGCAAAATGCGCTTCTTCGAGTGTTCCCGGGAAGATCTCCACGCCCCGGTGGGTCTTCCCGTATTCCGCCGATTCGCGGCAGATGTCCACGCCGCGGACCTCCCAGCCTTCGCTCTTCATGGACTCTATCAGCATGCCCGTCGCACACCCGATATCCAGAAACGTGCGGGGCGCGCGGAGCCGTGCGGCGCGTTCGGTGAATCGGATGTCCTTCAGTCCAAGCCGCATCAGGCCGAAGAAATTGCTCTCGTTCGACAGCTCGTAGGAGAAGTAGTCCGCCCCATAGCGCTTCCGCAGGTCCTCGAACACGGGACGCGGATTCTGGAAGACCACGCCGCAGCCGCGGCAGCGCACGAATCCGAACCCATCGCAGGCGAGGAAGGGATGGGCCCGCGCGCTCCCGCAGCAGGGGCAGGGAATCGTTTCCTGCCGTTCCTGGCCCGGGACGGATGAATAGGTCTTGGGCATCACATCCTCCTATTCCTTGACCAAGAGGGAAATATCCTTTGCCGTCTCATTGCCTGCCAAGTCTCGCGCCGCAATGCGCAGGTGCGAATCGCCCGGATGCAGCTCCACCGTTCCGCAGCGAAAAATCCCGGCAGGGTCATAGACCTGGCCGCGCGAGAGAGTGCTGCCGGCGAGAACAGTCTTTCCTTCCACGACCTGCAGCGCGTCGAAGGAGATCCGGGACACTTCCACGCCGTCGACGGTGAGGCTGACGCTGAAGGGGGCCAGCGGCCAGGCGAACGACACGTCCTCCCGGAGGTCGAAGACCTCGGCCAGGATTTCGGCCCGCCCGGGTCTCACCACCGCGCCATCCTCCAGGGGCTGGCGCCGATCGCCCTCGGCGATCATGACGTGCCGAATCACGGGGGGCTGGTGATCCGGCAGGGGCGGAAGGAACGCCAGCGGGTTCACCGTGGCTCCGGCTTCCGTGTCAAAGACCGCGAAATGCAGGTGCGGCCCGCTGGCGTGGCCCGTTTCCCCAATGATCCCTATGCGGTCAGCAGGCGAATAGGCGGCTCGTTCCGGGCCAAGGCTGCCGCTTTGCAGGTGGCAATAGAGAGAGAGAATGTTCTGGTCGTGGCGGAGGACGATGAAGGAACCCGTGCCACGGGGGACAGAGGAGTAGTCGGAGGCCTCGTCATAACGGAACACGAGATCCCCGGGGAGGACGGGGTGCACATCCTGGCTTCCGCCGCCGATGTCGATGCCGTTGTGGAAGTGGTCACCCCGATCTTCCCCGAACGTGCCCGTGATGACCCGTTTTGCCACCGGCCAGTCGAGCGCCATCGCGCTCTGCCGCGCAATCAGGAGCGCCGCTGCGGCAGCGGCTGCCTGGATCAGGCGTGCCGCGGGAAGCCTCCTTTTCACATTGCCTCGACGTCGATCCGCAGGAGCACTCCGTCGCGACCGAGGAGCAGCTGGCCCTCGATGTCCCCCAGGGACAACTCCTGAGCGGGAAACTCCTCCCTGTATACCGCGACTCCCGTGGGCGGCTCGATCACGAGCTGGGCCCGGCCGCCCTCCTCTGACGCGAATGCGGCAAGCCTTCCGTGCCCGGGAAAGGCGGCGGCGGCGAGCCTCCCCTGCAGGCTCACCCCGCGGAGATATCGACCAGCCGCATCGTACAGATCCGCACCCGGCTTTCCCTCCACGAACAGGTACCGCGAATCCGGGGAGAAGCCGATCCGGATTTCCCGCCGGTAGTCGGAGGAAAGACGCAGGGTCGCGAGGGGCGCGAAACGGGAGCCCTGCCGGCCGAGCACGGTGAGGAGTTGCGGATCGATCCCGCTCACCGCCGCGATGAGCGAACCATCCGGTGCCACGGCGGATCCGAGGATGACCGGGATCCTGCTCCCTCCCGGTGAGTATTCGAAAACGGGAAAACCCTGCCTGTTGATGAGGAGAAGGGATCCGTTCAGAAGCCCAACCACCAGGGAGTCTCCCCGGAGGGACAACGTGGTCACCAGCGCCGGGAAATCGCGCTCCCACAACGCGACGCCGGAGCGGTCCATCTCGATGATCCCGGAAAGATCGCTCTTCACGTTGAAGATCCTGTCCCCCTCGGGCCCGAGAAGCGGGTACCCGCTGCCCGAGAAGCTGCTCAACCGCTGCCCCGCGTTATCCTGCAGTATCCAGTCCGTGCCCAGCCGCGTGTAGTTCACGAAACCGCCCGCCGAGAGCGCGACGCGGTACAACACGGTGCCGGCGTAGGAAAACGCCCCATCAGCCTGCACGTAGCCGAAGCGGTCTCCGAGCTGGAACTGCCAGGATGGCTGCCCCTGCCCCGAGGAAGCGGGGGACGGGGACGGCGAAACGGGAACGGCCCACCGCGGCACGGCAACCAGCTCGCGGCCCAGGGGATAGGGAAAGAGCAGGAAATAGGATACGCTGAACAGGAGTGCGGCGAAGAGGACGCGCGCCGGTCGTTTCTTTCTTGCGGAAGAGGCCACTCTCGACGTTCCTTCGCCCGCCATGATCCTATTCACCGCAGGGGGTGCCTGTCAATGCGGAAACCTGATGCCCGCGCGCTGATCGCCCGGGCCCGAGACGCGGCCCAATTCAGCTATTCTCCGTACTCGGGATTCCCTGTCGGCGCATCCCTGCTCTGCGAGGACGGGACGGTGATCGCGGGCACAAACGTGGAGAACAGGTCCTTCGGTCTCGCCAACTGCGCGGAGAGGAGCGCCCTGTTCGCGGCGGTCTCGCTCGGTAAGCGACAATTCGCGGCGATCGCCGTGGCCTGCCCTCGCTCCGAGGTGCCCGTCTCGCCCTGCGGCGCCTGCCGACAGGCGCTGAGCGAGCTCTGCCCGCCCGACATGCCGGTGTATTTCTCGGGAAAAAACGACGAGTACGTGGCAACCACGATCGGCGGCCTGCTGCCTCACGACTCGCTTCACGACTTGAAGACTCGCGGCTGACGTCCGCGGCGCCTACCGCCTCCACTCTCGCCGTCCTGCGCGCCGCCAATTGCGCCCCTTCGGGTCGCAGGCGTCGCTGGGCCGGCATGTCGCCAGGAGCGACCGCGAATGTCGCCAGGAGCGACCGCGCTGCCGTGCTTCGCGTTCGGCGTCTATCGACGCCTAACGCTTGGGCTTTTCCTCCGCCTTCTTCAGGTCATTTTCCATCTTCGTGCGCCAGATCTCCGATTTCTTCTTCACGACGTCGGCCAGGTCGCTTTCCCCCAGGACGATGTGCAGACGGCGTACGGCCGCCAGATAGTTGATCGCGGCCTTGATGTCGTCGATGCGCTGCGTGGACAGCTCGTACTTCTCCCGGTACCTGTCCGCGGCCTGCTGGAGCATCTCGCGTGCGAGGGCCAGGTGCGCGATGCGCGCGGAATACCCTTCCGACCGCGGGTCCATGCCCGAGATGAAGGTCTTCAGGTTGAGCATGTTCTTCGCCACCGCCGCGAACCTCCCTTCCAGCTCGACGAAGGACCATTTCCACTTGGAGTTGTCCCCGTACCCTTCCTCCAGCGAGTCGATGGTGAAGCCCATCTTGCGCACGAGGTCGTAGCGGCTGTCATCGGAAAATCCGGAGATTGTTTCCAGGCCCTCCTCGTAATCAGAAAAGGGAGCGTCAATATTGGCCGAGACGATTTCTTCGAGGTAGATGATGGCCTTGTAGATGCATTTGCGTCCTTCGTTGAGGAACGCCTCGTTCTTCACCCCCAGGAAGGAAAGGGAGAGGGAGCTCATGAGGAGGTAGTTGGCCACCAGGTTGAGGTTCTCGTCCACGAGGGCGAGCTTCTGATAGCTCGCACCGGCCGGGGTGCGGGCAATGACTTCCTTGACGGTCTTTTCCTTGTTCAGCGCCGCCTCGATGCTGTTCTTGTAGTCCTGGATGTATTCGGCATAGCGGCGCCGCGCTTCGTCGCTGGGCTTCTTCATCACGCCTCGTCCCTCTCCGTGCCGTACTTCGAAAGAAGCTCGCCCGCGTGCTGCAGTGAAAGCTCGCCCTTTCGATCACCGGCCAGCATCCGGGCGATCTCCTCCTTCCGCACGGAGCCGGTGACCTTCTCCACTCTCGTGACCGTGCGGCCCGCCTGAGTCATCTTTTCGATCCTGAGATGATTATCGGCGCGAACTGCGATCGTGGCGAGATGCGTGATGCAGAGAACCTGCTTGTGCCGGGAGAGCTCCGAGAGCCGCTGCCCGACCGACAGGGCGATTTCGCCGCCGATTCCCGCGTCCACCTCGTCGAAGATGAGGGTGCTCACGTGGTCGGATTCGGCAAGGACTCCCTTGATCGCGAGCATGACGCGGGAAAGCTCGCCGCCGGAGGCGATTGCCCGCAGGCGCTTGAACGGCTCCCCGAGGTTCGGCGAGATGACGAACTCTATCGCGTCCTTCCCCCAGGGCGTGAGCACCGAGGTGCCGTCCGCGCGGGCTGCGTCCGCGATGAGGACGCGGAAGCTGACCTTCGGCATGCCCAGCTCGCGCAGCTCCTCCTCGATCTTTTTCTGCAGCACCATGCTCCCGGTCTTGCGCTTCTCCGAGAGCTCCCGCGCCGTCTCGGCGATCCGTTTCTCCGTGCGGGCGATCTCGGACTCGAGGTTCTTCTTCTCTTCTTCCCAGTTCTCCATCCCGGCGAGCTCCTGCTCGCCCGCGGCGCAGTAGGCGAGCACCTCCTCGATCGTGTCCCCGTATTTCTTTTCCAGCGCCCGGATGGCCGAAAGCCGGGACTGCACATCGTCCAGCCTCCCCGGGCTGAAATCCGCCTTCGACTTGTACTGGCGGATGCTTTCCGCGAAATCCTCTATCTCGTAGAAGGCGTCTTCCAGCTGGTGAGCGGGCCGCGAAAGGGACGGATCGATTCCCAGGATCTCGTCCATGGAGTGCCGGGTCTTGCGGAGCGCCGCGAGCACGCCGCCCGCGCTCTCCCCGAGCTGACCGTGCACTTCCTCCAGGAGCATGAAGAGCTTCTCGTGGTGGACGAGGATGGCAAGCTCTTTCTCCAGATCCTCTTCCTCGCCGGGCGTGAGCTTCAGCGCCTTGATTTCGCCCACCGCATAGGTGAGCAGGTCCGCGCGGCGAAGACGCTCGCGCTCGTCTCCGATGAGCTTCGAGTGCCGCTCCCGCAGGGTTGCGAGGGCCGCGTACATTTCATGGAAGCTCTCCGCGAGGGGCTCGGTGCCGGCCCAGCGGTCGACGAGCGTGCGGTGATTCTCGAGGTCCAGAAGGGACTGGTGCTCGTGCTGGCCGTGCATGTCGAACAGGTGCGTACAGAAATCATGCAGGTCTGCCCGCGTCACCGGCGTGGACTGGATGAAGATCGAGCCGCGCCCGCTGGACTTCAGCATCCGCCGGAGTATGACCCCGCCTTCATCGGCGCTGATGCCGTGCGCGGCGAGCCATGCGGCGGCCTCCTCGTTGTCCCCGAGGGACACGATGCAGGACACGGTCGTTTCTTCCGCACCCGACCGGATGATCGAGGTATCGGTCTTGTCGCCCAGGAGGAGCCCCAGGGCGCCGACGAGGATGGACTTGCCCGCACCCGTCTCTCCGCTGAGAATGTTCAGGCCCGGGGCGAATTTGACGGACAACTTGTCGATGATGGCGAAGTTGTGGACGTGCAGCTCCTCAAGCATTCGGCTCCCCCGCCCAGTTGAGCTTGGTCCGCAGGACTTCGTAGAAGGACCGCCTGTCGGTGTGCACGATCCGCGCCTTGAAGGGCGCGCGGCGGATGAGGATGCAGTCACGCGGCTGCAGGAGGAAAGACTCCTGGCCATCGATCGTGAGCACGGCCTCCGTTTTCTGCGGCTCCTCCACCTCCACCCGGAGGATCTCGTTCGCGGGAACCACCGTGGGCCTGTTGGAGAGAGTGAACGGACAGATCGGGGTGAGGATGAAGGCTTCCATCTCCGGATGCAGGATGGGGCCTCCCGCGGCCATGGAATACGCGGTGGACCCGGTCGGCGTGGCCACGATCACGCCGTCCGCCCGGTAGCGTCCCATGTAGGTGTCCGACATGAAGATCTTCAGCCGGATCATGCGGGAGATTCCCCGGATGCCGATGACCGCTTCGTTGAGCCCGAGAAAGGATCCGCTTGGGGCGCCCTGCCTCTGGACCTCCACCGAGAGCATGAGCCGCTCGCTCACGCCGAGCTTCCCCTGGACGAGCTTCTCCCAGGTGTCCGTGAGCTCGCTCTTGGACACTTCCGTGATGAAGCCGAAGTCCCCCATGTTGACGGCGAGGATCGGCACCTCGCGGGGGGCGAGATATGCCGACTGTGTACCAAGTTTGCCATCAGGATCGAAATAGCGTAACTCAGTAGAGTTTCCTTCATTATCGTAAGTATAAAGCATTTTAAATTCAGGTATGCTTCCACCCGATTTGTATGAATTCACTTCTACCGGATTGCCATTATCATCAAACTTATAGGTGGTTCTGTGGTCAACACTGCCATTTGGATTTAAAGCTTTTATTTCTACCTTATTTCCTTTGTCGTCATATATATAAAAATATTGCTTATACAGGCTGCTGTCTGCATTGCGTATATCCCATTCCACTT
>JBKQPS010000068.1:0-11948 GCA_052144915.1 Spirochaetia bacterium | reverse complement strand
CCTCTGCGGAAGGGTGCTGATGGTCAATCCGCGGTTGCGCGACACGGAACCGGTGTCAGGAAGGATCTCGCCGGTGAGGATTTTGAGAAAGGTCGATTTTCCCGCCCCATTCCTCCCGATGAATCCTATCTTCTCGCCGGAGTCGATTCCCAGGGTCACCTGCTCGAACAACGGAGCGTCCACCAGGGTCTTGCTCACGCCGTCGAGTGACAGGATGTTCATGGGCGAGAACTATAGCCGCGACGCCGGGGAAAGGCAACGCGCGCCCTGGACCGGGGCCCGGAGCGCGCATCTCAGGTTATGACTTCTTCGCCACGAGGTCAGGAAACATCTTCTGGAGGTTGGAGATCTTCGGAAGGTCCCAGTACACGATGTAGGGGTAGTCAGGATTGTTGTCGAGGAAGTGCTGGTGGTAGTCCTCTGCCGCGTAGAACGCCTTCAGGGGCACGACCTGGGTCACGATCGGCTTCGGATACACCTTTGCCTGGTCCAGCATCCTGATGTAGCTCTCCGCGACCTGTTTCTGGCCGTCATTGGCGTAGAAGATCGCCGAGCGGTACTGCGTGCCGTGGTCAGGACCCTGGTAGTTCAGCTGCGTGGGGTCGTGCGCAACGCCGAAGAAGACCTTGAGCAGCGTGCCGTAGCTGATCTGGGCGGGGTCGTACCTGACCTGGATGGACTCGGCGTGCCCCGTCGTGCCGGTGCCGACCATCTCGTAATGCGCGGTGCCCATCTCACCGCCCGAATAGCCGGAGGTGACGTCGACGACCCCCTTCAGTCGCTCGAAGACGCCCTCCATTCCCCAGAAGCATCCGCCGGCGAGCACGGCCGTCTGCGTGCCCTTCATCATGGCCGCGGTGTCCATCGGGGGAGAAGGCATATCGGCCGCGGCGTTTGCCGCGCCGAGGACAAGCATGGCCGCCGTCGAGAGGAGGCATGCGAAAGCCAGTCGAAAGGTATGGTTACTCATGGCCAGAAGATACCGAGGACCGGTCACGAAAGAATCACGCGCCGGTGCACAATCGGTCACGGGATGCCGTCAGGAAAAATCCACGTCGTAGAAGATCCGCACGATCTTCTCTTTCAGGCCTTTCGGGATCCGGGGCAGGATAATGGAACCCAGCCGGCTGAGAAAGTCGGACGCCGTGTAGCTGCGGCGCGGCCGCGGGACGGTGAGGATGCGGTGGATCTTCCGGGCGACGAGGGACGGCGGGGGAGCCTTCGCCATGCTGGCGTCCATCGCCGCGAGCGCCCGCGCGCTCCAGCGGGCGTACGGGGAGCCGGGGGGCAGGTGCCGCAGCGAATCCTCGTGGATGCGGGTCCGGATATCGCCCGGCCTCACCGAGGATACGGTGATCCCGAAGTTGCGCAGCTCCTGCCGAAGCCCCTCCGCGAGGGCCTCGACCGCGTATTTCGACATCGAATAATGCGACTGGTACGGGATCGCGAGAATCGCCGCGAGCGAGCTCACGAGGACGATCCTTCCCCCGCCCTGCTGCCGCATGTGGGGCAGGACCGCGCGGAGGGTCCGGATGTATCCCAGCAGGTTGACGTCGATCTGGGTGCGGACGAGGCTCATCGGCATCTCCTCGATGCTCCCGATGGTGGCAAGGCCGGCGTTGCAGATGAGGTTGTCGATCCTGCCGCCCTGGCGCAGGACCTCCGAGACGCCGCGCTCCACAGATCCGTCATCCGTGGTGTCCATCTCCACGAACGAAAGGCGCCCGCCGTATTTCTGCGCCGCCTCCCGGACGGTCTCGCCGCGTTTCTCGCGCGACCGCGTCGTCGCGAAGACCCGGAAGCCGCGCTGCGCGAGCAACTCCGCGACGGCCCAGCCGATCCCGGCCGAGCCCCCGGTGATGAGGACGGTCCTGCTTTCTTCCATGCCGGGCATAGTATCAGGAGGCGGGCTCGCTGCCCATCCGCGGAAGCCTCACGGTGAATGTGCTCCCCATCCCGGGAGTCGAGGACACGCTCACGGTGCCCTCGTGCAGCTCGGTGAGCCGCTTCACCAGGCTGAGCCCGAGGCCCGTGCCGGGAATGCTGGCAGTCTGCTCGTTTCGCGCCCGGTAGAACTCTTCGAACACCCTGCCGCTGTCCTCGGGGGACATCCCGATGCCGTTGTCCTTCACCGACACCGTCACGTACATCCCTTCCCGTCCCGTCTGCACCACGACGTGCCCGCCGTCGCGGGAATACTTCACCGCGTTTTCCACGAGGTTGGAGAAGATCATGGACAGGGCCTCCGGGTCGGCCAGCGCGCGCGCTCCCGCGGAGCCGTCGGCAGTCTCCACGGAGATGCGGCGCTCTTCCGCCTTTTCCCGGTGGGCTTCCACCGCTTCCGCGGCGACATCGGCCACGGTCACCGGCGCGCGCTTCAGCGAGAAGTTTCCCGTCTGGATCGCCGTAAGGCTGATCAGCTCATTGACCATCCCCCGGAGGGATCTCACCCGCAGTAGTGCCCGTTCCAGCATGCGGCGTTCTTCCGCGGGGTCGGCCTTCAGCATGCCGCTCAGCACGAGGTTCAGCCAGCCCTCGGTCGCCGCCAGGGGGCTTTTCACCTCGTGGGCGACGAGGGAGACGAACATCGACTTCGCCGTGTCCAGCTTCTTCAGCTCGGTCACGTCGCTGAACACGGCCACGGCCCCGGACGTCTCCCCGCCGCGCTCGATGATCGGGCTCACGTTCACCATGTAGGTGAACGCGCCCAGGCGGATCTGGCGGGAGAGGATCATGAAACCGCCCGGCGAATCAAGGACGACGTTTACGATCTCCCGCACGTCGGAACTCGCGACTTCCTCCAGAGGGAACGGGATCGGCCTCTGCGCGCAGTCAGGAAGGATGCGCGCCGTGGCGTTGTTGCGCAGCACCACCAGCTTCTCGCTGTTGATCACGAGGATCCCGTCGGTCATCGCGGCAATGATCGTGTTGCTCCGGGAGCGCTCGGCGGCGACCTCGAGCAGACGCTTCTCCCGCTCCTCGCGGAGACGGCGCGCCTCGATGGAAAGGGCCCTCCTCTCCAGGCCGTTCTTGATGGCCAGCAGGAGCTCGTCCGGTGTGAAAGGCTTGGGGATGTAGCTGTACGCTCCCTGCCTCGTGCCTTCGACGGCCGTGTCCAGGGTGGCGTGCGCCGTGATGATGATGGGCACGATGTCGGGATCCCGGTTCCGCGCCTCCTGGATCAGCTCCAGCCCGGACATCCGGGGCATCTGCAGGTCCACCAGGAGGACCGCGAAGGGCCCGCGTTCCACCAGCTGCTCGAGGCCCGCCTTGCCGTCTCCCGCCGTGAGAACCTCGTAGCCCTCGGAGGCGAGGATCTTCCGACAGCCCTCCCGGACTCCCAGCTCGTCGTCCACCACGAGGATCCGCGCGGCGCCCGGGGGCGCCTGCGGAGCCTGTCGAACAGGGCCCGCCTGCTGCTGCCCGGCGGCGGGCTCGCTCACCCGACGAGCTCCTTCACCCGGGCGAGGAACGCGGTGAAAGGAACGGGCTTGTCGAAGAAGGCCTCCGCGTTCATCGCGGCGAGGTCCTCGGCGGTGCGCGGCCGGAAATCGAATCCTTTCTGGCTGGCGACGGCGGAGACAATGATCATCGGGATATCGGCAAACCGCGGGTCGGCCCGGAGAGCCCGCGCAAATGTGAAGCCCGCGTCGAGGGACTTCATCATGAGGTCGGTCACCACGAGCGCCGGCCTCTCGGGGCCGACCGCCGAGCTGAGGGCTTCCAGGGCCTCCCGGGACCCGGAAAAGCACCTCGTGCGGTAGCCGCCGTGTGCGAGAATGGTCTTCTCCATCTCGAGGAAGTCCTTGTCGTCATCGACGAGAAAGATCAAGGGCTCGTGGGACATCGATCAACCATTTCGCCTCTTCGGCTCCGGAACGGTCTGCGCATCGTTCTGGGGGAGCGCGCTGCGCTCCCGGAGAAGCTCCGGGTCATCCGACTTCAGCGCCTTGTCCACCACGGCGAGCAGAAGGTGGGGCTCCACGGGCTTCTCCAGCAGGGCGTCGACAGGAAGCCAGGTCCGGTCGGGCTCCAGGCGGAAGGGGACGCTGTCGTTCACGGAGGTGATCATGATCAGCGGGATGGACTTGGTGTGCTCGGAATTGCGGAGCTCCCGGGACACCTCGAACCCGTCCTCCCGGCTCTCCATGACCATGTCCAGGATGATGATGTCGGGCCGGCGGGCGTGCACTTCCGCCAGGCATTGCCGGCCGCTGTAGGCCACGCGCACGGAATACCCGTTCTGCTCCAGGAGCATCCGGTTCATCTCCACGAAGTCCCCGTCGTCGTCAACCAGCAGCACTGTTTTTGCCGAGCTCATTGATCTCCTCCGTGGATTTCCTGTCGATGGGGATGCGAACGAGGAAAGACGTCCCCTTCCCCGGGGCGCTGTCCACCGTGATATCCCCCGCGTGCATTTTCACCACCCCGTAGACGATGGACAAGCCCATGCCGGTGCCTTTGCCCAGCTGCTTGGTCGTATAGAAGGGTGTGAAGATGTCCTTGACGACCTCGGGCGGCATCCCGCACCCGTTGTCACTCACGGTGAGGAGTGCCATATCGGCGGCGGCGGAGAGACGCGCGCCGATCACGACTTCGCCGGGCCCGGTCCCCCCGGCGCCGGAGGCGGCGTCTTCTTCCCCGGCGCCGGAGGCGGCCTTTTCTTCCCCGGCGCTGCCGGCGGCCTTCTCCTCAACGGCGTCGATCCCGTTCTGCACGAGGTTCACCAGCATCTGCCGGAGCTGGTCCGAGTCCAGCATCAGCCGGGGCAGGGCCGGGGCAATCTCGCATTTCACGCGCACCACGCGGGGATCCAGCTTCAGATTCATCGTGTCCGCGAGCTCCCGAACGAGCTGCCCGAGGTCGGTCGGGGTCTTCACGACGCGCGACTGCCGGGCGAAATCCAGCAGGCCGCGCATGATCGTGCGGCACCGATTGGCCTCGGACACGATCATCTGGATGTCCTCCGACTCGGAGTCGCCTTCCCGGTGCGCTTTCAGGAGCATGTGGGAGTACAGGAGGATCGTCGAGAGGGGATTGTTGATCTCGTGCGCCACCCCGGCGGAGATCTGCCCCATGGAGGCGAGCCGCTCCGTCTGGACCAGCTTGTCCTGCGTGGCCCGGTGGGAGCGCTGAAGGACGGAGAGAGTGCCCTCCAACTCTTCCACCAGGTACGGCAGGCACATGCTCACCTCGGCGAGGCCCTGGCAGACCGCCACGGCTTTGTCCCGGCAGGACGGGTAGCCGCAGGAGCCGCAGTTCAGCTGATCCTCGGGGCCGAACTTCCGCATCTGCCGGAGCGCCGCTGCGATCTCCGCCTCCCCGGGCTGCGGCAGCACCACCGCATCCTCGGCGAAATCCCGGGACAGGTCGACATTGTCGAACTCCTCGAGCGACTCCGCGACGTCGGAGCCCGCCATCGAGCCGTTCATCTGGTTGATGTGGTCGGTGAGGATCTCCTTGCGCGCGAAGACGCTCAGGGAGTTGACCATCTTCGGGCCATTGATGCACCCCTCGCAGAAGAGCACGTCCAGCACCCGGGCCCGGCTCTTCCCCTCGGACAGCTCGCGAAACACGGGAAGGACCCTGTCCTTGCCCTCGGTCACCAGGACGTTGTTCTGCAATATGTCCGCGCCGATCCCTGCCGCGCGCAGGAGTCCCCCCGAGATGGGAATGGACCTGCCCAGGTACGCCCGGGGACCGTCCAGTTCGACCGGCGTTTCCGTCGCGGGCTCGATTCCGGCGGCGGCGAACAGAGAGAGCAGCTCTTCGTAGGTGAGCGCCGCGTCCACCGTCCCCTGCACGAACGGGTCCTTGATCTCCGCCTTCTTCGCGATGCACGGACCGATGAAGACGATGCGGATGCCCGAACCAAACCGCGAACGCATGGCCCGGGCCGCGGCGATCATGGGAGAGACCACGTGCGCCAGGGAGCCCCGCAGCCGGGGCAGGTACTTCTGCACGTACGAGACGATCGCCGGGCAGGGGGTGCTCACCACCGTCTGGCCGTCCCGGATGGCCTGCCGCGCCAGGCGCGCGTACTCCCTGCTCACCAGCTCCGCGCCGAAGGCCGCTTCCCAGACCTGCGCAAATCCCAGGTGGTGCAGCGCGGCGATGATGCGGCCGGGGCTCGTGTCGGCGAAGGCAGCCGGGAACGAGGGAGCGATGATGGCGAAGGTGGTGCCGGTTTCCAGAAAACGGCTCACCAGCATCGTCGCATCCTCGATGCGCTTGGCCTTCTGGGTGCAGACCTTCACGCAGTTCCCGCACGCCACGCACTGCTCGGCGATCACCGTGGCCTGGCCGGCGATGACCTTGATGGCCTTCGCCGGGCATTCGCGCACGCACGCATAGCAGCGACGGCATTTCTCGGGAATCGTGGAGACGATGCTCATGGCGCTCCCGGCGTCCCGCCGACCCTCCTAGACCCTCTCCCGCGCGGTGTACTTCGTGTGCAGGAGGTGATGCGACTTTTCGCCCAGGGGTTTCTTGAGATACTCCTCGTAGATGGCCGTCACCTCGGGATTGTTGTGGGACTTGCGGATGGGCTTGCCCTCGTCTTCCTTGTAGATGGCAGCGATGCGGGCAAGGCGCACCTCGTCGGTGGTCAGGCGCGGCTGCCCGCCGCCCCCGATGCACCCGCCGGGGCAGGTCATGACTTCCACGAAGTGGTATTGTTCGCCCGCCCTCATCCTTTCGATGAGGAGGCGCGCGTTTCCCAGTCCGTGGGCGACGGCTACTTTCACCGTCACCCCCTCGAGGAACGACCAGTCGCGCACGGTGCCCTCGATTTTCACGGCCGCCTCTTTCACACCGGCAAGGCCGGCCACCGGGGCCACGTGCAGGTTGTCGAAGGGCAGCTGCCGGCCCGTCACGATCTCGTAGACCGTTCGCAGGGCCGCCTCCATGACGCCGCCCGTGTTGGCGAAGATGTCCGCGGCACCCGAGGAGGCGCCCAGGATGCTGTCCATCTTTCCGTCGGGGAGGTCCGGGAAATTGATTCCCGCCTGGCGGATCATCCGGCCCAGCTCCCGCGTGGTGAGCACGACGTCCACGTCGCGCACGCCGCTGGAGGTCATCTCGGGGCGCTGGGATTCGTACTTCTTCGCCGTGCAGGGCATGACAGAGACCACGAAGATGTCCTGCGGCTTCTTCCCGATCTTCTCCGCGAAGTACGTCTTGGCCACAGCGCCGAACATCTGCTGGGGGGACTTGCACGTGGAGATGTTCGGGAGGATGTCGGGATAGAAGTGCTCGGCGTAGCGGATCCAGCCGGGCGAGCAGCTGGTGAACAGCGGCAGCGGCACCTGCGCGCCGTCCACCAGCGCCTTCTTCAGCCGGGTGAGCAGCTCGGTGCCCTCTTCCATGATGGTGAGGTCGGCCGTGAAGTTCGTGTCGAACACCCGGTCGAACCCCATCTGCCGCAGGGCCGTGACCATCTTGCCCGTCACCAGCGTGCCCGGCGCCATGCCGAAGCACTCGCCGAGGGCGGCGCGGATGGCCGGGGCGGTCTGCACGAGGACCGTCTTTGTCGGGTCGTCGAGCGCGGCCCACACCTTGGCAGTCTCGTCGTTCTCCCCGATGGCGCCCACCGGGCACACCGCCGCGCACTGCCCGCACTGCACGCAGACCACGTCCGCGAGGTCCGAGGAGAAGGCCGGTCCGATGACGGACTGGAACCCGCGTTTCTGCGGGAAGATTGCCGCCACTCCCTGCGTCTGGCCGCAGACGGTGACGCAGCGGCGGCAGAGGATGCACTTCGCCGTGTCCCGCACCAGGGCCGGCGTGCTGGTGTCCTTGCGCCGCAGGCTCTTGCTTCCGGCGTAGGTGATTTCCCGGATGCCGAGGTCACGGGCCACGGTCTGCAGCTCGCAGTCCCCGTTCCTGTCGCAGGTCTGGCAGTCCCCGTCATGGTCGGAGAGGATGAGCTCCACGACCGCTTTCCGGGCGGCGCGCACGCGCGCCGAGTTGGTGCGCACCTTCATTCCTTCGAAGGCGGGAGTGACGCAGGAAGCCATGAGGGTCTTCGCGCCTTCCACTTCCATGAGGCAGACCCGGCAGGAGCCGATGGCCTGGACCTTCTTCAGGTAGCAGAGGCTGGGGACCTGGACCCCGGCCTGGCGGGCGGCCTCCAGGAGGCTCGTGCCCTCCGCCACGCTGATGGTCTTGTTGTCTATCGTCAGGGATGGCATTTCTCTCTCCTCTCTAGTGGACGGCCGGCGCGGCGGCCGGTTCCCGGTAATCGCAGCGCAGGCAGCGCTTCGTCTCGGCAAGGGCGACCCTGGCGGACCACGTGGTCTCCACCTCGGCGAACCCCTTCCGGCGGGACACGGGGATGAGCTTCAGCCCGGGCCGCGCGGCCATGACGGGATCCGCGTCCGGGTCGAAGAAGGTGTCCACCGTGCGGGTGCTCCTCCACGGGATCTCTCCCCGTCCGGCGAGGAACGCGTGCATGCCCACGGCCGCCTTCTCACCCGCGGCGATCGCCTCGATCACCGACGAGGGGCCGCTGACCGCATCGCCTCCCGCGAAGATCCATTCCTCGGAAGCCTGGCCGCTGACCGGGTTCACCGCGATGAACTCGCGGTCGTTGAGCTTCAGGCTGACGCCGTCGAAAATCTCGCCGGTCTGCAGCGCCTGTCCCACCGCGGCGATGAGCTGGTCCGCCGGCATGGTGAAGTCGCTCTGCGGGTCCGCGACCGGCCTGCGCCTGCCGGAACGGTCGAAATCGCCCAGGCCCATGCGGCGCATCTTCACCCCGGCGAGCCTCCCGTTCTTCTTGTCCAGGTCCACGGGCGCAACGAGGAACTGGAACTTCACTCCCTCGCGCTCGGCTTCCTCCACCTCTTCCATGTACGCGGGCATCTCTGCCCGGGTCCTGCGGTACGCCACGGTGATCGAGCCCGCACCAAGCCGCAGGGCGGTGCGCGCCGCGTCCACGGCGGCATTGCCACCGCCCACGACGATGACGTTCTTTCCGACAGGCACCTTCCCGGTGAGGTTGTACTGCCGCAGGAAATCGATGGCCTCGGTGACCCCGGGGGCGTCGGCGCCGGGAAGCCCGATGCCCGCGCCCTTCGGCGCCCCGACTGCCACGAAGACCGCCTCGTATCCCATCTCCTTGATGCTGGACAGGGTGAAATCTCTTCCGAGCTTCTTGTGCGTCCTGATGTCGACTCCGAGCGCCTCGATCATGCCGATCTCTTTCGACAGCACGTCGCGCGGGAGGCGATAGGCGGGGATGGCCTGCACGAGCATGCCGCCCGGCTCCGAGGCCGCCTCGAAGACCGTCGGCCGATACCCCAGGCGGGCCAGGAAATACGCGCAGGACAGTCCGGCGGGCCCGGCGCCGACCACGGCCACTTTCCTCTTCGCGTTGGCAGGGTCCCGCGCAATCGCCGGGAGACTGGGCTCCTTTTCCTGCTCCACCATGTAGCGCTTCAGTGACCGGATGGAAAGCGGATCGTCCAGCGTGGACCGCCGGCACTTGCTCTCGCAGGGGTGGAAGCATACGCGCGAGCAGATGGCTGCCAGCGGGTTTCTCTCCCGGTGCAGCGCCAGGGCCTCGTCGAAGCGCTTCTCGCCGATCAGGCTCACGAAGCCCGGCACGTCCACGCCGGCAGGGCACGCGTTCTGGCACGGCGCGCGCACCAGCTCGGGGCAGACGCCGGCCCGGCACTTGTGGTCCCGGATGTGCTCTACGAACTCCTCGCGGAAGTGCCGGATGGCCGAGAGGACCGGGTTCGGCGCCGTCTGGCCGAGGCCGCACAGCGCCGTGTCCTTGATCGTGCTGCCCAGGTCGATGAGGCGCTCGATGTCTCCCTCCTGTCCCCTGCCTTCGCAGATCCGGTCCAGGATCTCGAGCATCCGGCGCGTGCCCACCCGGCACGGGGTGCACTTGCCGCAGGATTCATCCTGGACAAACTCCAGGAAGAACCGGGAGATGTCCACCATGCAGGTGTCCTCGTCCATGACGATGAGGCCGCCCGACCCCATGATGGCGCCCAGCTCGACCAGGGATTCGTAGTCCACCGGCACGTTCAGATGGTGCCGGGGGATGCAGCCGCCCGAAGGCCCCCCGATCTGCGCGGCCTTGAAGGTCTTGCCCTCCCGCATGCCGCCGCCGATGTCGAAGACAAGCTCGCCCAGCTGCATGCCGATGGGGATCTCCACGAGGCCCGTGTTCTTCACCGCACCGGCGAGCGCGAAGACCTTGGTTCCCTTGCTCTTCGCCGTTCCCATGGAGGCGTACCAGGAGGCCCCCTTCAGGATGATCATGGGAATGGCCGCATAGGTTTCCACGTTGTTCAGCAGGCTCGGCTTGTTCCACAGGCCCTTGTACGCGGGGAACGGGGGCCGCGGCCGCGGCTCACCCCTGTTTCCTTCTATAGAAGTCATGAGCGCCGTCTCTTCACCGCAGACGAACGCGCCGGATCCCATCCTGATCTCCAGGTCGAAGGAGTGCGCGGTGCCCATGATGTTCTTTCCCAACAGGCCGCGCGCGCGCGCGTGCTCGATCGCTCGTGTCAGCCGTTCCACCGCGAGGGGATATTCGGCGCGCACGTAGACGTAGCCCTGGGAGGATCCGATGGCGTAGCCGGCGATCGTCATGGCCTCGATGAGGCTGTGGGGGTCCCCCTCCAGGACGCTTCTGTCCATGAACGCGCCCGGGTCACCCTCGTCGGCGTTGCAGAGAGTGAACTTCTCCGTGCCCGGCGCCTTGCGGCAGAGCTCCCACTTCATGCCGGTGGAGAAGCCCGCCCCGCCCCGTCCGCGGAGACCCGAGCTCTTCACCTCCGCGATCACCTGCTCCGGTGTCATCTCGGTGAGCACTTTCGCCAGTGCCATGTAGCCGTCACGGGCGATGTATTCCTCGATCTTCAGCGGATCGATGAGACCGCAGTTGCGCAGCACGATCTTCACCTGCTTGCGGAAGAAGGGGATCTCCTGGAGGCCCAGCGCCTCCATGCTCCCCTGCCGCTGCTCGTAGGCGAGCTCTTTCACGATCCTGCCCTTCAGCAGGTGCTCCTCCGCGATGCGTTCCGCGTCCGCGGGCTTGAGATTCTGGTAGAGGATCCCGTCCGGGTGGACCACGGCCACGGGTCCGGCCGCGCAAGGGCCCAGGCAGCCGGTCTCGAAGACCTGCACCTCGCCGTCCAGCCCGCGCTTCTGGATTGCGGCCCTCATGGCCGCGCTCAGCTCCAGAGCACCGGAGGCGACGCATCCGCCCCCCGTGCAGATCAGCACGTCACACCTCGATCGGCTCATGTCACCTCTCCCTTCAGGATGTACTGCTCCACGGGCTCACCCTTGCGGAGATGGCTCTCCACGAGCTCGCGCACCTTTGCGCGCGTGAGGTTCACGTAGAGGAAGTTCTGCCCTGCCTTGTCGGTGTAGGTGAGCATGGGTTCCCTGTCGCACAGCCCGATGCACCCGGACTGGCGGACCGTGACGGTTGTAACACCGCATGCATCCAACGCGGCAACCAGTTCAGTGACGATGTCGCGCGCGCCCGCGGCGATTCCGCATGTGCCCATGTGCACGACGACCCGCGCTTCCTTCGGCCCGCCGCGCAGGTCGATCTGGCCTCGCGCCTGGTCGCGAAGCTTCAGGAGGTCCTGGGGACTGCTGATTCTCTCGCTCATTTCGCTCCTACCCTTTCCTTGCGGCCCGCGCCCTTGCGGGAGCCGGCCGATGCACCCGGGGTCTTCTTCGGGGTCTTCTTCGTGACGGTCTTCTTCGTGGTCTTTTTCGCGGTCGGCGGCGCCGCCCGTCCGGCGCCGAACCCGCCGGCGCCCAATCCGCCGGGTGCGTCGGCGCCCAATCCGCCGGGTGCGTCGGCGCCCAATCCGCCGGGTGCGTCGGCGCCCAATCCGCCGGGTGCGTCGGCGCCCAATCCGCCGGGTACGTCGGCGCGATATCCCGCGAAGAGCTCGCGCAAGCGGGGC
>JBKQPS010000067.1:0-2649 GCA_052144915.1 Spirochaetia bacterium | reverse complement strand
CCGATGAAGCTGTCACCCGCAATCGCCTTCTCCACGGGGTCGGCCTCCTGTGCCGAGGGGAGCATCATCGGAGTCAGGATCCCCGGAAAGATCGGCTTGCCCCGCAGGGGGATGATGAACAGGCGCGGGGGCAGTATCTGGTCCGCAGGGACGATCGTGTGGTCGCTCATTCTCGTTGTCTCCGGTGTTGCGCAAAGGGTACGAATGCCGCGGACCGCAGTCAAGCGCGCGCATTGCCTTGCCACGGCAGGCGCCTGTCCCGTATGATGTGCGCGCATGTACCGGAGCATCAACACCCAGGCAATCGTCATCCGGCGGGAGCGCATCGGGGAGTTTCACAAGAGCCTGTCCCTCCTGACCGCGGACCTGGGGCTCATCACCGCCATGGCGTATGGAGCGTACAAGTCACAGAGCCGGCTGCGGCTGGGAAGCGAGCCGTTCACCTGGTCCGCGGTGCACCTGTATCACAACCCGGTCAAGAAGAGCTACAAGGTGACCGAGCTGGAAATTCATGCCTCGTTCGAGGGCCTCCAAGAGGATCTCGCCCGGCTGGCTGCCGCGTCGCTCTGGGCGGAGATCATCCAGAAGTCATTCGGGGCCGGCGAGATGTCCGGCGGCCTGTTCGGCCTTTTCCGGGAATCTCTCCAGATACTTGAAAACTCCGGACCCGCCCTGGAATCGTACGTCACGCTGCAGTTTCTCTGGCGGTTCCTCTCTCTCGCGGGGTACAGGCCAGATATCCGCTGCTGCGACTCCTGCGGCGCACCGCTCGGCGAGCGCGGACCGGCCTGGTACACGGCGCGATCGCACGCGCTGCTCTGCGCTGCCTGCGGTGCGCACGCAGGCCTGTCGCTTCCGCAGGGAGCGCTGCGCTACCTCGGCGCCACCCAGGAGATGCCGCTCGAAAGGGCAGTGGCCGTTTCCATGGACCCGAGCTCACGCATGGCGCTTCGCGACACGCTCCTGGGGATCGTGCAGTCCGTGCTGGAAGGCCCTCTCGCGTCGATCCCCTGGGTGAGGTCGGGGCGGTGAGAGTGTTTGCCGCCTTCCCGCTGCCGCCGGAGGTTTCGTCGGGCATTCGAAACGCCTTCGCAGATGCGCGGATCGTCGCCCCAAAGGTCCGATGGGTCTCTGCCGAAGGCATGCACCTCACGCTGCATTTTTTCGGCGAGATCCCTGAAGAGAAGATTCCCGGTTTTTCCGAGGTGTTCGACGACCCCGAGCTCCAAAGGCCGGCCATACGGACCCGGCTGGGCGCCGCGGGGTGCTTCCCCCCCGAAGGCAGCCCACGCGTTCTGTGGATCGGCCTCCAGGAGGGCGCAGAGGAGATGCGAGCGTTCTGGAATTTCTTTACCGAGAAGTTGCAGCCTCTTCGAAAAGCCGACGGTCCGCTGAGCGCGTGGTCACCGGATGGACGCGGGTTTTTTGCCCATATCACCGTGGCCCGTTCCGGCTCGACGCCTCTCAGCACGCACTGGGCGCGGGACGTGCAGATTCCGCCCGACGAGTTCGAGATCTCCCGGTGCGTGCTTTTCCAGTCGATGCTGGGCACCGGCAGCGCGAAGTATGTGCCGCTGAAAACCATTCACTTCCAGAGAGGCACCGCGTGAGAGTCGTGGACCTGATCATCAGGAAGAGGGACGGCGGGGAGCTGGCGCCGGAAGAGATCGACTTTCTCGTGAGGGGATTTTCGACGGGAGACATCCCTGACTACCAGTTTTCCTCGCTGCTCATGGCGATCGTCTTGAAGGGGATGACCCCCGCAGAGACCGCCCGCCTCACGCGCGCCATGATCGACTCGGGGGACACCATGAACGTGGACGGGATTCCCGGGCCCCTCGTGGACAAGCATTCGACGGGCGGCGTGGGAGACAAGATATCCCTCGTTCTCGCTCCCCTGGCCGCCGCCTGCGGCCTGCGGGTTCCGATGATGAGCGGCCGTTCCCTCGGCCACACGGGGGGGACCCTGGACAAGCTGGAATCCATCCCGGGGTACCGGACGGATCTCTCCCCTGGGCGGTTTCGCACGGCCCTCGAGCGGATCGGCTTTGCGATGATCGGCCAGAGCGAGTCCGTGGTCCCCGCGGACCGGCGCATGTACGCGCTGCGGGACGTCACCGGCACCGTGGAGTCCATTCCGCTGATCACGGCGAGCATCATGTCGAAAAAGTTCGCCGAGGGCGCCCAGGCTCTCCTCCTGGACGTGAAAACGGGCTCTGGAGCTTTCATGAAGACCAGGGACCAGGCCCGCGAGCTGGCGCAATCCCTCGTCGCCGTTGGTGCCGGTTTGAAACGGAACGTGGCGGCGCTCATCACGGACATGGACCAGCCCCTGGGACTGGCGGTCGGGAACTTTCTGGAGGTCCGCGAGTGCATCGAGTGCCTCCAGGGACGAGGACCCGCCGATGAGGTGGAGCTCACGGTACAGCAGGCGGGCTGGATGCTGACACTCGGAGGACTATCGGAGAATCCGCGGGAGGGAAAAGCCCTCGCGCGAAGACGGCTGGACGACGGGAGTGCCTGGGACGCGTTCCTGAGGAATGTCGAGTTCCAGGGCGGGGATACAGGCGTCCTTCTCCATCCCGAAAGAGGGCCGTGCGCGTCGATCGTGAAACCGGTGGCCTCAACGCAGGGCGGATTCGTCCAGCG
>JBKQPS010000066.1:0-38637 GCA_052144915.1 Spirochaetia bacterium | reverse complement strand
TCATGTCAACGTACTCTTGTAGAACGATCCGGGGCATGTTCTCGTACACGGCTCCCACCAGGGATTCGCGGGACGGCCATACCTCGAACAGGTCGCCGACCGTGGAGATGTCACGGACGAGCTCCAGCCTCGGCCAGTTCGACTGTTTTGACAGCTCTTTCACGGCCGGCCAGTACAGGAAAGAGTATTTCGCGGGTATATCCGCTTCGGGCCCGTCCAGGAAGAGCTCGTCCACGATCTTCTCCGCAAGCACCATTTTCTGATCCTGCCCCGCGGCCTGCGCAATCGCTGCCGATAAAAGAAAGAGGAGTGCGGCGGTCTGCTTCATGCGTGCCTCCAGTCCGGAAAGGTAGCCCTGCAGGGAGCCCGGAGAAATCCGCAGAGGTGATCATTCTCGAGAGACGGCAAGAGAAGTCGAGCGATGAACAGTATGGTGAAATATGACTACCGGCGCGGTTCCCCTGCTCCCAGCAAGCGGTGTCGGACCGCGTACATGGCGGCCTCCGTGCGGTTCGCGGTCGCCGTCTTCTCCAATATCTTCTGGACGTGATTCGCCACCGTGTTGGGGCTGATGAAAAGCCTGTCCCCGATCAGCGCATTGCTCAGACCCGCGGCGAGAAGGCGGAGGACTTCCACTTCCCTCTCGCTCAGGGAGTCGGGATACGCGGGGGCTGCGTCCCGGCGCGGGTGCGCGTCCTGCAGGGCGTCCAGCCTCTCGATGAGATGGTGAAGCCCGCACCGGCGGGCGATTTGATCGGCTTCCTGGCAGAGTGCCACCGCACGCGCGGCGTCGTTTCCCCGTTCTTCGTCGAGCAGGAACTGGGCGTAGTCCCTGCACGTGTACGCCAGCTCGAGCGTCAGCTCGTGCGAGCGGCAGAAGGCGAGGGCCGCATCGAAGTGATCCCGTGCGCTGTCCGCATCCTCCATCGTATCCGCCAGCAGGGCCAGGAGATGATCCGCGGTGATGCCCGACTGGGGGCAGATGACCAGGCCGCGGAACGGGAGGAGCTCCGTGTAATGTTCTCTCGCCGCTTCGACATCACCCTGGATCACGGCACGAAGCCCCAGCCCCGCGCGGAGATGAACAACGTCGCCCTTTCGAAGGCCTCCTCTCGCAAGGAGGGCCCGTGCGGAGATTTCCGCGTCTTCGCACCGCACGGGCTCCCCGGTCACCCAGGCGATGAGGGAGATCAACAGCGTGAGCCAACCCTCCCAGTGAAAAGCCATGAAGTTGTCCGCCCGGGGGGCTTCTTCCTCGACCACGCGGAGGAACTGCGCCGCACGAGCGGGGTCCCCCTGCTCGAACTCGAGGAGGGCCCTGTCCGCGAGGTTCCAGACATCGAAAGCAAGCCGTCCCTGCGCAACTGCCTTTTCGTTGATGCCGCGCGCGGCAGACAGCGCTCCCTTCTGTCTCTGGACGGCGAAACATTGGTTCAGGATCACCGCAGTCCACAATCGGATGTGCACTCGCTCTTCGAAGGCCAGGAGTAGATCCGCCTCTCTCTCGGCCTCCGCCAATCGTCCCAGGCCGAGCAAAGACAGCGTGTCACGGCACATCGTCATCCCCACGAGCCAGACGTCGTCGTCCTGGCGGGCAAGCGGCAAGGCCTCCTGTTCCAGCGCATGCGACCGCGCGAAGTGCAGCTCGTCGCATTCAATGCGTCCACGGTTCGAGAGAGCCGCGATTTCCTGCGGGCGATCCCCCGATTCCCTTGCCGAAAGCAGCGCCCGCTCAAAAAGAGCTGTCGCCCGCTGATAGTCGCCCGTCGCATGATAGACAGCCAGCCCGTACTTCCCGCCCAACGCCTCGGCACGCAGCGTCCCGGGGGCCAGCCCGATCGCCCTCTGGAGGAGCCCCATCGCATCCGCTCCTTTTTCGGCGAGGATCAGCGGCTGCTCCAGCATCCGCAGGGCGTTGTCGATGTCTCCGCTCGTTTCGAACAGGCTGAAGGCTCGCGTGTAGTTTTCCACCGATTCCTTGAATTTGCCCACGCCGTGCTGGGCCTGCGCTATCCCGAAGAGCAGTCGCGCGGTGTCCTGCGGACGCTCCTTTCCCTCTCCGAGCTCGAGCGCCCTCTGCAGCTGTTCGAGGGCATCTTCGAAGCCGTGCATCATCAAGGCCTGCTCGCCCGCCAGGCGATAGTACCGTACTGCTTTCCCCACGGACGCCGGACCGGCTTCGTCGAAATGACGCGCGAGCTCTCCCGCATGGGCTTCCAGGTCGCGGGCATAGTGCCGTTCCAGCGCGTTTCCGATCAATCGATGAAATCCGGATCTTCGCGGGCCCGATATCTGCTCGATCAGGACGTCTTGAACCAGGGCGTGCGTGAAGCGGTACACACTCTCCTGCGCCTCGGCGATGATGCCGTGGGCAATCGCCTCCTCGATAATTTCGTCCGTGCCGGTTTCCCCTTTCGGTTCCGCGCGGCGAAGGATCCGCGCGTCGAACTCCCGGCCCGCGAGCGCCGCCAGGGACATCGCGTGCAGGCAGGGAGCGGAGAGCCTCTGCACCTGGCCGAGAATCGCCAGGCGGATTTTCTGGGGGACCAGTTTTTCGAAGGCTTGTGCATCCACGGTGGACCCCGGAACAGACCCGTCCATCTGCAGGGACCGTGCCACTTCGCCGACGAAGAGGGGATTTCCTTCGGTCCGGTCCATGATCGCGCGGACGAGCGCTGCCTGCGGGTCAGCAACGCCGAAGGCCCTGAGGTACTCGGAAACCGCCGCGAAATCCAACCCCGGGAGGGGAATACCGTGGAAGAATTCCTGGCTCGCAAGAGCGCCGATCGCCGGACGGAACTCCGCCCGGGACTCGGCCGCGGGCTCCCGGTAGGACCCGATGATCATCACCTTCTGCATCCGCATCTCCCGGGCGACGACCTCCAGCAGCTGGATGGAGGGAACGTCGGCGCAGTGTAGATTGTCCATGATCAGGAGAAGGGGATTGCTTTCGGAAATCGTGCGCACCAGGGCCGTTGCAGAGTCAAGAATCAGGAGCCGGGCCTGGTCTGAGACGGGCTTGGGCATTGCGCGTGCCGCGTGAGCCGGCGGGATCGATCCTGAAACGATGCGGGACAATCCTTGATGGATCCCGCTCCTGCCGGCCTTGCCCCGGGGGGAGGGAAGCATCTTCAGAAGCCCCCGCAGCGGCTCTTTCCAGGGCCAGTATGGGGGGATGTACTGGCCGTCGTGACATTGACCCCAGAAAGTGATGAATCCCTTTGTCCGGGCTGTCGCGGCGGCGGCCTCGGCGAGCCGCGTCTTGCCGATGCCCGGCTCTCCGCTTATCCCCAGAAAGCAGCCCTTGCCGGATTTTGCGCCGTCGAGAAGCCGGGAGATGAGATCCATCTCGGACTGGCGGCCGACGAACACGACACTTTTCTTCGTCGATTCGCCGTAGGATCCTCGCGATGCCATGCCAAGAGATAGTACTGAGCGAGCCGTCCCGTCGGCCACTTGGAACTGTCATATCAGCGAGATTCGGTTCATCATCTGGAAGCGCTTGTCCAGGTCCGCCCGCGATGCCTTCATCATGTCCTGCGTGTAGCCATAGCCGATCTCCACGACATCGTCCCGCAGGCCTTTCACGACCGAGGCGGCGTACTCGTGGACATCGACCAGGCCTAGGGTTCCGCGCGGGCGCCCGGCGCGGCCCTGGGGGTTCAGTTCCGATTCGACACCTGGCGGGATCACCTCGAGGACCTTGATGCCCAGCGGCGCAAGCTGCACGCGAAGCGTCATCGAAAAGGAGTGCATTGCCGCCTTCGTGGCGCAATACACGGGCGTTGCCACCATGGGCACGAAGCCCAGGCCGGAGGAGACGTTGACGACATACGCTCCCTCCTTTCCTTTCAGGAGGGGAACGAAGAGGGAGGTCAGGAAAATCGGGGCTTCCAGGTTTATGCGGATTTCGTTCTCGCCCGATTCGAGGTCGGCGGGGCCCTTCGTGAAGTCGATGTTCCGCTGGATGCCCGCGTTGTTGACCAGGACGTTGACATCCCGGAAGTTCCGTGCCACGTGGTCGTGCAGGGTTGTGCGACCTTCCGGCAGCGAGAGATCGCAGGCAACCGTGCGGAGTCCGGGAAGCATCTTGCGCGCCTCTTCGAGCCGGTTTTCCCGGCGCCCGCAGATGAGCACCTCGTTGCCGGACGCGCAGAACGCCTCCGCCAGGGCGTGGCCGATTCCCGAGGTGCCTCCCGTGATGACGATATGATTGCCCGATTCCTTCACGCCGCCGCTCCTTTCTGATCCTCTCCGCCAGGTACGGGTAGTCCGGCTGACCGCCGCTACCTGCTCGCGTGCTCCGTCATCGAGAACCAGTTACCGCAGCCATCCTTGAGCAGGGCCTCGGTGCCGTAGAATTCCTTTGTCGGCGGCTTCATGAACTCGACGCCCTTGGCCTTCAGGGCCTCGTACGTCTGCTGGCAGTTGTCGCATTCCCAGACGCCCGCGCCCATGGCATCCGCATCCAGCAGGGCCTTGATGTGGGGAAGGAGATCGGCCTTAACCATCAGGGCCCGGGGCTCGGCAAGGACGATCTCCAGGTCCGGCTGTCCCGGAGGCGTCACGGTGAGCCAGCGCATGCCGTTGTCCATCTTCTGGTCGGTTTTGACCTTGAACCCGAGCTTGTTCACGTACACGTCGTGCGCCTTTGACTGATCGCGGACGTACAGGGTCAGGTGGGAAACCTTCGTGATCATGCGTGCCTCCTCTGTGAAACCGCTCCTCAGGTCACGATGCGGATGTTGAACGCCGGTGTCTTCATCTTGCCATAGAGCCGTACCCAGAGCGGAAGGTACATCTCGGTGCCGCGCGCCGAGGTGATGTCTCCGAGGTCCACCACGTGCTTCCAGCCGAACCAGGAGCCCAGCAGCTCGGTCACTGTTGTCTTCGCCGCTTCATCATTTCCACAGACGAAGAGGGCATGGTCCCCGCCGCCGATCTTGCCCGGGTCCACCATGACCACCGAGCTCACCGTGTTCAGCGTCTTGACCACGCGTGTGTCGGGAAACGCGGCCTGGATCTGCTCGCCGAGAGACTCCGTGTTGGAAAGAAACAGGCGGGGGGGAAAACCCCGGGAGAAGTCCAGGGGATTGGCGATGTCGATGAGGATCTTGCCTTTCAGGGCGCCCGCCCCCGCCATCCGCAGGGCCTCCAGGGAGCCGCGACCCGAGGTTGCGTTCATGACGATCTCACCGTGCGCCGCCGCGTCGGCGAACGAAGCTGCCCGTGCCCGTCCGCCCGTTTTCGCGGCCGACTCCCGGAGCTTGCCCGCATCGCGCGTGCCCACAACCACGGCGTGTCCCTTGCCGGCGAGCGCGGCGCCGAGCGTCTGCCCGACGATTCCCGAACCGATGATTCCGATGTTCATGATTGTGAAGATACCGATAATTCAGCGCCGCGGCTTTTCGCCCCTGTGCGACGCAACTGCAGATGTCGTATCTTACGCACATGATCGTCGAACCACGGATCGAATCCTATATCGCCGCCCTGTGGGCTTCTCCGGATCCCGTCCTGGCGGCGATGGAGGCTCTTGCGGAGAGGCGGGCTTTTCCGATCGTCGGCCGGCACACCGGCGCCCTCCTGGGGCTGCTCGCGCGCTGCATCGGCGCCCGCCGGGTGCTCGAGCTCGGTTCCGGCTACGGGTATTCCGCTGTCTGGTTCGCCCGCGCCCTGCCGGAAGACGGCACGGTCATCTGCACTGATCACTCGGCGGACAACCGCGATCTCGCGATGGGATACTTCCGGACCGCGGGCCTGGAATCGCGGATCGACTTCCGCGTGGGTGACGGGCTGTCCATCGCGCGCCGGGAAGTCCCCGGGCTGGACATCGTGTTCAACGACATCGACAAGGAGGACTACCCGGCCAGCGTGGAAGTGGCCGTTTCGCTCCTTCGGTCGGGGGGCCTGTTCATCACGGACAACACTCTCTGGAAGGGGAAGGTGGCGGAGGAAGGCCGCGGCGACGAGGGCACCGAAGCGGTGCGGACGTTCAACAAGATGGTCTTCTCCCGGACCGACCTCGAGTCGGTGATCTTCCCGATCCGGGACGGCGTCACGGTGTGCAGAAAGAAATGACCGGCGTCGGGTCGGGGTCCCCCGCTCCCGAAGGCCTGCCGCCCCCGCCGGATCCGATCGTCGCTGCCGTTCTCGGGGTGCTGGACGCGCGGCAGGGTCCGCGAGCGCGGAGGGATCCGCTTCCCGTCGTCACCCTGAGCTGGGCGCAGTCGGCGGCAGGCGCCATCGCCCGTAGGGACGGGTCTCCACTTCGCATCAGCGGTCCCGGATCCATGATCCTCACGCATCGGCTGCGCGCCGCGCACGATGCGATCCTCGTCGGCATCCAGACCGTGCTCAGAGACGATCCGCTTCTCTCCGTGCGGCTGCTCCCCGGCCCGCCGCCTCCGCCGCAGCCGCAGCCCGTCGTCCTCGATTCCCGCCTTCGCTTTCCAATCGGCGCGCGACTGCTCGCACGGGAGGACAGGAAGCCCTGGATCTTTCACGCAGAGGTCTCAGATGAGCAGGCCGCCGCGGAGAAGGTCGCTGCGCTCACGGAGAAGGGGGCCCGGCTGTTTCAGGTCACGCGCGGACCCGGGGGCCTCGATCTCTACGACGTGCTGCGGTCACTCGGCGCGGCCGGGATTTCCCGCCTCATGGTGGAAGGAGGCGCGCGCGTGCTTCGGGCGTTCATCGCCGCGGGGTTTGCCGATCAGCTCGTCGTGACCGTGAGCCCTTCGACCATTCGGGGAATGCCCGGGCCGGACATGCCCGGCCTCGTGCAGAGCCTGACGGAAACCTTCGGAACCGACTCGGTCACGTGGGGCACTCTCAATCCATGACCAGCGTCATTCTCAACGGATGCCGTTGAGGGAGATCACCGCCTTGCCATCCCTCACGATGAGCAGGCAGACTCCGTTCTGCGCCTGGTAGTAGTCGAAAGCTTCCATGACCGGGCCGAAAGGGAAATTCTTTTTCACCGCCTGCTCGGAGCTCACGTACGTCTCCTTCAGCACGCCCCGTGTCACCAGGGCGATGACGGCATGCTTCTCCCCCTGCGCCTGGCTTGCCTGCAGCGTGTTCATGAGCACCGCGTCCGACATCACCTGGCGCGTGATGCGCCAGTCCAGCATCCGCTCTTCAGGAGACATCTCCTGGTAGACGACGTTCTCCATCACCGTTGACCGGGCTGCGGGAAGCGGCGGACGGCGAAACCAAGGATGAGCTTCAGCATGTACACGGGCGCGAACCACGCGAGGAACGGGGTGGAGAGTCCGATGGGCAGGAGGATCACGATGCCGATGACGACAAGCGCCGCCGCGGCTCCCTGCTGGCGCGCCTGTCCGGGGATGATGTTGACAAGCGCCGCCGCGGCGACGGTGAACGCGTACAGGAATATCCAGTACGCCACTTTCCCGGCGAAGAGGAGAAAGAGAAGCCCCGGCTGGATGAAGTGCAGGAAGATGAAACCCCACCGCAGCCCCGGCCGGCTGCCGTAGTACGCATCCGTTCCGGCCGTGAAGCCCGCCATTGCCCCGCCGCTGACATCGGCGGCCAGCACGAAGAGCAGCAGGGCCTTCCACGCGGGCAGCGCCTCCACGCGGGTGAAGGCGAACAGGAGGGCGAGCAGCCCGAAGACGATGCCCACCGCGTACACGAGAAGGACATCGAACAGCGTCGCCGTCTCGCCGTGAATCAGGCGAAGCGGGCCGGGAATCCGGACGGCGGAATCCGGCACGGGCGTTCTCAGTCCCGGCGGCGCCGCGCCCGCCGCGCGCTGCCGGCGCCCCCGCCGAACAGGGCGGTGATGCCGATGAAGAAGCCGAAGTTGTACCACGCGCCGTTGTTGTGCACGTCGTACATCTGCACGCCCTTGTCGAAGAGAGAGATGATGAAGGTCACCGGCGAGATCACGCCGTTCCACAGGCCGCGCCAGAAGCCCGCCACGATTCCCGTCTGGCTGGGCACGTTGGAAAGCTCATTGATGCCCGGCGCGCAGCCTGCCAGCGCCAGCAGTGCGAGGGCCAGGGTCGCGAAGAAGATTCCTTTTTTCATGAGTGCCCTCCGACTCCGATGGTAACCGCTTTGGTGCGCGGGCGCAAGCGCGGCGCCTTCCCCTGTTTAGCCGTCTCCACCGAAGAAAAGTTCCCAGGACAAGCGCCGCGCCAGCGCCGGACCGATCTGCGATTGGTCCGCCGGCAGCTCTTCGTTCCGTGCCCTCTCTCTTCGCTGCTTCATCGTCTCAAGGAATGTGAGGTCGACGATCGAGATGATGGCCGCGATCTTTCTGCCTCGGCGTGCAATCAGCACCGGTTCGCTGCCGAAAGCGGCGCGGTTGATCACCTGCGAGAGGTTGTCGCGAAGCTCGTTCGTGCTGACGCAGGCCAGAATCCGGGGGTGATTGAAGTCATCCAGTTGCGCGGCCATGCACCAAGAGAAGGATGAATCATCATTTTTGCTTGAGGTGTGGGCGCCGATTCCCCCAACCATCGCGCGCGAACCCGCGGTAACGTACGTTACCGCGCTTTGGCGCCATATGGTGTGCCAAAAAAAGAGGCAAGCTGGGATCAGAACTTTGCGGTGCCGCCCGTCTCCACAAGGTTGTTGATCCGGGCAAAGTACGCCTTTTCCCAGTACGCCACGTAGGAGCTTCCGTCCGGGAGGTAGGCCAGCGCGATTTCCGTTTTCGCGAGCCTCCACCCGACGAGGTTCTCTTCTTCGAATGCTGGCTTTCCGTTCCGGCTGGCCAGGTCCTGCTTCATCGAGCTGAATGCCTTGCGATCCAGGTCTCTCTTGAAGGTATACGACGCGGAGAGAAGCCGGTCGTTTTCCAGGATATACGTGATCGTTGCCGGGAAGCCGTTCACGACGGTCCGAAAGACGATCTGCTGCTGACCGGGCAGGCTCAATTCGGAAACGACGCTTCCCGTCTCCGAAGCGATCACCTCCTCCTGGGTCATCAGCCAGGAAGTATTGCGGAACTCCTGGGCGAATGAGCGAGATGCCAGAATGAGAAAAACGGAAAGGAGTATGGCTCTTTTCAACTGCCGGCTACCTGTGCGCGTTGAATATGGAGAACCCCTGCCGGAAAGTCAAGGATGCCTCTCCCCGGAAGCGCCGCTGAATCCCGCGGTGACGACCGCGGCGTGGCGGACGGGAAAGTTCATGGAGCAGGCAATGAAACACAGAGAGTGAGCGCTCTCATGGAGCTCCTCCGCGAGGGCCCGCCTGCTCTGGTCGGCGATCCGGACTTCCGGGCGCAAGGTGACCGACTCGAACCTGCCGCCTCCCTCCGGAGTCGTTCTCATCACGCCGGACGCTTCGTCCCGGTAGCTCACCACCGAGATCTTGTTCCGTGCGCACAGAGCCAGGTACGACAGCATGTGGCACGCGCTGAGGGCCGCGACCAGCAGGTCCTCGGGGTTGTGCTTCTCGCTTTCTCCGCGGAAGGCGGGATCGGCGGACCCGACGAAATCGGGCTTGCCATCCACCTGGACTCGCCACTGCCGGCCGTAGCCCTGGTACGTGGAAGTGCCATCGCCGAGATTCCCTTCCCAGACGAGCCGGGCCTTGTATTCGTATTCAGCCCCCATGGCAACAAGATAGCAACGGAACCGACAGCGGGCCACTCGCCGGGGCCCCCCGCTTACCCCGGACGGATTCCGTCCGATACTAGAAACAGGCGGTACAGACATGAATCGATCGACACGCGATATTCTTTTCATATTCCTGGGGCTTTTCCTATCCCTGGGCACGCTGGGGGCGTCGAAGATCTCCATGGAAGCGCGCCTGGGCCGGGACATTGCGTACCTGAACACGCTGGGCAGGAGCGCGGACGGGGAAAAGTCGCTCACCGTGTCCATGGAAAGCCAGTTCATGGCCAATCCGGCGCGAATCAGGGAGATGCGCAAGGCCCGGCTGGGCTATGGCGACATTTCCGTCGCTCTCGCTCTTGCCTCCCATCTCACCGGCGGCGTCACTCGCGCGAATGTGGAAAAGATCCTCACACTCTGGAGGAGCTCGCGGCTTGAGGGGTGGGGGAAGATCGCCCGATCACTGGGCGTGCG
The DNA here is from genome assembly GCA_052144915.1 of Spirochaetia bacterium. Lineage (GTDB taxonomy): Bacteria > Spirochaetota > Spirochaetia > SZUA-6 > Fen-1364 > Fen-1364. The sequence goes on along the minus strand of JBKQPS010000066.1, from coordinate 28,573 downwards.
TCTGCAGAGGGTCGTCCTGCAGATCGAATCCCTGAGGCCGCGGCCCGCCGCCAGGAGCGTGGCCACCTCGACGGCCGTGGAGATGCCGCGTCCTTCCGGTTCCGTTCACCAGCTGGTCAACGGCGGCTGAGGAGCGAGCAGCGCCATGTGGTTCATCGGGCCGTGCCCGTGCCCGATGCGCATCTCCGCGGAGGCGGCAATGACGGCGCTGACATAGCGCTTAGCAGCACTGACGGCATCCAGCATCTCATCGCCAAGGGCGAGCCGGGCCGCGATTGCCGATGCGAACGTGCAGCCCGTTCCATGCGTGTTTCTGCTGTCGATACGGGGCGCTGACAGCTCCTCGAAGCGCACGCCATCGTAGAAGAGATCCGTGCTGTCGCTCGCGCCCTCCCGGTGCCCGCCCTTGATGACCACGCAAAGCGGACCCTGCGCGCGGATGGATCGGGCCGCGCGGCGCATTCCTTCCATGTCGGTCACCGGAAAACCGCAGAGGGCTTCCGCTTCCGGCAGGTTGGGTGTGATCACGGTTGCCAGCGGCAGGAGCGTGGTGACGAGGGCCTCGCGCGCGTCGGGCTCCAGGAGGGAGTCGCCGCTCTTTGCCACCATCACGGGATCGACGACGAGGGGCCGAAGCCCGTGCTCCATGATCATTGCCGCGACCGTTTCGATGATCTGCCAGTTGAAGAGCATGCCGGTCTTCACCGCATCCGCGCCGATGTCCTTCACCACCGCTTCGATCTGTCGGGCGACGAACTCCGGGGGAATCGCGTACACGCCCTCGACCCTGACGGTGTTCTGAGCGGTCAGGGCCGTGAGCGCGCTGGTTCCGAAAACGCCGTGCGCGGCGAAGGTCTTGAGGTCCGCCTGGATACCCGCTCCTCCGCCGGAATCGGATCCCGCGATAGTCAGCGCCGTTTTCATTTGAAGTGATCCCATCCTGACTCCTCCAGAGGACGCGAGCTCCCGTCCGGCAGCGCGAGCACGGGCCGCTCCGCTTCAGGGATGATCTCGCCGATGACGGAGACGGGGGTGCCCGTTTCGGAGGCGACCCGCTGCGCCAGCTCCCCGGCGCGGCCCGGCGGGGCGGTGAACAGCAGCTCGTAGTCCTCGCCGCCGTGCAGCGCGAAGTGCCACTCGTCCCCGCGCGCCGCGCGGGAGAGGGCGCGGTTGGCGGCGCTCACGGGCAGCCGGTCCGCGTGCAGGCGGAAGCTCACGCCGCTCCTCTCGCAGACGTGGCGGAGGTCGCCGGCGATCCCGTCACTCACGTCGATCATGGCGCTGGCCTGCCGCAGGGACCCGATCAGCGCGCCCTCTCGCACCCGCGGCGCGGGGCGGTCACGGCGCGACCGCGCGGTGTCCGCGTACGCCGCGTCCGTCATCTTTTCCAGCCCGGGATCGAGCAGCAAGGCGACTCCGGCTGCCGCGTCGCCCACGCTCCCCGTGACCATGACGACGTCTCCCGCCCGGGCGCCCGAGCGCAGCACAACATCGTCCCTGTTCGCCTCCCCGAGCAGGAACACGTCGATGAAGATCCCCAGCCGGGAGCGCGAGATGTTGCCGCCCACGATGTCGACGCCGAACTCGGTACCCTCCTCGCGGAGGCCGGCGTAGAGCTCGTCGATGAACGCGACCTCCAGGCCGGCGGGCAGGCCGAGTGACACCAGGGCGTAGCGGGGCACGCCGCCGGCAGAGGCGATGTCGCTCAGGTTGATCGCCAGCGCCTTGCGCCCGAGGCTGCGGGGAGGGATCGCCCCGCGCAGGAAATGGGCCCCCTCCACCTGCACGTCGCACGTGGCCAGCCACACGCTTTCACCTCCGGCGACAGCCCGTGCGGCGCCGCCCGGGGCGCTCGCAGCTTTCAGCACTGCCACGTCATCACCGATGCCCATCACGACGTTCGGCCCCGGCAGGGGCAGCGCCGCCCGGATCCTCTCGATCAACCCGAACTCGCCCAGCTGCTCGATTTTCATCTCGTCCTCACTTTTTCCGCGGCGGCCCGCAGGGCGCGGGAGGCTGCTTCCACGTCTTCCGCCGCAACGATGGCAGAAACAACGGCAATGCCCGCGGCGCCTGCTTCCCGCATGGCGGCGCCGTTCTCCGCCGTAATGCCGCCGATGGCTACCACGGGAACCTGCACCGCCCGGGCGATGTGTCGAAGCCCTTCGATGCCGAGGGGCGCAGGGGCGTCCGGCTTCGTGGGCGTCGAGAAGACCGGGCTTGCCCCAATGTAGTCGGCGCCGTCGTCGACGGCGTTCCGCGCTTCCTCGACGCTGCCCGCCGAAACCCCGAGGATTCTGCCGGGGCCGAGGAGTCGGCGCGCAACGGAAGCCGGCATGTCGTCCTGGCCGACGTGGATCCCGTCCGCATCCACCGCAAGAGCGACGTCGAGCCTGTCATTGACGATGAAGGGAACGCCGGCCGCCCGGCACAGCCGGCGCAGCTCATCCGCCTCCTCGATCATGCGGCGCGTCGGAGCGTTTTTCTCCCGGTACTGGACGATGGTCACCCCGCCCCGGATGGCTGCCTCCACGATGCGGAGATGGCTGCGCCCGCGTGAGAGGCCGGCGTCCGTGACGAGGTACAGGAGATATGTCGACGGGCGCGTCCCGGCCGCGGCGGAAGCCATCGACTACGAGAGGTCCACCACTCGCGCGCCTTTCTCCACGAGGGCGGGTGTGAGGTGGTACAGCTCGTCGAGGAGAGAAGAGCGGAATGAGCCCGGTCCTTTCGTGCCGCGGGCCGCGCGCTCCGCCGCAAGCCCATAGCAGGCCAGGGCAGATGCCGCGGCGACAAGCTTGTCCTGTTCCACCGCGCAGAAAATGGCGACCGCTGTCGTTGCCATGCAGCCGGTGCCGGTGATGGTCTTCAGCATCTCGTGGCCGTTGTCCACGCCGAGCACGCGCGTCCCGTCGGAGAGGATGTCCCGCTTGCCCGTGATGGCCACGACCGTTGCCCGGCGCCGGGCAAGCTCGCGGGTCACGGCCTGCGGGTCCGCCACGCCCTGGACCGACTCCACGCCTTTCACCTCGCCGCCGGCCCCGGCCAGTGCGCCGATCTCTCCCGAGTTGCCCCGGATCACTTCCACGCGCAGCTCTTTCAACAGGCGCTCACCCGTCTCGCTGCGGTAGCGGGTGGCTCCCACGCCGACCGGGTCGTACACGATCGGCACGCCGCGCTCGTTCGCGCGCTTTCCCGCCATGACCATCGCCTCGACGAGCTCGGGGAACAGCGTGCCCGGGTTCAGCACGAGCGCGGCCGCGGCGCCGACCATCTCTTCCACTTCCTCGCGCGCGTGCGCCATGACCGGAAGGGCGCCGAGCGCGAGCGTGGCGTTGGCAGTGTCGTTCATGACCACCCAGTTGGTGATGTGATGAATGAGCGGGTGCCTGCTTCGGATCCGATCCAGGAGCTCCGCGGCGATTGCGCCGTACTTCATTTCACGTCCTCCAACCCTTTCTGGCGGGGCCTTTCGGTGACTCCGAACGCGAGTGCGAGCAGGAATGCGACCGCGAAGCTCGGCAGCGAACCTCCGGCCAGCCCGAGGGACGCCGGCACCAACTTCTGCCACGCGGGGATCAATGCACCGAGGGTGGCAGGGTTGGCAAGGTGATAGGCGGCAATGCCGGCGGCCCAGGCGATCATCGCCCGGATTCGCACGCCTTTCGTAAACCAGTACGCCCCCCCGGCGCGGTAGAACTCCTCGACGCGGTAACGCCTCTTCCTGAGCACGAAGAAATCCGCGGTGAGCAGTCCGAACAGGGGCACGAAGAACGACCCGATGAGGTACAGGAAGTTCTGGTACCGCGTGATGTCCAGGAAGGCAGCCACGAGGAAGCACGCCGCGCCGAGTGCCGCGATGAGCCAGCGCTGCTTCACCTTCGGAAAGAGATTCTGCAGGGAGACGGCGGAGGAGTAGAGGTCGGCCCACGCATTGTGCGTCTCGTCGGCAAGCAGGATGAGCAGGGCGATCCAGCCGGCGGAAAGGGCGATGGCGGAGGCAAAGTCTTTCGGCTCCTGGCCGACTTTGGATCCGAGGAGCAGCAGGGCGCCCAGGGAGAGGAACCACGCGTTGGTGACGAAGAAGCCGATCATGGTCCCCAGGAAGCCCTGCCGTGTGGAGCGCGAGAAGCGGTTGTAGTCCGCCACGAGCGGCAGCCACGAGATGGGAAGGGCGATGGCGAGGTCTGCCCCGGAGCCGAACGGCAGGGACCCGTCGCCGGGCTGCCGGAGGAGCGCGGCCACGTCCATGGTGGAGAACGCGTGGACGGTGAGCCAGACTCCGGTGGCCAACGCGATCCAGACGGCGAATTTCTCCAGCCACTGGCGCACCACCCCGATCGGGCCGCCCACTCCCATGACGATGACGATGAGGGCAAAGACGGCAGTCCACGCGGCGTAGCTGCCGGTTCCGAAAACGGTTCGGGCGATGACGGACGCGGCCACCCCCATGACGACGAACTCGAAGATCGTCCACCCGATGAGCTGAATGACATTCAGCACCGTCGGGACGTAGGACCCGCGCATGCCGAGCACCGGGCGCAGCAGCACCATCGTGGGCGCGCCTGTCGCGCTGCCCACCGCCCCGATGAGCGCGAGCAGGAGGCAGCCGGCCGCGCTTCCGATCAGGATCGCGAGGAGAGCGCTTCCAAGGCCGAGCCCCGGCACGAGGAACGTGCCGGTCAGCATGACGAGCAGGCCGATGCCGAGGTCTCCCCAGAGAACGGTGAAGTCCATGAAGCCGAGCACCCGGTGGTCCCGGGGCACCGGCTGGATGCCCCATTCCGGGGGAGTCTGGAAACGCGGGATGATTTTCTGGAAAGCCCGTGCCGGTGTCATGCGCTCCTCGTCAAAAAAAAGCCGCCCAACGCGGGGCGGCTGCACGTGCCTCTTCACCCTCCCTGCGCTGGCATTATCCAGATCAGGTTCAACGGGTCGGCGGCTAACAGCCGCCCTCTCAGCCCGGTCTCTACCGAGCACCCCGACAGAATGTCACTTCCATCTCAAATGTAGTGAAGGCCGGCCGAGGTGTCAACCGAGGAGGATGTCAGATCACTTCCTGCTCAGATTCAGCTCCATGAAAACCCAGTGCTTCCTGTATTCCACGGGGATCTCGCTTCCAGAATAGGGCGGGATATCTTCAAAACCGAAGGATCGGTAGAGGGCATGCGCATCGTGCATGAACTCGGCGCTGTCCAGCCGGAGGACCGCAAAGTCCCGCTTTCGCGTCGTCTCGATCGTCTGCTGGACCAGGGCTTTCCCGATTCCGCGCCTTCGAAATGACGGGCGGACGTACATTCGCTTCATTTCCGCCACCCCCGGCTCGATTGTCCTGGTGCAGGCGCACCCGGCAGCCCGGCCGTCTTCCAGGGCGATCAACAGGATGCCCTGGGGAGGAAGAAAGATCCCGATCTTCTGCATGTCGCTGACAATCATCGATTCGGCGTCGAAGACAGCCTTGTATTCGTCGTATATTCTCGCGCACACCCATCGCAGGTATTCCGCGAACAGGTCGCGCACCGGCGCGTGGTGCTCCGGCATCGCCGCCTGGAGGATGGTCACACCCTGGTGCCCGTCCATACGAGGAGCTGGCAGACGATCAGCGCGAAGACAAAAGATCCCGTCATAACGGCATGTATCCCATTCGCGAAAATCAGCCTGTTTTCTTCAGCGCTGAGTGAAAAATCGTGCCTGCCCTGGAGCGCTTCTCTCCGGGACGAGACGACCTTGTTTGCCAGGATGTGAATGCCGACGGTGATATTCAGCATTTCCTCGTTCAGTTTGCTGTGTTCCCGAAGGAGCGCCAGGTCGTCGACGATCTTGTCCATCATCTTTTTCGACGCATAGAAGACGAGGAAAAGGCTCACCGCGGCGGCAGCGCCGGCGATTGCTCTCCACCAGATATCTTCGGGCACCAGGGCCCGCACCAGTTGCACCGCGCCGGTGACGGCGGCGAAAAGAAGAATTGCATAGTACGCCACGCGCCACTGCGTATCCTTCAACTGGGCAATCAGCGCGACGTTCTTCGTGTTGCGATCCATGATGACCGCGAGATAATTGGTTCTCGATTCATATCGTTCGCCGATCCCTGACTTCAGGTGCTTTCTCAGGAGCTCCAGCGCGGCCGCCGGCGTCTCGCTGTGCGCTTCGATCATGTCGGGAACGGTGACTTTCTTGCTTTTCGCCATTTCAGATCCCTCCTCTTCCCGCCGCCGATGATAGCACGCCCGTTCGTACCAGCCAATTGACTATTCGGCGTGGAGGAGTACCATCGCGCGAGGGAGGACGCCGTGGCCCATCAGAAGAGATCCTTCGTGCACCCGGTGCTTCGGCGTCCGTCATTGGGCGTGCCGCGCAGAAAGATCGACAGCGTCGAAATCGCCCGGCTTTCCGGCGTGGCGCGCAGCACGGTCAGCAAGGTGCTCAACGGGTACCCGCATATAGCCGTTGCCACGCGCGATCGGATCCTCCGGGCAGTCCGCGCGTACGGGTACCATCCCGACCATTCCGCGCAGGTGCTCGCCGGCAAGCGCACCGACACGCTGGGGCTCTTCTTCTTCCGCGCGGGGCACTTTTCCGAGGACGTGCTGGCCGACTTCGTGCTTTCCAGCGTCATCGAGAACGCCGCCGCGTTCGGATATCACACCCTCGCGTACGTCGTCCAGGGGCCCGACGACGAGGCGACCCGCGGCTCGCTCCTGGGGGCTTTCTACGAGCGCAGGATCGCCGCCGGCATCTTCATCGGGGCGCGGAATCGCGAAGCGCTGATCGACCGTCTCGTGGCCGATGGCCACGTCGTCGGCGTTTTCGATCAGCGGCCGCCGAAACGCCCCGAGCCCAACAAGGTCGTGGCCAATTTCGACGACGCGGGTACCAGCCGGGCGGCGATCGACTACCTCGCGTCCCTCGGACACCGGCAGATCGGCATCATCCACGGCGACCGTGCCCGGAACGCGGGGTTGATGAAGTACCGCGGCTTTCTGGCCGGGATGCGGGCCCACGGCCTGCCGATCAACGCGAAATGGATGCGGGACGGCGATTTCCAGTGTGAAGGGGGCTACCGGGCGATGAATGCACTCCTCGACGCCGACACCCGTCTGCCCACCGCCGTTGCCACCGTGAACGACAACACCGCCTTCGGCGCCATGAGGGCCATCGCGGAGCGGGGGCTGCGCATACCGGAGGACATCTCCATCGTCGGGATCGACGGGCATCCTTTCTGCCAGTTTTCCCGGCCGCCGCTGACGACTTTCGAGTACGATTTCCACGAAACGATGCGGGGCTTGATATCGGCCGTGATCGACGCCGTGAACGGCAAAACCGGCACGCACGCGCTGCACCAGGTGTATTCCGCGCGCCTCGTGGAGAGGCAATCCTGCCGCCGGATCACGGAGACCTGACGAGCGGCGGCTTCACGCCGGCGGGGACGCGCCGGGCTCGCCATGCCGCGGGGCGCGACCCTGCGCGACCGGGACGACCTTGCGCAACCGGCGCGACCTTGCATTGTTGACGGCCCGTGGTATACTTTCCAGACCTTGCGTGCGAAGGGGAGAGCAGCGGCCCCGGTCGGAACGCGCGTTCCTAAGCTGGCCGGATGCGGAGGAGATATTCGGTGAGGGTTCGGCAACCGGCCATCCGGGCGTCCTGATACCCGGCGACAGGACGGCAGAGATGCCTCTTCAGGGATCGCTCCCCGCGAAAGGCAACAGCTTCATCCACCGCTACGCGGCCTTTCTCGCGGTCGTGCCCGTGCTGATCGTCGCGCTGTGCTTCTACTTCGGATCGACGGTCTGGACAGTCATCATGTCCCTCACCGCCAGCAAGATCTTTCCGGACATGCACCTGGTCGGTCTGCGCCAGTACCTGCGGCTGTTCAACGACGACCTGTGGTTCCTCTCGCTGCAGAATCTCCTGATCTTCGCGCTCGGCACACTGGGCAGCCTCGTCCTGGGCTTCATCCTGGCGGTCCTGCTCGACGGGAAGAGCCTGGGCGAAAGAGTGTTTCGGACGGTGTATCTCTACCCCCTGGCCATCTCCCTGATCATCACGGGGCTCGTCTGGCAGTGGCTTTTCAATCCTTCGATGGGCCTGCAGCAGTTCTTCCGCGACATGGGGCTGAAGAATTTCGATTTCAACTGGGTCGGGTCGAAGAGCAAGGTCATGTACGCGCTGGTCCTTGCCGCGGTGTGGCAGAGCGCGGGCTTCTACATGGTGCTTTCCTCCTCCGGCATCAAGGGAATCGACAGCGAGATATGGCAGGCGGGCAGGATCGACGGGATATCGAAGTTCCGGATGTACCTCGAGGTGATCATTCCCATGATGAAGTCCACCTTCCTGACGGCGTTCGTCCTGCTGTCCATCGGCGCGGTGAAGGCATATGACATCATCGTCGCGATGACGAACGGCGGGCCCGGCGGTCACTCGGTGCTGCCGTCGTACTACATCGTGGACATGTACATCACCCGGCAGAATATCGCCATGGGCGCCTCGGGCTCGACGATCCTTCTCCTCATCGTGGTCGCGTGCATCCTCCCCTTCGGCGTCGTCAATCTCTTCTTGCGGAGGAGAAAGTAGCCGATGCGAATCGCGCCCGAGATCCACCGCGTGATGGCGTCTCCGAACCGGATCCCGCTGAAGAGTCCCGTCTCCACGGCCGTCGGGTACCTGGTTCTCGTCGCGTTCGCCGTCCTGTTCGCCATGCCCCTGTACGTCATGATCGTGACGTCGCTCAAGTCCATGGACGAGATTCGCATGGGGCACATCTTCGCGCTTCCTCTGAGACCGAGCCTGGACGCCTGGGACATCGCCTGGAACAAGGCCGCGAGCGGTTTCCTGAACAAGGGGCTGAAATCGGGCTTCTGGAATTCCATCCGCATCCTGGTGCCGAGCCTGCTCATGTCCGTCGCGATCTCTTCCCTCTGCGGATACGCCCTGGCGTGCTGGAGTGTGCGGGGGGGAAATCTCCTGCTCTCGGCGCTGCTCATCTGCGCCTTCGTGCCGTTCCAGATCATCATGTACCCGCTCATCAAGATGACGTCGTGGGTGAAGCTGTACAACACCTCCTTCGGCGTCTCCGTCGTGCACACGATCCTCGCCATCCCCATCCTGACGATGATCTTCAAGAACTTCTTCTCTTCGATTCCCACGGACTTGATCAAGGCCTCACGGGTGGACGGCGGGCGTTTCATCGGCACGTTCCTGAATGTCGTGCTGCCGCTCGCGTCGAACATCATGATCGTCGTCGCGATCCTGCAGATCACGGGCATCTGGAACGACTTCCTGGTCGGCCTCACTTTCGCGAAGGTGACGGCCTACCCGATGACAGTCAACCTGAACAACATCACGCAAACGCAGACAGGGGTGCGCGTGTACAACGTCTACATGGCCGCGGCCATGCTGACCGCCATCCCGCCGCTGGTCATCTACTTCATCTCCGGCAAGCTATTCATCCGCGGTATCACCGCCGGTGCCTTGAAAGGATAAGGAGTCTCTGGATGTCACAGGTCGCCGTGAAACACGTGGACAAGGTCTACCAGGGGAAGAATCACGTTCTCAAGGATCTCTGCCTGGACATCGACTCCGGAGAGTTCCTCGTGCTTCTCGGGCCTTCCGGGTGCGGGAAAACGACCCTGCTCAACTGTATCGCGGGGCTCCTCGACATCGAGGGCGGCCGGATCGAGATCGGCGGCACGGACGTGACCAACCGGGATCCCAGCGAGCGGGAAATTGCCATGGTGTTCCAGTCCTATGCCCTGTACCCGACCAAGACCGTGTACGGCAACATGGCCTTCTGCCTGCGCATGAAGCGGAAGAGCAGGTCGTACATCGAGGCGAAGGTGCGCGAGACCGCCGAGCTCCTGCAGATTTCGGAGCTGCTCAACCGCAAGCCGTCAACCCTGTCCGGCGGTCAGCGCCAGCGGGCGGCCATCGGCCGCGCCCTGGTGCGGGACGCCGCCGTCTGCCTTTTCGACGAGCCGCTGTCGAACCTGGACGCCAAGCTGCGGACGGAAATGCGGGTCGAGCTGAAGAGGCTCCACAAGAAGATCCGCAGCACCTTCATCTACGTCACGCACGACCAGGTGGAGGCCATGACCCTTGCAACCCGGATCGCGGTCATGAACGACGGGCGCTTTTCCCAGATATCCACCCCCGACGAGCTGTATGCCCACCCGGCCAACACCTTCGTAGCGAATTTCATCGGCTCCCCTGCCATGAACTTCGTTCCCGGCGCGCTGGTTCTCGGCGACTCGAGGGTCCGCGTCATGACGGAGGACAGGATCGATTTCGACGTGACGGGCTACCCCTTTGCCGCCCGGCCTGCCGACGGGCAGAAGGTCACGCTCGGCCTGCGTCCCGAGCTGTTCCACCGGCCGACGGAGGGTTCGGTCGTCTACCCCATGCGGCTGAACATCGTCGAGCCCCTCGGCGCGAACGTGCTCTGCTATTGCCAGCTCGGGAAGACCGACATCGTGGCCAGCCTCAACCCAACGGACGTCTCCGGGGCGAAGTCCGACGAGGAACTGCGGCTCTCCATCGACTTGTCGAAGATATCGATCTTCGACTCGGCGAGCTCCCTGCGGCTGTGAAAATGGTGATGACATTGCCGGCCGTTGGCCGGCTGACGGGCCACAACATTCCAAGGAGGGCTCCATGAAGAAAGCTCTTGCACTCTGTCTCGTGTTTTTCGCGATCGTCGCCGTGACCGGCTTCGCGCAGAACAAGCCGCTCGGTGAGCTGCTGGTGTTCAACAACTGGTCCGCGGACGCCGAGATCGGCGCGTTGAACGTCATCCGCACCGCGTTCCAGGCGCAGGGGGGAAAGTGGAACGATATCACGATCGCCCACGACACCGGCGCGAGCATCCCCCTGATCAACATGCTCACCGGCGGAAACCCCCCGGACGTGTTCATTGAAAACAACGTGAAGCTTCGCCGCGACCTGATCCAGCGGGGGATGCTCGCTGACTTGACCGCGTACTACAAGACGCTGAACCTCGACAAGGTCCTTCCGCAGGCGGTCAAGGATGCAATGATGGTGGACGGCAGGGTGGTGAGCGCCCCCCTGACAATCCATATCGTCGGCACGATCTTCTGGAACACGGCGGTGGCGAAGAAAGCCGGCGTCAATCCCCGGTCCTGGAAGAACCTGGACGACATGTTCGCGGACTTCCCCAAGATCCGCAAAGCGGGAGTCATCCCCCTGGCCATCGGCGCCCAGCCGTGGCAGCTCGAGTATCTCCTGGGCTCGTGCATCGTGTACGTCTCCGGCGACCTCTATGACAACGTTTTCGGCCTCAACCCCAAGAAGGAGGCTTTTGATTCCCCCGAGATGCGCCAGGCCCTGGCGTACTTCAGGAGGATCCAGCAGGAAGCCGATCCCGGCAGCGCCAACCGCAACTGGAACGACACCACCGCGATGGTCATTCGAGGTGACGCGCTCATGCAGTTCCACGGCGACTGGATGAAGGGCGAGTTTGCCGGGGCCAAGAAGCAGATCGGCGTCGACTATGACACGATGCTTCCTCCCGGCACCAAGGGCGTGCAGGTCACCATCGACGAAATGACCTTCCTCGCGCCGAAGACCGACGTCACGAAGAACTCCGAGGAAGCATTCTTCAACATCATGCTCCAGAAGGACATCACGGAGAGGTTCAGCGTGATCAAGGGCTGCACGCCGGTGCGGCTGGACGCGAGCGTCGGCATCGACAAGCACGCGAAGATGGTCCTCGCCTCTCTCTCGAAGCCTGGTTTCGGGCACCCGGTGAGGAACATCACGATGGACAACGATTTCGCCGGCGCCTACGAGGACCTGGCGGATTCGTTCTGGAACACGCCGACCATGACAGCCGACGATTTCATCAAGCAGCTGCAGCAGAAGTACGACCAGGTCTTCATGAAGTAGGGCGGGTCGCGATTCCGGGGGACTACCCCGGGATCGCGCATTTCCAGGCAGGAGCAGATGATGGCCATATCGAAGGAAGGGGCTTTCGACATCGTCGAGGATGTCGGCGCCCGGCGCATTCCCGGCAGCACGGTGTTTGACGCGAACGCGCAGTCCTACACCGTGACGGGCGGCGGAGAGAACCTGTGGGGGACATCCGACGAGTTCCACTTCGCTGCGCGCCGTGTGAGCGGCGACTTCCTGCTGACCGCGGAAGGCGAGTTTCGCGGAAAGGGCGTCAACGCGCATCGGAAGTGGGGCATCATGTTCCGCCAGCGCCGGGACGGGGACTCGATGTATGCCGATGCCGCCGTCCACGGCGACGGGCTCACGTCGCTGCAGTACCGCGAGAAACGGGGCGCCGAGACGCACGAGGTGAAGGCGGCAGTGAGCGCGGCCGACATCGTCCAGCTCGAGCGCGCGGGGACGACGATCATCATGCGCGCCGCGAAGAGGGGGGAGGCCCTGGTCGAGACGGGAAGGATCGCGATGGAGCTCTCCCCGGAGGTCCTCGCCGGCCTCTTCGTCTGCTCCCACGAGATCTCCGTGGCCGAGACCGCTGTCTTTCGCAATGTCCGATTCGACGTGCCCGCCGCCGAGGGGGTGGACGGCGAGAAGAATCCGTCGCCCAGCAGGCTGGAGTTGCTGGACGTGGATACGGGCCTCCGGCGCATCGTCTACGCGAGTGCCGCGCACTTCGAAGCGCCCAACTGGTCGCGCGACGGCGCGTTCCTGTTGTTCAACCAGGAGGGTAGGATCTACAAGTTCCCTCTGGATACCCGCAAGCCGGGGATGCTCGACACCGGCAGCGTGCGGGCCAACAACAACGATCACGGGATTTCCTCCGACGGCAGGTGGCTCGCCCTCTCCAGCCACACGGAGCAGCCGGGAAGGAAAGCCGGCTCGCAGATCTATGTCGTGAGCATCGACGGCGGAAATCCCGTGAAAGTGACCGACCAGGCCCCCTCCTATTGGCACGGGTGGTCTCCCGACGGCGCGACGCTGGTATATTGCGCCGAGCGCGAGGGCAACTACGACGTCTGGGCGATCGGGACGAAGGGCGGCAAGGAAACACGGCTGACCACCGACCCGGGCCTCGACGACGGCCCGGAGTACAGCCCGGACGGCGCGTTCGTGTACTTTAACTCCACCCGGACGGGCCGGATGAAGATCTGGCGCATGAGGCCGGACGGCAGCGGGCAGGAGCAGGTGAGCCGCGACGACTGCAACGACTGGTTCGCCCACATTTCTCCGGACGGGAAACGGATGGTCTTTGTCTCGTATCCTCCCGCGGTTCCCGCCGCGCACCACCCGCGGAATCAGCGCGTGATGATCCGCGCGCAGGACCTGGCAACGGGGACGGTGCGCGTGCTCGCCCACCTCTACGGAGGGCAGGGGACGATGAACGTTCCTTCGTGGAGCCCGGACGGCAGGTCCGTGGCTTTCGTCTCCTACACCTACGGGAATCCGGAGATCTGAGCCCGTGGGCAGGCTGTCAGGGAAATGGTGCCTGGTGACCGGTTCGTCGAGGGGCATCGGCCGGCAGATCGCAACCGGATTGGCCCGGGAGGGAGCGAATGTCATCGTTCACGGACGCACGAAGGACCATGCCCGGGGAACTCTCGCCGACCTGGCACAGTACCGGGTGATGACCGATTCCGTGGGAGGCGATCTATCCGACGTCTCCGCGGCGGAGGAATTGATTCGGAACGTCCTTGGAGCCCACAGGGGCATCGACATCCTCTACAACAACGCCGCGATCCAGGGCGACCGCAAGGAGATCTGGGACACGAGCATCGCCGAGTGGAAGGCGGTCATCCAGGTCAACCTGTTTGCGATGGTGCTCCTGAGCACGGCCTTTGCCCGGGGGATGAAAGAACGCGGGTACGGCAGGATCGTCAATCTGACCTCGGGAATCAAGGATACGCCGCAACTGTCACCCTACAGCGTCTCCAAGGCTGCCGTGAACAAGTTCACGCAGGACCTTGCATTCGAGCTGCGGGGGACCGGGGTCCTGGTCAATCACCTGGATCCCGGCTGGCTGAAGACGGACATGGCGGGTCCCGGCGCGGAGTTCGAGGTCGAAACCGTGCTTCCCGGCGCGCTCGTGCCGGTTCTGCTCGAAAACGACGGACCCACGGGAACGGGATTCCGCGCGCAGGAGTACAGGGAGAGGAATTGACTGATGGCGGCGATGACGAGGGAAATGCGGCGTCCAAAAATCGTCGGACTTTCCCACATGGCTTTCCAGGCGAGCGATGTCGACAAGGCACTGGCGTACTATCGCGACATCCACGGATACGAGGACCAGCTTCTCCTGCGTGGCCCCGGCGGGGCGATCAGCCGGGCTTTCGTGAGGATCAATGACGTGCAATGGATCGAGCTGCGGCCGCAAAGCGCCCCCCGGACCGATCGCCTCATCCAGTTCGGACTGCAGGTCGAAGATGCGGAGGCGATGCGCGAGTACCTCGCCTCGCGGGGTGTCGCTGTCCCGCGCGCGACCTCCACGGTATCGATCGGAAACCGGGGCTTTTGTGTCACGGACCCGGATGGGCACGACGTGGAATTCGTCCAGCATCTTCCGGAAGGATGGCCCGCGCGCGCGGGCAGTCGAAGCACGGGAAACCGGGTCCTCTCGCATTGTCTCATGCACATCGGGTTCGTCGTCTCGTCAATGGATAGATCCATGGCCTTCTACCGCGACACCCTTGGATGCGTCGAGTTCTGGCGCGGGAGCAGCGACGAGCGGACGCTCGCCTGGATCCACCTGAAGCTGCCGGATGACAGGAACTACGTCGAGTTCATGCTCTACGACGAACCGCCGACGCTCGAGAGGCTCGGCGTCCTCAACCACTTCGGGCTGGAGGTGCCTTCGGTGCCCGCCGCGATGGAGGAAGTGAGCAGGCGGATGGAAGCCCGCTCCCGTGAGTTCCCGCGCAAGGTGGAGTACAGCATCGGGAAATGCCGGCATCGCCTTGCGAACGTCTTCGACCCCGATGGCACCCGCGCCGAGTTCATGGAAAGAGGAACGTTCGACGGCTCCGTCACCCCGTCCGCAACCGTTCCGCCCCCCCGCTGAGTTACTTTCTTGCCCGCGTGGCCTTCTTTTGTTCGTTTTCCAGGAGATTGATCGCCTGCAGAAGGATGAAGGCCTCGTCTCCCGTCCTGAGGTCCATCCTGATGCCCATGCCCTGGAGCAGGTCCTGCATTTTCTTCGCGAGGTAGGAAAGCGAGTTCGAAATGTAGAACGGAAAATACCAGAAGTAGAGAAACGCGAGCAGGATGCATGCCGCGCCGACGACAGCCATCGACGTGACCATGGCGCTCGCACTGTTCCTGGTGGATTGGTTTTTCCGTTCAATGGCCTCCATGTTGACGTCATTGATCTTCACGATCGTCTGTCTCGCCGCCTGGTAGGCCGGGAGAAAATCTCGAAAATAGAAGGAAGGGCTTCCGCCGTTCCTGATCGTCTGGAGACAGAGGTTCAGGAACAGCCCGTAGTTGCTGTCCAATTCTTCGACATAGTCCTGTTCGTGCACCTCCGTGATGTTGTGTTGCTCGGCCCGGAGATTGCTTTCGAATTGCGCCTGGCTCGTCTCGAAAAGGCGCATGTCGGGAGGAGACGCTCCGCCGGCGCCCGGGCCGATTATCCGGCTGCTCACGATCGTGCGCATGTCGTCTGCTGCCAGCAGCATGTTCTTGCAGTAGACGAGCGAATCGTAATTGTCCTTGATGATGCTGTCGGCATCCCGGGAGAGTCTCTGTATCTGGTAGGAGCCGTAGAACGCAAGCCCAAAGATGATCAGGAAAAGGAAACCAAGACCTATCGTGAGCTTGATTCTCAACCGCATGGTGCCTCCAGGAGCAGAAAGGCCTGCGCACACGGTACAACGGACGTGTGTCACCGTCAAATGGACCTGGTGTGCCCGGCAGGGTTGGGAACTTCCCGTGCGCCCGGTGACGCGCTACGACTTCTTCAGCCATCCCGTGCCGCAGAGCGCGGTGAAGTCGCAGCGCGGGCACACCGTGCGCAAGTCCGCGGCGGGCGAAAACGGCACATCGGGAGAGACGATCTCCTGCAGCAGATCCCTGATGACCTTCTCTAGTAGGGGCCAGGACTCGTGAACCTCGGCGGGTTCCTCGAAGAGTGGCAATTCGATGCCCTGGTCCATCGAGGTTCGGCCGAGCAGCAGGAACATCGCGCGAATCTCCGCGGGGGCCCTGCCGGTTTCCGCCGCGTGAAGGATGACATAGAAGGGGAGCTGGAGCGTCGGGATGGCCCGAAACCATGTGTCCCGCTCCTCCAGCAGGAGACGGTCCAGCCGCATCTTGTAGAACGACTTGTCGGCCGATTTCTTGTAGTCGATGAGAAACGTCGTGCTATCCCGTTCCTCGACGACATCGAGCCTCCCGCGCAGGGAGAAGCCCTTCCAGGTCGTCTTCACGTCGTGCTCGAGGGACCTGACCAGCACCCGGTGAGACTCCACGAGCGGGCGGAGGTACCCGGACAGAAAATCGCGCAGGTGACGATCCACCTGGTTTCTCAACAGCCGGTTTGCTCCCGTTTCTGCGGAGCCGAAATGCTTCACGAAGAGCTCGTCGACCGCCGCGGTCATGGCGGCAGGGTCCGCGTCATCCGTCGTCAGGGGCCGGCCCGTTCGGCTTTCGAAGTAGCGGAAGAGCACCGCGTGAACGAATGTGCCGATTTCCACGGCTTCGATCTCGCCGGAGAGGTCTTCGCGCGGCGAAAGACGGAGCACCGTGCGATAGTAGAATTTCAGGGGGCACTGGAGGTACGCGTCCAGCGACGTGGCGGAGTGTTCCGTGGTCGCAAGCCAAGCCGCGACCTCGGGAGTCTTCGGGATCGGCGCCGGCGGCGCAGTAGTGAGATTCACCCGGTAGCCGATTGACCGGATGAGCCCGCGCTCGTCGCGGAGCCCCCTTTCCTTCTGCTGCTCCCAGAGAAGGCGCTCCACGAACCGCGACCTCTCCTTGTCGGCGCTGTCCACGGAGAACAGGTGCAGCTCCCTCGCTCCCGCCGCGAGCAGCTCGAAATTGTAGGCGGCGATGTCCTCGTGGTCGTGGTAGGTGGAAAGGCCAAGCGCCTGCCGGACGGGGAACGGAAGGAGCGTGTTCTCCTGGCCGACCTCGGGGAAGACGCCCTCGTTCGCATCCAGGATGAAAACCTTCTCGAACTGCAGGGACCGGGTTTCGAGGCTGCCGAGCACCTGCATTCCGTGCAGCGGAGTTCCGGGAAAGGAGTGGCGGCACGCCTGGAGGTAGTTTCGGAGAAGAGTGAAATAGCTCTGCCTTTCGGCAAAGCTCTTGTCCGCCATCAGGGACCGGGAGATGGACTCCAGGGACTGCACGAAAGACTCGGCGAATGGAGTGAAATAGGGATGATCGCGGGCCGTGCTCTGTTCCTGCACCCAGGCGATGAGCCCGATGCAGCGCTCCGAGAAATCCCGCACGGAGCGGAACGAGCGGAAGCTCCGGATCGTCCGCTCGTGGATGCCGGCCAGGTGCGCGCGAATCACCTCCGGGGCCGGGCCCCGGCCCTCCTCGGCGATTCTCCCGGCCGCATGCTCGAAAAGCCCGGCGTCCCCTTCAATTTCCTCCAATGTCATGAACCTTCGGGTTCGGCTCTTCTCCAGGCGCTCCTCCAGAACGTGGAAGAGAACCCGCGTCGCTTCCGCAGAGGAGTCAAGCCTTGCGTTTTTCACGTACGGATGCAGGACGAAAGATACGTAGGCGGGGATGTAGACCAGGGGGCCGTCCATGGAGGCGACGACCTCCATGAGATTGTTGAAAAAGCCATAGAGCGGCGTGCGCTGAAGCGGGTAGGGAAGTGAGACGTTGTAGCTTTCCGGGTCGAATTTCGAGAGGCAGTGCCGTAGAAGCGGGAAAAGG
Source organism: Spirochaetia bacterium (assembly GCA_052144915.1). Classification (GTDB taxonomy): domain Bacteria; phylum Spirochaetota; class Spirochaetia; order SZUA-6; family Fen-1364; genus Fen-1364. The sequence goes on along the minus strand of JBKQPS010000066.1, from coordinate 10,723 downwards.
GTCTCCGCGGAAGGCAGCACGATGAGCGTATTCGCGCCCGCCTCTTCCAGGACGGCGTTCAGCGCGAAGACCTGTCCGTGCGTATCCGGGCTGCGGAAGAATTCCGTCCGCGGCCGAGTGACCTGGTCGAAGAGCGGCGCGGAGGAAAGCGGCGGCCCGGAGAATCCTTCCATCCTCTTTCGCATGCCCGGACCATCCTGGAAGATCAGCTGAACGGACGGCCACTTCGCCGCGGCGCGAAATATTTCCTTCTCCGCCCGGGTGAGGGTGAAAAAGCCCGCGAATATGATCGGGCCGCGCGCGGAGAGCGGTCCGACCAGCGGGACCTCACCGGGCGTCAGCGCCCCGGAGACCTCCACGTAGCGCGACGCGCGCGTGGAAAGCCCCCGGTCGTCGAGGGCCCGATAGAACGCCGCATAGAAATGAGAGAGCGTCCGCAGGCGCTGTCGAGCCCGGGCCGGCACCTCTTCCTCCACCAGGGGCTGAACCCGGGCCACCTCCTCGGGCTTCACCTTTTCGATCAGGAGCTCTTCGAGGTCTCCGTGGATTTTCAGGCCGAGCGGGAAGAAGCTGTCGAGGCTCATGAACGCCGGGCCGCCCACGGGGTCATCCGCCGTGACCTGGATGTCGTACAGGATCGCCACCGCGTCGATCGACTCCGCCTTCGGACGCACCGTGCCATGACGCGCGTCGCGTTCCTCGAATACCGCGTCGACCAGCTCGTCCATGGAGAGGACCCGGGGTGGAATGAAGCCGGACCCTTTTTTCCGCGCGAGGCGCTGGCGGAGGAAGTGCGCGGGACGCTTGCCGGGAAAGATCACCAGGGCCTCGGCCGGGTCGCCGGCCTCCTCGATGCGCCGGGCCACTTCCTCCACGATGTTCGCGCCGGCCGGGAGGAGCGTCACGCTCACGGGATTCTCCGCACGGTGCCCAGGTCCACGTAGGCAAGGAGCCCTTCGATCGATCTCGCCGGGTACACGTCGGAAAGGATCTCCATGTAGCCGCGCACCTGCAGCTCGTGCGCCGCGGGATCCTCCGCGCCGGTCTTGTAGTCGATGACGGTGACGCTGTCCGCATCGATCACGACCCTGTCCATGCGTGCCAGGCTGCCGTGCGAATCGCAGAGCTCCTGTTCCATGAGGATCGTCCTGCCCGGTTTCGCCGTGAAGCAGTCTGCCATCTCCGCGGATCGGAGCAGGCGCGCCAGGCTCGGCACGAGGGCCCGCGCTTCCGTGACGTCGCTGCGCGCCTCGCGCGCCGCGCGCTCCGCCGCGATGCCGAGACGCACCTCCAGGTCCGGGCCCGCGTGGACGGTGAGCTCGAGCATCCGGTGGGCAAGCTCGCCGCGCCGACGCTCATCGCGGCGGCCGAGGCGCCCGCCGTCGAACTCGAGCGGCACCGGCTTTGCCTCGTGCGAAAGCACCGCGGGCCGCTCCGCGACGTGGGCTTCCGCCTCGGGCCGCTCCTTCTTCTGTGACGGGGCAAATGACTCCGTGGGCAGAAGATCGAAAGGATACGTGTCTCTCGCGCCCCGCACGCCGATCACGTACATTTCGCGCCTGGCCCGGGTGAGCGCCACGTACAGCCGGTTCAGCCGATCCACCTCGGCTTTCATCGTCTCCTGGTCGTACAGCTCCTTGAGCACGGGGTCGCGCCGGGCCAGGTCCTGCGTGATCTTGACGAGCCGCACGCCCGCGCCCGAGCCCGCGCCGATCGAGTCTGCGTCCTTGAGGACAGAGTATTCGAAGCGGTGGCTGGTTTCGCCATAGAGCAGGACTACCACGACTGCGAAACCCAGGCCCTTGGCCTTGTGGATCGTCATGGCGTTGACGGAGGGGGCGCTCCGCGGCACATCGATCGCCCACCGGTCCGCGTCGTCCGTGCCCGTGTCCTCCTGCGCCGTGCCGAGGAACTCCCGCAGGCTGTTCGCGCCCGAGCCTTCGAACTCCTTGACCACCTCCAGCAGCTTGGCGAGCGTCGCCTCCTCTTCCGCGACGAGGGAGAACACGTCGAACCGCACGCACGCCTCGCTCACGAGGTCGTAGAGCGGCAGGTAGCCTGCCGATCGGAAAAGGCCGGCAAAGCACCTTTCCCACGCGGCGGGGAAAGCGCGCTGGAACGCCTTGTAGAGGGGCCGCTGGACGCGGTTCGTATAGAGAAGGTTTCGCACCGCCTCTTCGTCGGGCCCATCCTCGATATTCGCCAGCACGCGCGCAAAGATCTTCCCCCGCACGAAGGTGGCAAAAGCGAGATCGTCCGGCGGGGAATCCAGGAAGGAAAGCAGGGCAAGCATCTCCGCGGCCACGGTACGGGTTCTCACATCCAGCGAGCTGAAGGAGATGAAAGGCACCCCGATGTCGTTCAGCCACGAGGTGGCGCGCACCACGTCGGCGTTTCGCTGCGCGAGCAGGGCGATGTCGCCCCAGCCGTAGCCGCGCGCCGCCAGGTCCTTCATGATCGTTCGCAGCTTCTCACGCTCGGGCGGGTTTTCGTCGTCACGCTCCAGGACTTCCACCTCGACGTAGCCGGGGCCGCTGCCGCCGGGTCCCCCCGCCGCGCTCGCCGCCTGGCGCCAGGCATCCAGCCCGCTTCGCCGCGCGGCCTCGCGGTACTTCACATCATCGGCGGCCCGGGTGCGAAACACTTCCGCCGCGAAGTCCACCACGCGCGGCCTGCTGCGCCAGTTCGTCGAGAGCTCGCGCACGTCGCGGGGCGCCGAGGCGAACGGGCTTTGCGCCTCCAGCGCCCGCATGATCGTGTAGTCGGCCTGGCGGAAGCCGTAGATGGCCTGCTTGGTGTCCCCGACCACGAAGAGGCTCCCCTCCACGGCCAGCGAGTTTTCCAAAAGCGGGAACAGCGTCCTCCATTGCAGGGGCGAGGTGTCCTGGAACTCGTCCACGAGAAAGTGCCAGATGCGCTCGCCGATCCGGAAATACACGTCGGGCACCATGTCCTCGCGGAGGTAGTCCCCGAGGCGCCTGCCGATGTCGCCGATGAAGATCCTGCCCTGTGCGCGTTTCACCTTTTCCAGCGATGCGGACAGCTCCGCGTGCAGGCGGAGAAAGGGCATGTAGAATCCGCGGGACCACGCCCCGGCGTAGGCGTCCACGGCAGCGGCAGCCTCGCGCCACGCGGTCTCGATGCTTTCATACATGAGGGATGCAGCAGTCGCGCTTTTCGGTGGCTTTTTCACCGGTCCGTTTCTCATGGAGCCGGTGAGCAGGTCGCTGCAGCGCCCGGCCCGCGCGCTGGCGAGCTTGTTCGGAAACGACGAGCGGGCCCGCGGGTCCAGTCCGGATCGCTCGACCAGGCGCGCAACGGCTTCGAATGCATCCGCGATTCTCCGCTCGTGGATTCGAAGGGACGGTTCGGGATCCTCCACGACGGGCGTCTCGTCCATGTCCGAGAGCTTCTCCTCGACTTTCCGCATTTCCGCCAGCACCGGGGCCGCCGGGTCCCAGGGCCAGCTGCCGCTGGAAGCCTTGAAATCGAGGAGGGACGCGACGGTCTGGTCCAGCAGCTGCGCGTTGCGGCTCCCGGCAGGCGCCTCGCGCAGGAAGAGGTTCCACGCGTAGTCCACCAGGGGCTGGGCGTCCAGCACGACCTCGAAGTCCGGCCCGAAGCCGAAGTCCAGCGCCGATGCGCGGAAGACGGAAGACATGAAGCTGTCGATCGTCCGGACCTGGAAATCGGAAAATCGGGAGAGAATGCGCTCGATGAGCTCGCCGGCTTTCCGGGAAAGCCGCTCCGCGCCGCCCGACGTGACTTCCGCCATTTCCCGCAGTCTCGCCGGGTCCTTCATGCAGAGGAGCTTCAGCCACTCCATCACGTCCCGCCGCATCTCCCCGGATGCGTTGTTGGAGAAGGTGAGGGCAAGGAGGTTTCGCAGCTCGTTCTTCGGGATCCTGTCCGAGAGAAGGAACTGCACGTAGCGCTGGGTGAGCCGGAAGGTCTTGCCCGATCCGGCGGACGCTTTCAACACGGTGACGCGCGGCAACCGGAGACTGGTGTCCTGCTCGAGGTCGGGCATGTGCGGCCATAGTAGCGGCCGCCGATTGCGTGTGCAAGGCGCGGGGCAGCGGAGGGCAGCGGAGGATTGAATTGACAGCGCGCGTGCGCGTGCGTACCATTTTCTCATGAGCGTAAAAATGGGAAAAGGGAAGTTTGCCGGCATCAACTCCTGCGCGAACGACGCCGGGGTCATCGCCGCCGCGGCCATGGACCAGCGCGGATCGCTGGAGAAGGCCATCAGCAAGGCACGGGGAGCACCGGCCACCCCGGAAGACCTGGTGAGCTTCAAGAAGGCGGTCACCGCGGTTCTCACGAAGCACGCGAGCGCGATACTGCTGGACCCGGAGTTCGGGCTGCCGGCGGCGAAAGTGCGCGCAAAGGGAACGGGCGTGCTCCTCGCATACGAAAAGACGGGCTACGACACCAAGGACGACAGCCGCCTGCCCGATCTCCTGCCGGAGTGGAGCGTGCGCCGGCTGGTCGAAGCCGGCGCCAGCGCCATCAAGATTCTGCTGTACTACAACCCCTCGCATCCGGACAAGGTCAACGTGGTCAAGAAGGCCTTCATCGAGCGGATCGGCGCAGAGTGCGCGGCAAACGATGTTCCGTTCTTCCTCGAAATCATCGCCTACGACGATGCGGTCGGGGACGCGAAGAGCCTGGAGTTCGCGAAAGTCAAGCCTCGCGCAGTGCGGTCCTACATGGAGGAGTTCTCGCTCCCGCAATACGGCGTGGATATCCTCAAGGTCGAGGTGCCCGTGAACCTCGCGTTCGTGGAAGGGACCAAGGCCTTCGCGGGACAGGCCGCCTACTCCCGCAAGGAGGCCATGCAGCATTTCAAGGATGCGGCGAGCGTCGCCCGCAAGCCCTTCATCTACCTCAGCGCGGGGGTCACCGACGAGATGTTCCGCGAGACCCTCGAGCTTGCCGCGGAAGCCGGCACGCCGTTCTCGGGCGTTCTCTGCGGCAGGGCGACGTGGCAGGAGGGCATCCCCGTGTACGCCGGCAAGGGCTACGACGGGCTGGTGGCGTGGCTGGAGGACCGGGGAGTCAAGAACATCGAGGCGTTGAACAAGGTTCTCGCCAAGGGCGCCAAGCCGTGGTGGGACTTCTACGGAGGAAAGAAGAAGATCGAGACCGCCTGACGCCGGGCACGGCCGATCGTCTGCTGACGCGGGGCGGACACCAGTCACAAGCTTGCGCCGGGTCCCGATTGTTGCCAGAATCCGGGCATGGCGGATGACTCGGCGATTCACGCGCATCGTGACTCCCCCCTGGTGTACGGCCTGTTCTTCCTCGCCTACCTGTCCGTCCTGATCCGCATGTTTCTGAGCGGCCCCGAGAGCGGCATCATCCAGCCGCCCGCCTATGGGCTGATGGCGGGGTACCTGGCGGTCATGGTGGCGCAGCCGCCGCTGAACCGCCGCTGGCAGCGGTCGACGCACATCGTGCTTGCGCTGGCGTCTCTCATCGTCATCGCCCTTCTTCTCACGAAACCAGCGGCCGACTACTACGGAATTCTTTTCATGGGCCTCAGCATCGTGGCGGGCCGGGACCTGCCGAGCCGCTCCAGCGTCGTGTGGGTGACGATCTTCTCTGCGGCGGTCACCCTCGGCCTGTTCGCGGCGTATGGCAAAGACGCGGTTAACTACTTTCCCGTGTACATCGCCGGATGCCTCACCATCGGGCTGTACGGGCGCGCGTCGCGCAACGCGGAGATCGCGCGGGCGAAGAGCGAGGAGCTGCTCGTGGAGCTGGGCGAAGCAAACCGGCGCCTGCACGCCTACGCGGAGCGCGCCGAGGAGGCGGCTGCCGCGCAGGAACGCGCCCACCTGGCCCGGGAGCTCCACGACGCGGCGACCCAGACAGTGTTCAGCATGAATCTCACGGCGGAAGCCGCGCGCATCGCGCTGAAGGACGATCCCCGCAGGGTGCCTTCCCTCATCGACCGGCTCCAGGAGCTGGCCCGGGATGCCCTTGCGGAAATGCGGGCTCTCGTGCGCGAGCTGCGGCCGGGCTCCGTGGTGGAGGAAGGCCTCGTGAAGTCCCTGGAGCGGCTCGCCGTTCAGCGCCAGAAACGCGACGGCCTTGCCGTGACGCTGGCGTTCAGGGGCGCGGAAGAGGGCGGCACCGAGATGAAAGAGGCGATATTCCGCATAGCGCGGGAGGCGCTGAACAACGTCGCCCGGCACGCGGGTGTGAAGGAGTGTCGCGTGGATCTCTCGTTCGGCTCGGAGGAGATTGCCCTGCTGGTTCAGGACTCGGGAAAGGGTTTCGACCCCGCGGGGACGCGGCGGCCCGAGAGTTTCGGGCTCCTGGCGATGCGGGAAAGGCTCGAGGCGCTGGGCGGGCGGCTGCTCGTGCGCTCCGCGCCGGGCGCCGGCACCGAGATCGATGCGCGTGTGCCCATAGCCATGGAGGGCGAGGGCGAGCGAGGCCAGGGAGGGCCGAAAGCGAGATCGTAGCCACGGAGGAGACGTGATGGGGAAAAAGCCGGCCGACCTGGTGCGCGTCATGATCGTGGATGATCACGCGGTAGTGCGCGAGGGGCTGAAGAATTATCTGGGCGCGGTGGGCGGGTTCCAGATCGTCGGGGAGGCGGGCAGCGGCGCCGAAGCGGTGGACCTGGCCGCGAGGCTGGATCCGCAGGTCATCCTCATGGACCTCGTGATGCCGGTCATGGACGGGATCGAAGCCACGCGGAAACTTCACGATACGCTGCCCGGCGTCAAGGTCATCGTGCTCACGAGCTTCGCAGATGACGACAAGCTGTTTCCCGCACTGCGCGCCGGGGCAGTGGCGTACCTGCTGAAGGACGTTGGCCCGGCGGAGCTCGCCGAGACCATCCGGGCCGCGGCGCGCGGGGAGACCCGCCTGAATCCGGACCTGACCCAGCGCCTCGTGGCGGGGCTGGCAACAGGCGCCGAGCGCTCGCTCGACGACTTGCTGACCGCGCGGGAGATCGACGTCCTGCGCTGTCTTGCGAAGGGCATGTCCAACAAGGAGATCGGCGCCGATCTGTTCATCAGCGAGAAAACCGTGAAAACGCACGTGGGAAGCATCCTAGACAAGCTCGGCCTTGCCGACCGCACGCAGGCGGCCCTCTACGCGGTGAAACACGGGGTGGGCTAAGACTGGGCTAAGCAGCCGTACTCACGTTCTCTTGAGAAAAATTGACTGCTGCTGCATGAACAAGAAAAACTTGAACAAGTCATGATCAATCGGATTCAGCTACTTCGAAACATAGGGCAATTCGATTTGGTGAGCGCCGGCGCAACCGTCCCCCTGGCGCGGATTACTCGGTCGCGGCAAGACAACCCTGGCAGCTTTCTCACTTGACCCCCTCTGCCGCTCTGTAGTTCATCACGGCTGAGGGCTGCCCGTCACCCTGAAGTGCCAGGCAGCCCCGCGGCCGCATCACTATGCGCTATATGCACAACACCCTGTGGGGCGCCTGTCAGTCGTGGTAGTCCTTTGCCCAGAGATCTTTCATATCCTTGATATTCGCCGCAGTCGCGACGCGTCCCGGAACCAGGTGGACTCCCTGGACCTTCTGTCCGGCAAGGAGGTCGACCATGGTAGTGACCAGCGCGTCCGCTTGTGCATACGCGTCATAGGTCGTACAGACGTCGATGTATCCTTTGAGCAGAGCGTCGAGACCCTGGGGGTTGACATCCTGAGCGGCGATCCAGATATGTCCCGGAGTGCCGGTCGGGAACAGCTTGTTCGCCTCCTTGAGCGCCTTCACGACGCCGTCGAAGGCGAAATAACTGGATACGAAGATGCAGTTCGCCTCCGGGTGGGCGGCTAGGGCGTTCGCCGTTCCGGTATAGAAGTTCTCCGGCTTCCATTCAGTGGGGACCTGCACTACTGTGGTCCATACGTGGCGGTTGTTCTCCACTTGGTGCCAAGCCTGGCTCCTGTAGACCGCGTTCATGTCTCGCAGGTCGCCCATGAGCTCGATACATTTACCCTGGACGCCATTTTTTTGCAGAAGGTCAGCGAACGCATTGCCGGTCGTCAATCCCTGGCTGAAGCTATCCGCCCCCACGTGGGCGTCGGGCTGCACCGTTGAAGAGGCCCGGTCGAAGGTGATAAAGGGGATTCCAGCCTTGTGCGCCGCATCAATCGAAGACCCGATCGCGGCGGCGTCCTCAGGGCGCGCGACGATCACGTCGACGTGTTGATTGATGAGATCCTGAATATTCGATGCCTGCGTTGCGGGGTCGCCGTTGGCCACGTTGATAGTCCACTGGATTTGAACCCCATTTTTCTGGCCCACGGTTTTGCCGTAGCGCTGCATCTCATCCTGCCAGGCCGACTGGAGGGACTGGATCTTCTCGTTCCACGACAATCCGACTTTGATGGTCTTGGCCCCCATGGCTCCTTTCTCGCCCGTGCCGCCTGCGAATGCCTGACCGCCGAAGAATGCGAACGCGAATACGACGGCGCCCGCCAGCGCTAAAACGTGAAGCTTCCTCATGGTTTTTTCTCCTTCCTCCACGAGTTAAGAATGAATATCGCCATGCAACGATGGCTTCTCAGACACGATTACTCCCGCCGCCTAACTCCGGCTGTACGGCCGTAGCGTCGCCCTCCTCCTCTGTAAGGAGCCTGGCAGGGCGCTGCAATCTGTTTTTGAGCGAGTCGGCATACGTTGCAAAGAAAATGATGGCCCCCCGCACCAGCGGATAGGCAAAGACCGAAGCTCCGATGAAGTTCAATCCGCTCTGGATGATCGTCAGGGTTAGTGCGCCCAGCAGGATTCCCGGAACGATCGTTCCCTCTCCCCCGAACAGGCTGACCCCCCCAATCACTAAGAGCGCGATTGCCGTGAACTCGTATCCCTGTCCCAGGCTCGCAGAGATCGAGCCGATCTGGAACATCGAGAAAGCGCCGCCAATGCTCGCCATAAACCCTGACAGCACAAAGGTGAAGAAGACCGTACGGTCAACAGGGACTCCGAGCTTCTGGGCCACTTCAGTACCGTTGCCGATGGCCATCACCTGCCTTCCGAACACAGAACGCGTGTGAATCAAGTGATAGAGAGCCACGAAGGCCGCTGCGATGAAGATGTCTATGAAAATCGGCCCGAGCCGAAGGCTCCCGAAGTTGCTGAGGTTTTCGGGGATCGAGATGGTGAGGGAGTTGGTGATCTGAAGGGCAAGTCCGCGGAACATAAAGAGCGTGCCCAGAGTTGTGATCAGCGGGTTGACGCGCAACACGACCACGATGAAACCGTTGAATGCGCCCAGCAGGGCGCCAATAAAGAAGACAAAGGGCACTGCAGCCACCGAATTCACGTGGCCGTGCAACATCAGCTCGATACCCACCCCCGCGGAGAGAAAGGCGATCGATCCGACGGAAATGTCGATCTTGCCGGTCATGAGAACGAACGCAATTCCGGTAGCGAGAATCATGGTAGGAGCAGCGGCGTGCAGGATGAAGATCGCGTTGGTGAGAGTGAAGAACCTCGGAGCAGCAATGGAGACGAGAATAATGATGCCAATTAACGCAAGCAGAAAGCCATAGGTGAGGAAAAACGAGCCCCGACGGGATCTCCTGGTTGCCATGGTTCAGCCTCCTCTTTCCGCTGCTGAATCCATGCCCGACGCTATGGCCAGGAGGTCATGCTTGGTGGCGTTGCCAGAAAGCTCTCTGACCATGCGGCCGCGAACCATCACGAGGAACCGATCAGACAGGCTCATGATCTCGTCCAAATCCGAGGAAACCAGAAGAACGGCAGCCCCGCTGTCCGCGAGATCGCCAATGAGAGAATGCAGTTCGGCTTTGGCCTCCACGTCCAGACCCCGCGTCGGCTCGTCGAGAAGGAAGATCTGTGGAGCGGTCTCAAGCCAGCGGCCGATCACAACCTTCTGCTGGTTGCCGCCGCTGAGAGTCTCGACGCGCTGTTCAATAGAGGTGCTTTTTATGTTCAGCTTCTTCACGTATTCCTTCGTAAGCTCCTGCTCTCGCGCACGGGCGATGAAAGGGCGGAATCGAGAGAGGAGTTTTCGCAAGTTCGCCAGTGACATGTTGGCGCGGATGGCCATAGGGAGAAACAGGCCGTCCACTCGGCGGTCCTCGGTGACGAGTCCCATACTCCACTTGGCATTCCGGGGAGTGATCGTCACACTCCCACCTTCACCGTGGAGCCGGATCTTCCCCCTGCTGATTGGGTCTAAGCCCCTGAGAGCCCGGAACAGCTCGGTACGACCGGACCCAAGAAGTCCCCAGAGACCAACGACCTCTCCCCTGTGCAGGGAGAAGCTCACTCCGTTAAGGTAGCCTGGGCGGTGCAGGTCTTCGATGGTCAGGATCACGCTCCCAGCCTTCCGCTCACGGTGGCGGAAGTACTCCACCACCTCCTCCGACCCGATCATCTTCTCCACGACGCTGGCGCGGGTGAGATCTCCGATCAGGTTTGCGGAAACCCTCTCGCCGTTGCGCAGGATCATCGCGCGCTCGCAAACGATGAATACCTCGTCCAGAAGGTGAGTGATGTAGATGATCGTGGCACCCCGGCTTTTCATGATTCGGATGATCTCAAAGAGGCGTTCCTTCTCCCGCGAAGTGAGGGAGGATGTCGGCTCGTCAAAGATGACGGTCCGGGAGTTTCCCAGGAGGGTTCTCGCAATCTCGATGATCTGCCGGTCTCCCGGACTCAGGGCGCGGATCGAGGTGTGAAGATTGAACTCGTATCCGAGCTTTG
>JBKQPS010000065.1:0-7213 GCA_052144915.1 Spirochaetia bacterium | reverse complement strand
GCTGCCGGCCCAGCGCGGGCTGACCACGGTAGAGATCGTGAAAGCGGCGGCGCAGGGAAAAGTCCGCGGCATGTTCATCATGGGCGAAAACCCGCTCCTCACCGACCCGAACCTGGCGCACGCCAAGGAAGCGCTGGGAAGCCTCGAGTTCCTGGTCGTCGCGGATATTTTCATGACCCAGACGGCGCGCCTGGCGAACGTGGTGCTCCCTGCCGCCTCATTCGCGGAAAAAGAGGGAACATTCGTCAACAGCGACCGCAGGGTTCTGCGCGTTCGAAAGGCCGTGCAGCCCCCCGGCGAGGCCCGGGAGGATCTGCTCGTCCTGCAGGAGCTCGCGCGGCGCATGGGCCGGCCCATCGGCTCATACGCGGAGGCCTCCGAGGTTTTCGACGAGATTGCCCGGGTTGCACCCATCCTGGCAGGGATCGACCACGGCCGCCTGGAGGCCGGGGGGATCCAGTGGCCCTGCCCGTCGCGGGATCACCCGGGGACCTCGACGCTGTTTCTCGACCGCTTCAACACCCCCGACGGCCTTGCCCGGTTGAATCCGGTGGACTACGAGCCGCAGAGCGAGCAGGTCGACGAGGAGTTCCCTTTCCTCCTCAACACGGGCAGGATCCTCTACCACTATCATTCTTCCACGATGTCCCGCCGGAGCCCGCCCCTGGTCGCCTACGCCAACGAGGCGTACCTGCTCATGCATCCTTCCGACGCACAACGCCTGCGGTTTGCGGACGGCAGGATGGTGCGCGTCACGTCCCGTCGCGGCAGCATCGAAACGCGGCTGCGAATCAGCCGAGAAGTGGCCGAGGGTGAGCTGTTCATGCCGTTTCATTTCGAAGAGGCACCGGTGAACACGCTCACCCGGGACGAGCTGGATCCGGAATCGAAAATCGCGCCCTTCAAGCTCTCCGCCTGCCGGGTGACCGCCGCCGCGGGCTGAGGTGCCCTGTCGCCGCGCGAGGTCACGGAGGTACGGCGCAGCCGTTTCTCTCTGCAATAAAGTCCGCGGCATTTCGTCCTTCGGGTCATGGAGGCAATTGAAAATGAAAATCGTTGGTGTCATCGCCAGTCCCCACGCCGAAGGAAATGGCGCAACGCTGGTCAGGGAGGCGCTCGCAGCGGCGCGTGAAGCAGGAGCCACCGTCAGTGAAGTGCTCCTTTCGGAGTACCGTATTGAGTTCTGTCAGGACTGTCGCGCATGCCTGAAGTCCGGACAGTGCATGATTGCGGATGATTTCCTGAAAGTGCGGACACTTCTCGATGAGGCTGACGGCATCATCCTGAGCTCGCCAACCTATGGAGCCCAGATGTCCGCCAGGATCAAGAACCTCTTCGATCGACTCGGGCAGTACGCCTTCCTCACGTCGGAGCTGGGCGGAAAGTACGTGGTCGGGATCGCGACGGCCGGCGGCTCTGGCGCCGCGACGGTTGCCCGTCAGCTTGCCGCGGCCATTCAGCAGGGCGTATTTCGCCGCTCGTACGTTTCAGGAACCCTGGGCGTCCTTCTTCACGGGAGGCACGTTTCTTCCCTGCCGGCAACCCTTTGCCGTGCCTCAGACCTCGGCCGAAAAATGGTTTCTGATTTTCCCACGCGCCGAACGTTCCCGCTCCAGAACCTGGCGCGCCGGCTCCTGAATGCCCTGGTCATGAGACCGCTCATTCAAAAGGGAATCCAGCAGAACCGGGAAGCGATGAGAGGCGCGTATGACGAGCTCGTGGCGAGGGGAATTATCGCGCGCGCGTGAGCACGGAAAGACATCCGGAAGGGCGCAGCCTTCACCCGTCCTCCAGGAGCACGGAGAAATTCCAGACTGCCCGGTACGGATGCAGCCAGCCGATTTCTTCGAGCGCCCGGAACAACCCTTCTTCGATCACGAGGTCCGGTTTCCTCATCAGCGTGACGCGGGAACTCCACGGGTAGGAGATTCTTTCCCGAATCGCGACATCGACCTTCCAGGCACTCGCGATGCGGACGGCACGGGCGGTCATGGTGCAACCGTTCCAGGCAAGCGCAGCGCGCGCCTCTGGTGAGCCCAGCCTGCTGTACGCGCCGGGAGGCCAGAACAGCTGCTCCGAGGTGAGCTCCGCCGTGTCAGCACTGCTTTGCTTCAGCTTCACGCTCCAGGCCGCCAGGACGGCACGTATTCTTTCGGATCGCATCGGCACGCGGGCCTTGATCGAGAAGGTGCGGACCGCGTTCCTTGGCGCAGGGAGAATCATCGCCAGCGTTTCCCTTGCAGCCTCCGGATAGAACGGTAGCGCGGCAAGGCCCATCGCGGCATTCAACCCCCATATGCCAAGCCTGTCACGCAGGTCAAAAGCACCGGGTGCTGCGGCAGAACGGGGCTTAGAAGACAATTCCTCGACGTGCCGATCGACTTCTCTCACGATCGGGGGAGACAGCACACCAGCCAGAGCCAGGCTGAGGAGGGTGATCGAAAGACCGACCCACACGGCAGGGCTTCTGAAAAGGAGGCAGAACGCCCCCGCGGCGGCCAGAGCGCAGAGAACGGCAAGAATGGGCACATCGAAGAGCGCTGCCCAGATGCCGCAAGGAATTGATGACAGGAGAAGGACGCACGCCGCGGTGAGGGCCAGCAGTTTCGCGGGGCGCACCGTCCGCCTTGTCGCTACCCTTTCTTCACAAGCGTCGGCCTTCCAGCCATCCAACGCCGCGCCCGACGCGCTGCGCGTCATTTGGCGCGGCAGGGCTTCGGCCGACCTATGCATCCCTGCAAAGGGTATCTGTCCAGTCCAGGCCCTTCTCGACGACCGCCAGCATCTCATCGATCTGCGGCCGGGTGATCGTCAGGGGCGGCGAGATGAAGATGTAGTCCCAGTTGCAATACAGGTACAGGCCGTTGTCCATGAAGATCTTGCCCAAAGGTCCCGAGATGTTCCGGATGGCGTCGTTGTACCCGGCAATGGGTTCCTTTGTCTTCTTGTTGGACACCAGCTCGATGCACGCCCACAGTCCCTTGCACCGCGTGTCGCCGACCGACGGGTGCTTTCCTTCCAGTGCCTTGAGCTTGCTGGCGAGGTACTCCCCGTCCTTCGCGGCCTTCTCGATGAGGTTTTCCTTCTTGTAGACCTCGATGTTCGCGATGCCGCACGCGCACGCCAGGGCATGGCCGCAGTAGGTGAGGCCGGAGACAAACTTCCTTTCCTGGAAAAAGTCCCAGATCTTCTTCGTCCAGATCGTGGCGCCCAGCTGCACGTAGCCGGAGGTGATGCCCTTTGCCGTGGAGATGATGTCGGGGACGATGTCGAAATGGTCGATGCCGAACCATTTCCCCGCCCTGCCCCACGCCGCCATGACCTCGTCAGAGATCAGCAGGATGCCGTTCTCATCGCAGAGCTGGCGCAGGCCCTTCATGTAGCTCTTCGGCGGAATGACGATGCCGTTGGTCCCGACGATCGGCTCGATGATGATCGCGGCAACCGACTTCGGATTGTCGTACATGAGCTGCTCTTTGAGCACGGCGAGCGTCCTCTGCCCGCACTCCTCGGGATCGGTCGTGCCGAAGGCGCACCGGTACGGGTAGGGCCCGAAGAAGTGCACGACGCCCGGGATGCCCGGCTCGGCCGGCCAGCGCCGGGGATCTCCCGTCAGGGTGACCGCGCCGGCCGTGGCGCCATGGTAGCTCTTCCAGGCCGCGTAGATCTTGTGACGGCCCGTGAACCACCGCGCGGACTTGATGGCATTCTCATTTGCCTCCGTGCCGCCGTTCGTGAACAGCACATAGTCGAGGTCTCCCGGTGTCACCTCCGCCACCATGGCGGCGAGCTTCGCCTTTGCCTCCGTTCCGAAACCCGGTGACACGTAGCACAGCTTGTCCATCTGCGCTTTCATGGCGTCCAGGACGTGGCGGTTGCCGTGGCCGAGATTGATGTTCAGGAGGCCCGAGCATCCGTCGAGGATCTTCCTGCCGTCCGTGTCGTACATGTAGAGGCCTTCGGCATGGTCGATCACGGTGGGTTTCCATCCGCCTTGCGCCTTCCAGCTGTAGATGACGTGTTCGCGGTCGAGCGTCTGCAATTCCTGGGTGTTCATGTAGTCTCCGATCTTATGCGGCCACGGTACCTTGCACGGTACCCCGTGCAGTTCCGTGGCATTTTCTTATTGCTCGTTGGCCGTCTTCAGAAGGCAGTGCAGGAGCACGTTCGCTCCCGATTCGCAGTCCTCCCAGGCGGTATTCTCCACCTCGACGTGGCTGCGACCGCCGATGCTCGGCACGAAGATCATGGCGGTCGCGCAGACCTGGTTCATGTAGCTGGCGTCATGGCCCGCGCCGCTCACCATGTGCAGGTGGGAATATCCCAATTCCCCCGCCGTGTCCAGCACCCTCTGAACGAGCTTGTCGTTGAAAGGGGCGTGCGCGACGCGCCAGGTTTCCTCCACCCTGAGAGGCGTTTCGCGGCGCGCGGTGATTTCCTGGAAATCCTTCTTCAGCAGCTCCCACGCCTTCACCGCGTGCGCATCGTCCCACGACCTGATGTCCACGGTCAAATGCACTTTGTCCGGGATGATGTTGCGGGAGTTGGGATAGTTCTGGATCTCCCCGACCGTTGCGACCATGTTTCCGTGCATCCGGTCGGGAAGGGTGTTTACTGCCAGGATCATCTCCGCCGCCGCGCACAGAGCGTCATGCCGGCCTTCCATGGGAGTCGGCCCGACCTGGTTCGCCTCTCCCTCGAGGTACACGTCGTACCAGTGCAGGCAAAGGATTCCCTTCGGCGCGCCGATGGTCGTTTTCTGGCGTTCGAGCATCGGGCCCTGCTCGATATGGAGCTCGTAGTACGCGTGTGTCGGCCACTTTTTCGCGGGCACCGTGCCCTTGTAGCCGATGTGCGCAAGCTCGTCGCCCTGCTTCTTCCCGTCCTTGTCTGTCCGGGCATAGACCCAGTCCCGTTCCAGGGCTCCCGCCCAGACGCCGCTCGCGACCATGGCGGGCGCGAACCGTGATCCTTCCTCGTTCGTCCAGTCGACGATCACGAGTGGGCGCTCTGTTTCCACCCTGTTCTCGTGCAGCGTCCGCATGACCTCCAGCGTTCCCATCACGCCGAGGATTCCGTCGAATCGTCCTCCGCGGGGCTGGGAATCGACGTGAGAACCGCTCATCACGGGCAGGAGGCTGTCGTTCCTTCCCTTTCGTCGGCCGAAGATCGAGCCCATCTCGTCGATGGTGACCGCCAGGTCGATCTCCTTCAGCCACTTCACGAACAGGTCACGCGCGCGCCGGTCCTCGTCAGAAAGCGCCAGGCGTTGAACCCCGCCGGCGGGAGTCGCGCCGATCTTCGCCATTTCCTCCAGGCTCGCGCGCAGGCGTGCCCCGTTGACCCTGAGCTTTGATGTGTCCACGTTGCAGTCCTCCTTGGTGGCCAGTCGTTCAGAACGCGGCCAGCGGCGCCCTCCTCACGAATCGGCCCGTGCCGGTGGTGCCGACGAACTTCATCTGGTCGCCGCTCCACTCCGCGACTTTCTTCCCGCGCGAGTACACGATCTGCGGCATGCCCGTCATCTCCCAGCCTTCCCATGGCGTGTAGTCGACGTTCTGGTGGAGCTTCTTCTGGGTGATGGTGAACTTCCTCTTTGGGTCGAACACGACGAGGTCGGCGTCCTTGCCCGCGGCGACGGCTCCCTTGTTCGAGAGGCCGAACATGCGCGCGGTGCCGGTCGAGAGGACGTCCACCATGCGCTCCAGGGTGATCCGCCCCTTCACGACGCCCTCGGTGTGCATGAGCATGAGCATCGTCTCGATGCCCGGAGCGCCGTTGGGGATCACCTTGTAGTCTTTCTTGCCGTTCATGTCCTTCTGGCCCTTGAAGTTGAACGGGCAGTGGTCGGTCCCGACGGTCTGCACGTCGCCGTCACGCAGGCCCAGCCACATCTCGTCGAGGCTCTCCTGGGGACGCAGCGGGGGGGACATCACGTACTTCGCGCCGTTCCAGTCCGGCTCGTTGTAGCGGTCCTCGGTCAGCGTGAGATACTGTGGGCAGGTTTCCGCGTGGACCCGGAGACCCCGATCCCGGGCCTGCCGGACCTTCCAGAGACCGCGGCTGGAAGAGAGATGCACGATGTAGATCCTTGCGCCGGTGAACTCGACGGCCTTCGTGCAGCGGTCCACTGCTTCTTCCTCTGCGAGGATGGCGTGCGCCTTCGCGTGCTGCAGGGGTCCGAGCGTGCCCGCGGCGGCAAACTGTTCGTTCAGCCTGCGGATCATGTCGAAGCTCTCCGCGTGCACCTGCACGAGCCCTCCGTGGGTCTTCGTCTCCTCCAGGAGGCGGATCATCGCGTAGTCGTCCACGCGGAAATCATAGAAAAGGAAGATCTTGAAGCTCGGGGTCCCGTACTCGTGGATGGCTTTTTTCACCTCATCGATGACATCCGGACGCGCGTCCGTGACTCCCGGGTGGATGCTGTAGTCCACCACGGTCTTGCCGTCCGCCTTGCCCTTCTGCCTGTCCACCGCGTCACGAAGGGACTCGCCCTTGCCCTGGAGGCTGAAATCGACGATGCAGGTAGTTCCGCCGCAGGCGGCGGCAATGGAGCCCGTCTTCCAGTCGTCCGACGAGGTGGTGCCCATGAAGGGCATGTCGATATGCGTGTGAGGATCGATCGCCCCGGGGAGGATGTACTTCCCGCTTGCATCGACTGTTTCATCGGCCTTCATTCCGAGGCCCGAGCCCACCGCCTTGATCGTGTCTCCGTCGGTGTACACGTCCGCAATGGAGGACCCGGTTGATGTCACGACAAGCCCGTTCTTCAGCAGCACGCTCATTTTCTTCCTCCTCAGATTCTCGATGTCAGCAGGTCAGGTCAGGGGCAGGCTCGGAATCTTCACCTGCCGCTCCGTAGACTTGTCCATGACCGCCGTCGGACGGCGCGCCCAGCCCTTTGGCATTTCCTTGTAGCTGATGAGCCCCGGCACGGGGCAGATGAAGCTGCAGATCATGCAGCTGAGGCACTTTTCCTCCACCAGCTTCGGACGTCGGGCCGGCTCGTCCCAGTCCAGCGCCTGTCCGCCGGCATCCCGGCAGACGATGTAGCACTGCCCGCAGCCGACGCATCTCTCCGTGTCATAGGCCGCGATTCCCTGGCGCGTAAGGTCGAAGTGATCGGTCGACGTGAGGTTGGGCAGCGCCTTGCCGATCAGGTCCTCGGCCCGCGTGATTCCCCGGGCGCTCATGTAGTCGCTCAAGCCCTCGA
>JBKQPS010000064.1:0-2959 GCA_052144915.1 Spirochaetia bacterium | reverse complement strand
CCGCGCCCTCCGCCGCGTCTCCGACGAGAAACACTCCCGGGACTCCCGACTCCTGTGTCGTCGGGTCCGCGGCCGCCTTTCCCGCGGCCAGTCCGAGGGCCGCAAGCGCTGCCGCGTCCACCTCGGCCCCGAGGGCGGCGATCACGGTGTCGGCCGGCAGCAGCTCCGTTGCCGATGTCGCCACGGGCCGGGACCTGCCCGACGAGTCCGCTTCTCCCAGCTCCATGACCCGGCAGCGGAGGCCCGCGCCGGCGGTCCAGCTTTCGGGTGCCCGGAGGAAGTGGAACTGGATCCCCTCTTCCCGCGCGGAGAGGTATTCCTCGCGGGAGGCCGGCATCTCGCGTTCCCCGCGCCGATACACGATCCTCACCTCTTTCACGCCCGGGCATTTCAGCGCCGCGCGCGCCGCGTCCATCGCGGTGTCCCCGGCGCCGATGACGGCCGCGGTCTTCCCCAGCCGAAGGCGGGAGGCATCGCGGCGGAACTCCCGGAGGAACGAGAGCGCGTCGCGCGCGCCCTGGATGCCGGCATCCCGGTGCGCCTCCGCGCCGACGCAGACCAGCACATGGGGGAATCCGTCGGCCCTGAGCTCATCGATCGTGGGCGATTTCCCTCCGAAGTGAAAGTGCGCGCCCATCTCGCGCAAAAGCTGGACGTCCCTTTCCACCGCGCCGGCCGGGATCCGGAAGCCCGGGAGCAGGTAGCGCACGATGCCGCCCGCCTCCTTCTCCCGCTCGAACACGTGGACCTCGAATCCTTCCCTGCACAGGAAGGAGGCCGCCGCGAGACCCGCCGGGCCCGCCCCGAGAACCGCGGTCTTCACCCCACGGGCCGCCACGCGCGGCGCGCGGCCCCGCGCGGCGCGGTACGCCTCGAAGCCCGACTCCGCGGCGATCCTCTTCATCTCCCGGATCTGCACGGACCCTTCCCAATCCATCCGCGTGCAGTTGTCCATGCACTGGTGGTCGCAGAGGTGGCCCGTCATGAAAGGGAGGGGATTGCGCAGGTACACGGCGGCGAATGCTTCCGCCATCCTGCCGGAACCCGCGAGGTGGACGTACTCGGGAACGTCCTGGTGGATGGGGCACGCCTCCACGCAGGGGGCGACGAAGCAGTCGAACAGGGGAAGCGGGCCGGCCACGTGCACCCGGGAGGATCCCCGGTATTCCTTGCGGGCGTGCGCTTCTTCCCTCGCGGCAAGGGCTGCCCGGTGCGTCCGCTGCACGTCGACAGTCTGCAGCTGCCACGAATCCGCGTGCGCCGCGGAGATCTCCGCGAGCTCCTTCATCCTTGCGTACCCGCCGGGCTTCAGGAGCTCCGTGGCGACGGTCACCGGACGGATGCCCGCGTCCAGGATACCGGCGAGGTTCCACGACGCGGCCCCCCCGGAGAATGACAGCGGCAGTCGTCCCTCGAACTCCGCGGCAAGGGATTCCGCCAGTGTCATCGTAAGAGGATACAGGGACCGTCCCGACATGTACATTTCGGCGCCGGGCAGCGTTCCCCGATCATTTGCCGCCGCGAGGGTGTTGGAGAGCTTGGCCCCGAAATGGCGTCCCTCGGCCCTGCCGAGTGCCATGAGCCGGATGAGCATTGGGATCGCATCCGCGTACTGGAGGTCCTTCAGAAAACCCTCGGGCTTCAGGGTGATGTATCCATACCCGAGTCCGGAAAGGATCCCGCGGACCCTTTCGTGTCCCAGCAGGGTCGGGTTCAGCTTCACCAGGGTGTCCAGCTTCTTCTCTTTCAGCATGTAGGAGCAGATGGACTCTATCTCCCCCGGCGGGCATCCGTGCATGGTGGACAGCGTGACCGACGCGCACATCCGCGGCGGGATCCGCTCGGTGAGCCCGCTGATCGCGCTGCGCTTCGACTCCCACGGAATTCCTTTCAGGAGGTCCGGCTCCGCGGCGAGCCCGGCCAGCTCCTCCCGGCACCGGGTGAAATACGGGTCGCGGGACGAGTCCATCAGCCTGTCGATGAGGCGGTCCATCTTCTCCGTCTTGATGCCGGCAAGATCGTAGCCCACGCTCATGTTGAAGAGGAACGAGCCGGCCGCCTGGCCCGTGAGGGCCTCGAAGAAATGCAGCGCGATCCAGGCCTTCAGGTACTCCTCATACGCGGCGTCGAGGCTCAGCTCCGTGGACCACTCGACGTTGTAGGCTTCGTCCGCCGCGTCGATGCAGGGTTTGTCGATGACCAGGGCATCCAGCTTCTGAACCGTCTTCAGCTCGAAGTATCGTCCCCCCGCCAGCCAGGCGGCGATGATGTTCTGGGCGAGCTGCGTATGCGGACCCGCCGCGGGGCCGATCGGGTTGGCCGCGGTGGAGGAGAAGATCCGCGCCGGCTTCGTGGAGGCCGGCTTCCAGAAGTGCTCGGCGGGGATGTCGAAGATCGAACTCTTGGCCCTGAGCTCCGCCAGGCATCGCAGGAGGAGATCCCGGAAGGGGATCGGGCGCATCTTGTCACTCATGAAAGGCCATCTTACGCCGAAAACTCCAGCCTGTCCAAACAAAACAAAAACACGCCTTCAACCGAAAAAGATTTCCCAGCCCAAGCGCCGTGCCATTGCGGAGCCGACCTGCGATTGGTTGGCCGGAAGCTTTTCCGCCAATGCCTCCTCTCTTCGCTGCTTCATCGTCTCAAGGAGTTCCAGGTCGACGATCGAGATGATTGCCGCGATTTTCCTGCCTCGGCGGGTAACCAGCACTGGCTCGCTGCCAAAGGCAGCTTGATTGATCATATGCGAGAGGTTTTTGCGAAGCTCATCCGTACTCACGGAGGGGAGAGCCTCGGGATGCGCGAAGTCAGCGAGCTGCGAGGTCATACCTCTCAAAACGGCCTCTCCGCCCCCTTGATTGCTGCATGGGCAACGATGGGGCGCCGGCTTGGCAAGCAACACGCAAAGACAAAACTTAGGCCAAAACGCGAAGGCGACCAACGCGAAACGTTGGTATTG
>JBKQPS010000063.1:0-11236 GCA_052144915.1 Spirochaetia bacterium | reverse complement strand
CAGATCTCCAGCGCCTTCGGCCAGGTCCAGGGCGCGCTCTCCTACATCGTCAACAGTTACACGGACCTGGCCGCCTGGCACGCGGTGGTGGACCGGTTGCGCTTCTTCCAGCAGGCGATGACGAGAGTCCAGGAGATCCGCACAACCTACCACAAGATCGCGCAGCGCGACGGACCGCGCCTTCGGGTCAGCGGCCTGGACGTGAGCCTCCCGGATGGCCGCATGCTTCTCCGCGGCCTCAATTTCGAGCTGGGCGCCGGAGGGAGAATGCTGATCATGGGGCCCTCCGGCAGCGGGAAAAGCACCCTGATACGCGCGCTTGCCGACATCTGGCCGTTCGGCGAAGGAATCGTGGAGATGCCGAAGAGCGAGGTCCTGCTCTGTCTCCCGCAGAAGCCGTACCTGCCCCTGGGCACCCTGAGGGAGGTCCTTCTCTACCCCTACGGCGACCCTGCCGCGCCGGAGACGGAGATCCGCGCGATCGTCGATCTGGCCGGATTGTCCCCGCTGAACGAACGCCTGGGGGAGACCCGGCTGTGGAGCCAGGTGCTCTCCCTGGGCGAACAGCAGCGGGTCGCGTTTGCGCGCATCTTCCTCCAGCGTCCGCGCTGGATCTTCATGGACGAAGCCACGTCGGCAATCGACGAGCCGTCGGAAGCAGTTCTCTACGAGACTCTCATCCGCGAGCTGCCGCGGTCCGGCATCATCAGCGTCGGCCACCGGTCGAGCCTGATCGCGTTCCACGAATCACGCCTGGTCCTGGAAGGCGAGGGTCGCTGGAGCGTGTCGCAGGGCGGATCCCGGGCATCGGCCGCCGGATAGCGGCGCCGGCAGGCGTCCCCGCGGGGCCGCTCTGACACGCGGGGCTGCTCTGACTTGCCATCAGCGGAACGCGACGATAGTATGGCCCGATGGATTCCGGGATCTTCGTCCAGGTCCTCTCGTCCGCGGAAGTAATCGCCGCTTCTCTGGTCGTGATTCTCCTTCTTCCCCTCGTCTTCTTCATCGCCTCCACGCGCAGCCGCAGGAGATCCGTGAGGAAACCCGCGCGGGGCCGGATCCCGGCGTCCCTGCGTCCTTCCGCTGAAGCACGCTCCCGCCCCCGCGGCCGCGCGGCCGAACCGGAAGACTCCGAATGAAGAGCATCGTCATCCGGGGGGCGCGCGAGCACAACCTGAAGAACATCGATCTCGAGCTGCCGCGGGACTCGCTGGTCGTCGTGTCGGGCCTCAGCGGGTCCGGCAAGTCCTCCCTCGCGTTCGACACGATATTCGCCGAGGGTCAGCGCCGGTACGTGGAGTCCCTGTCCTCCTACGCGCGGCAGTTCCTCGGCCGCCTCGACAAGCCCGACCTCGACTACATCGAGGGGCTCTCCCCGGCCATCGCGATCGAGCAGAAGAGCACGCACCGCAATCCCCGTTCGACGGTGGGCACGGTCACGGAGATCTACGACTACCTGCGGCTGCTCTTCGCGCGAATAGGAGTTCCGCACTGCCCGCGCTGCGGCAGGGAGATCCAGGAACAGTCGGTCGACCAGATCGTGGATTCTCTCCTGGTCCTGCCGGAAGGAACGAAGGTCATCCTCCTCGCGCCCGTCGTCGGGGCGAAGAAGGGGGAGCACCAGAAGATCCTGGAGGACGCGAAGAGGATGGGGTACGTGCGGGTGAGAGTCGACGGCGAGATCCTGCCCCTGGAAGAGAAGATCGCCCTGGACCGCAGGCGCGCGCACACGATCGAGATCGTGGTGGACAGGCTGGTCGTCTCCGCGGAGAGCCGCCGCAGGTTCGCCGAATCGGTCGAAGGGGCCATGGAAACCTCCGGCGGCACGCTGATCGCGCAGGTGCGGGAGAAGTCGGGAGAGCGCGAGATCCTCTTCTCCCGGAAAAGCGCCTGTTTCCGCTGCGGCATCAGCATTCCAGAGCTGCAGCCGCGGCTGTTTTCCTTCAACAACCCGTTCGGCGCGTGCGAGGCGTGCTCGGGCCTCGGCGTGACGCTGGAGTTCGACCCCGCCCTGGTCGTGCCGGATATGAGCCTTTCCTTCAACGAAGGCGGAATCGCCCCGTACAACCCGAAGGCAAACTGGCACAGGAGCCAGTTCGAGTCGCTGGCGAAGCACTTCAAGTTCTCCCTGGACACGCCGCTGGAGGACATTCCACCGGACGTCTTCGACCGGCTGCTCCGGGGCACGAAGGAGAAGATCGGTTTCCGCTACGAAAGCAGGGATGGCCGCGGGAAATGGGAATTCCAGTCGGGATTCCGGGGGGTCCTGAACGACCTGCGGCGCCGTTACCTGGAGAGCAGCTCCGAGCAGGTCAAGGAGTGGATGGAAGGATTCATGTCGCAGAAGGACTGCGAGGCTTGCGGCGGCCGACGCCTGAAGCCCGAGGTCCTCGCCGTGACCGTGGGGGAACGCAACATCCACCAGGTCACGCAGATGTCCGTTCGTGACGCGCTGGATTTTTTTTCGAATCTTCCCCTCGCTCCCACGTCGCAGAAAATCGCGCGCCTGGTCCTCAAGGAGATTTCCGCGCGGCTCAGCTTCATGAAAAACGTCGGGCTCTCGTACCTGACCCTCGAGCGGCGCGCGAGCACCCTCTCGGGCGGCGAAGCGCAGCGCATCCGCCTGGCGACCCAGATCGGCTCCTCGCTGGTCGGAGTCCTGTACATCCTCGACGAACCGACGATCGGCCTCCACCAGCGCGACAACTCCCTGCTCATCGATACCCTCAAGCGCCTCCGCGATGCCGGCAACACCCTCATCGTGGTGGAGCACGATGAGCAGACGCTGCGCACGGCGGACTACATCGTCGATCTCGGGCCCGGCGCGGGTGTCCACGGGGGCCACGTGGTTGCGGCCGGCACCCTGGAGGAGGTCTGCGCGAATCCCCGCTCCGTGACGGGGCAATACCTCACCGGCGCGCTCACGATCGAAAGCGGCAGGGATCGGCGGCCCGGAAACGGCGCCTGGATCGAGCTGCGCGGCGCGCGCGAGCACAACCTCCAGGGGATCGACGTCGGGTTTCCCCTGGGCACGCTCATCGCGATCACCGGGGTTTCGGGTTCGGGAAAATCCACGCTTCTTTCCGACCTGCTCTATCCCGCGCTCTCCAACCGCGTCGGGGGAACACGGCTCCCCGAAGGCGCCTACGGCTCGCTCCAGGGGGCCGCGCATGTCGACAAGGTCATCAACATCGACCAGGGCGCGATAGGGCGCACGCCGCGGTCGAACCCGGCCACCTACGTGGGGCTGTTCGCGCCCATCCGCGCGCTTTTTTCGCAGCTGCCCGAGGCAAGGGCGAAGGGGTACAAGGCTGGCCGGTTCTCGTTCAACGTGCGGGGCGGCAGGTGCGAGAAGTGCCAGGGGGCCGGGACCATCCGCATCGAGATGCATTTCCTTCCCGATGTCTACGTGACATGCGATGCCTGCAAGGGCCGGCGCTACAACCGCGAGACGCTGGACGTGCACTACAAGGGGAAGAACATCCACGACGTCCTCGAGATGACCGTCGAGGAAGCGCTGATGTTTTTCCGGCACATCCCGTCCCTTTCGCCGAAGCTCGCGACTCTCGTGGATGTGGGCCTTGGCTACGTCGCCCTCGGGCAGTCGGCGCTCACCCTTTCCGGAGGCGAAGCCCAGCGGGTGAAGCTCTCCCTGGAGCTTTCCCGCAAGGGCACGGGCCGCACATTCTACATCCTGGATGAGCCGACGACCGGGCTGCATTTCGCCGACGTGAAGAAGCTCATGGAGTTGCTCCAGAAGCTCGTCGACGCCGGGAACACGGTCGCCCTCATCGAGCACAACCTGGACGTCGTCAAGTGCGCCGACTGGGTGATCGACCTGGGGCCCGAGGGGGGCGACAAGGGAGGATGCATCGTCGCGGCGGGCACGCCCGAGCAGATCGCGCGGGCGGAGGGCTCCTGGACAGGCCGGTTCCTGAAGCGCGCATTGAAAAAGGAATGATCGCCGCTGTCCTGGCGCTCTTGCTCCTGGCCGCTTCCCCTCCCGCAACGGCGCAGGGCGCCGGGACGCCGCCGACTCCGGGCGCACCCGCGCCTTCCGAGACGCAGACGCTCGCACTCGCATCGCCGCAGGCGAATTCGGCATCGCCGCAGGCGAATTCGGCATCGCCGCAGGCGGATTCGGCGCAGAAGCTTCTCGCAGACACACTCGCGAAAGACATCGATACGGCCAGCTACTATGAGCTTGTCACGTGGTGCCAGCAGCTCGGGCTGGACGACGCCGGATCGCGGAAGGAGCTGCAGGCCCGTCTTGCCCGGCATTTCTCCGTCACCTTGCCCGAGGTGCCGGTCCCCGGAAAGCGTTCGGTCACCGTGCGCTCTGCCCGACAATCCGAGTATTTCACCGAGGCAGAGACCGGCGAGAAGTATGTCCTCCTCCGCGGCGACGTCGAAGTGGAAGTGAAGGACCAGACCGACGGAACGGTGCAGGTGATCAAGGCGGGAAGCCTCACGTTCAACCAGACGCGCCGGACGATGAGCGCGGTCGGAAGCGTGACGTACGCGCTCACCCGGGGAGGCCAGACGGACACCTTCACCGGGCAGAGTCTCGATTTCAACCTCGATACCTCCGAGGCGGTGTTCTACGACGGCAGCACGCGCAGGGTCGTGAAGCACGCCGGCGGCGACCTCGCCTACACGTTCCAGGGGGAGACGATAACCCGCGTGTCCAACGACACCGTCATCCTCAAGAAGGGATCGTTCACCAGCTCCGAGACGCCGGCGGACCCTCTCTACCAGATCCGGGCGGGAACCGTGTGGCTGCTCGCGCCCGGGGAGTGGGCGGTGCAGGACGCCGTGCTCCTCATCGGCAGGGTGCCGATCCTGTACCTGCCGGGCTTCTTCTGGCCCGGCGACGATTTCTTCTTCAACCCGAACTTCGGCTACCAGACGAGGGCAGGCTCGTTTTTGCAGACGACCACGTACCTCCGCGGCCACAAGCAGAAGGAGGAGAGTCCGTTCTCCTTCCTCCAGCTTTCGGACTCCGGTGATGCCGGGTACGCCACGGAGCCGCACGGCCTGTTCCTGCGGAAAATCCCCGGCAGTACTCCGCCGAAGGACGACGGGCACTCGTTGAAGCTCATGCTGGACGGCTATTCGCGCCTGGGAGTGATGGCCGGGCTGGCGGGCGACTACTCTCCGCTGGGCACCTTCCGCACGAGCATTGCCACGACCAGGAGCGTCTTCCTGGATCCGACGAGCCAGCTCTACACCCCGTATCTTCCCGTCTCCAACCCGCCGTACACCGCGGGGGAGCAGTTCTGGAACTCTTCATCGCTGTTCGGCCTCGACGTTCCCTTCCGGTACGGCCTGGAAGGCTCCCTCAAGACCAGCAGCAGCATTTCTTCCGTGGCCGCGGATTTCCAGTACTTTTCCGATCCGTCATTCACCACGGATTTTTACACGCGGTCGGAAAGCGGCCTGCTCTCCGCGCTGTTCACTCCGGCCGGCGCCGCGCCGGCCACCACGGCTCAGCTGGTAAACCTCTCGTGGGACGTGACAACCAGGGTGGATTTCACCCGGATGGTCAACCAGCCGTTCATCCAGAACCTCTCGATGCCGGACCTCGACGTCAAGATGACATGGCAGAGCTATTCGCCGAGCGGGCTCAGCGATCCCCAGGCAAGCGACCCGGGGAGCAGCTTTTATTACCCCTCCAGCATCACCGCCCCCAACGTTTCCTTCGCGATGTCGGGCGACATCGTCTCGCTGGGCGGGAGCCCCCCGGCGCCGGGGCCGCCGGGTGCACCGACCGGGAGCACGCCCGCCCCGCCCCCGGGTCCGCAGGCAGAGCTGGGCAAGGGAATCCGAGCTCCCGTGCCCGAGGACCTGCCGCCGCCGCAGCCCCGGCAGGAGGCTCCGCGGGTCCCGTTCAGGGCTCCCGAGCCGCAGGCGGACGAGCAGTCGCAGCAGCCCGAGCAGAGCACGACATTCAAGCTCTCCTACCAGCTCCAGCCGCGGGCCACCTTCGAGCACACATTCGACACGACGGGCTGGACGACCCGGCAGAGTGTCAATTACGCAATCCTCTACCGCACATTCGAGACGGGCGGCACATCCAGCGTCACGGCCGCGGCATCGTTCTGGGACAGGCTCGCGGACACCAGCGTGACTTTCAGCCAGGACGGGCTCTGGAGGTACCGTTTCGATCCGTCCGTGAACGAGCTGAGCCTGCCCGACTGGCCGAACCTCCTTCTCCTCGACCAGCAGCAGGACCACCTGGTCTTCCGCACGGAATTCCAGAGCACGCTGCGACCGTTTCCGGCCATTCCCGAGCTGGCCGCATCCAGCCTGCAGTACAAGATCAATCTCCGGATGTACCAGATCGCCCTGACGGGAATGGACCCGTACAATCCCGTCACGACCACCTCGGGCCCTGCCTGGACGCCGGACGCGATCTCCGAGCACAGCGTGGCTTCCAACCTTGCCCTGGTCACACCGGCGACGAGCGATTCCCTCGGGGTCACGTTCCAGCTCCCCCCCCTCGTGCCGACTCTGACCTCGCGCCTCGATGCCAGTGGCGGGGACTTCAAGGGCAGCGTCCAGGGCGGCTTTGCCGCCCCTACCTCCGGATTCGAGTACCAGCCGCTGGTCGTGGACGCATCGGTCGATACGGGAGCGGGGAACCCCGCGAGCACGTCGCCCTGGTGGACTCCGGCGCCCGCGCAGCCGACGAATACCGCAACACCGACCGGAACGAGCGCGCCGCCTCCCTCGACCACACCCACCCCTTCGACGCCGGGAACAAATGCGCCGCCCGTGCTGCTGACCACCCCGACCGCGGCACCCGCCACTTTCACCGCCTCAGAGGAGCTGCAGTTCGACGTGGCCGGCTCCGTTCTCACGCGCTCCACGTCGGAAATCGGCTACGCCGGCCTGGCCGGAGTGTTCGTCGCGCAGAACTTCGAAACCCCAAACCAGCTCGTTCCGTCGACGATGAAGGTCGGCTACGAGGGCGCGGCGAACCCGATCTACGAATGGAAGGACCGCATCATGATCGTTCCCGGCCTGAAGACGCACTGGTACCTGAACTTCCAGAACTACGTCGATAACCTCTTCGACTTCAGCCCGTCGCTGACTTTCACGATCTACAAGTCCCTCGATATCACTTTCTCATCCCTGTCCAACAACACGCGCACCTACCTCTACATTCCCGGCTGGACGGGGCTTCCCTGGGTGAACCCCCTCACGGACCTCCTCGATTCCTTCAACTTCGCCAACAACGACGACCGTCGGCGGTCGGGATTCAAGATCCAGACGCTGTCCCTGAGGGCCGTGCAGCACTTCCCGGACTGGGACGTCATCGTGCAGTACCAGGCCTCGCCGCAGCTCATCACCCACACCAACGCGACCGGTGCGCAGTACGTGCAGAACGAGTGGACCCCGACGTTCGCGATCCAGGTGCAGTGGAACGCGCTGTCCGAGATCAAGAGCAACATCCACCAGGACTACACGGGAACTCCGACCGTGCCCAGCCTGCGGTGAGGGGCGGCTCCGGGCTCGCTCTCGGCCATCCCTGGCCTCGCTCGCCCTCGCCATCTCGGCCGCTCCTGGCGGCATTCCCTGGCTCCGATTGACGGCGGGCCGGTTTTTCGACTACGATGATGATGGAAGCTGAATGGAGAAACCGCTGACTGTCGTGGTGAGCGACGAGACGATCCTTCCCGGAATCTGCGGGGCAAACGACATCAACCTGAAAACTCTCGAGGATCTCCTTGGCGTGCGGATCTTTTCCCGCGGCAACGAGATCCTGCTGGATTCCTCCGACGACGCCGTCCAGAGGACCTTCCGGCAGCTGCTCCAGCAGCTGGAGGATCACGTGCGCCTCGGGCAGCTGCCAGGGCCCGACCTCATCCGCACGCTGCACAGCTCCCTCGCCAGCGGGGAGGACGAGAAGGTCGCGGTCTTGAAACGCAATCTCGTCGTGATCCCCAACGGCTTGCGCAAGGTCTATCCGCGCACCTACAACCAGGCCGTGTACCTGGAGTCTATCGACCAGGAGGAGATTGTTTTCGGCGTCGGGCCGGCCGGGACGGGCAAGACGTACCTCGCCGTTGCGCAGGCGCTGAAACAGGTCCTGGGCCAGAACAGGCGGAAGCTCATCATCACCCGGCCCGTCGTCGAAGCGGGAGAGAGCCTGGGGTACCTCCCGGGCGATCTCACGCAGAAGATACACCCGTACCTTCGACCGCTCTATGACGCGATCGAATCCCTGATTCCTCTCGAGGTCTTCCGCCGCATGGAGGAGAACGGGGTGATCGAGATCGCGCCCCTTGCCTACATGCGCGGCCGCACGCTCTCGGGCGCCTTCATCATCCTGGACGAGGCGCAGAACACCACCCGTGAGCAGATGAAAATGTTCCTCACGCGTATCGGCGAGAGCTCGCGTACGGTCGTCACGGGAGACATCACCCAGATCGACCTCCCGCGCAAATCGGATTCCGGGCTGCTCTCGGTGATACCGATCCTCACCCCGATCCGGGAGATCCGGTTCATGTTCTTCGAGGAGAGGGACGTGGTGCGCAACCCCCTGGTGCGAAAAATCGTCCACGCGTACGAAACGGCGCATGAAGAGTAGCCGGCTGCCCCTCGTTCCGCGGGTCGCCGACCTCGTCGCGCGGCTGCGACTCGAAGGAAGGACCGTCCTCGCCGTGACCATCGCGTTCGTCGTCGGCCTCGCGGCGATCCTCTTCGCGACGGAGTTCAGGAGTCTTGGCCTGCCATCCCCGGACACGTGGACGCCCAACAGGATGGCGGGGAGGGACTACGTCGTGGAACGGGATTTTGTGTACGTGGACGAGCAGGCCACGGACGTCCGGCGCGAGGTCCAGGGGCGGCTGGTTCCGCCGGTCTTCGTCCTTGCTCCGCTCGTCGGTTCCGCGGCGAGGGATGAGCTGAACCGGTTCTGCCAGGATCTCGTCCGTGAGGCCCGCCCGAGTGCGTCGGAAGCCCAGGTCTTTGCCGGTCTGCAGGAGGAGTGGAAAGACAGGGTCAGCCGCGCCGATCTCCGAACGATCCTCGCCACGCGCAGCCTCCCTCAAACGCTTCAACACACGCGCGACCTCCTGGATGCCGCGCTGTCCTGGGGGATCGTCGACATGATCGCGCACGCGGACGAGGCCTCCACTGCCGGGGCGATCGAGCTGCGGCGGATGCAGGACGGGCGATTCCTGTCCGAGGTGATTCCCGTGAAGGACGTGGTGACCCGCGACAACGTCGGGCTGCAGACCGAGGCCCGCCTGCTGCCGGCGGGCACACCGGACTCCGAGCGTCTCGCCGTGCGGGCCCTCCTGGAAGCCTTCGCCGCGGAGAATGCCTTCTACGACGCGGATGCCAGCGCGCAGCGCCGTGACCGCGCCCGCGCGGAAGTCGAGCCGGTCACGGAAAAGCTTTCGCGCGGACAGCTGATCGTGCGCCGTGGAGAGATCGTCTCCGAGGGGGACGCGGCACGGATCCGGGCGCTCTCCGACTACGCGCGGACCGTGGACGTGAACGGAGTCCTCGGGGAGAGTCTCTTCCTCCTCGTGGTCTTCGTTGTCGCCCTTTTCCTCCTCTCCCTGAAGAGCGCGCCGGTCACGCTCCGCCGCGGTCACGTGCTGCTCCTCCTCGCCCTCGGCCTGGCGCACGTGGTCATCGCGTCTCTCGTCGTTCGATTCGTGTCACTTCCCGATTGGATACCGGCCTCCATCGCCCTGCCCACCGGCGCGATGGCCATGCTCGTCGGGATCCTGGTTTCCACGCCTGTCGGCGTGTTTTTTTCGCTGGCCGCTTCGCTTGCCCTTCTCCCCCTGACGGGGATGAGCGTGCAGGCATTTCTCTTCGCGTTTCTCAGCGGCGTTGCCGGGACGGCGGTGGTCCTCGACGCCGAGAAACGAATCGACCTGGTTCGCGCGGGTCTTCTCCTTGCCCTGGCCGATGCCGTGGTCGTCCTCGTCCTGGGGCTGCTGGGCAATGACGAGCCGCGGATGGTGTTTTCACTCGTCGTCGGCGGAGTTGCAAACGGGTTTTTCTGCGGCATCCTCGCCCTCGGCTTCCTGCCGATTTTCGAGCTGACCCTCAATGCGCCGACGCGATTCAAGCTCATGGAGCTCTCGGACCTGAACTCACCGATCTTCAAGAGGATGCTCTCGCAGGCTCCCGGCACCTACACGCACTCGATCAGCGTGGCGAATCTCGCCGAGACGGCCTGCGAGGCCATCGGGGCCAATGCCCTGCTCGCGCGGGTCAGCGCGTACTACCACGACATCGGGAAGGTGGAGCAGGCGGACTACTTCGTCGAAAACCAGAAGGCGCACAACCGCCACGACGAGATGCGTCCGAGCCTTTCCGTCGCGGTCATCAAGAGCCACGTGCGGATCGGCATCGAGAAAGCGCACGAGCTGAATCTCCCCCAGGCGATCGTCGACATCATTGCGCAGCATCATGGCCGGGGCCTGATCACGTATTTCTACCACCGCGCCGTGAAGGAAGGGAAGAATCCCCGGCTCTCGCGGGACGACTACATGTACCCGGGAGTCCGGCCGAAGTCGCGGGAAGCCGCGGTGCTCATGCTCGCGGACACCGTGGAAGCCGCGTCGCGCGCACTGAAGAAGCCAACCGAGATACGGCTGGAGCGGTTCGTGCAGGACATGATCATGGAAAAGTTCAACTCCGGCGAGCTCGGGGACTCCAGTCTCACCCTCCGGGACCTCGAGCTGATCCGAAAGAGTTTCGTCCACATCCTCGAGGGATACTTTCATACGCGGATCGAGTACCCGAAGCTCGCCCGCGCGACGGCGGGACGGGCATGAAAAAAGCTCCACGGCGCGCCCCGGCGGCTGGCGCGGCCCTGGTGGAGATCACCGCCGACGGCGTGAGCGCCCCTCGCGCCGCGTCGCGCCTGGTCCGATTCTGCGGGAAGACGCTCCGGGAGGCCGGTTTCTCCACCTGGAACGTGCGCATCCTCCTCTGCGGCGACGAGCGGATCACGGATCTCAACCGCCGTTACCGCCGGCGGCGCGGGGCAACCGACGTGCTCTCGTTCCGGGATGAGGAGGGCACGACGGGCGAGCCCGTTGCGGGGGACATCGCCATCTCGCTGGACGCGCTCCGGCGCAATGCGGCGCGGTTCGACGTAACGGAAAACGACGAGATGAAGCGTCTGCTCGTGCACGGCCTGCTGCATCTCGCCGGCATGGACCACGGCCGCGGAGACGGGGGGGGATGCTCGCCCTGCAGG
>JBKQPS010000062.1:0-4750 GCA_052144915.1 Spirochaetia bacterium | reverse complement strand
GGGCTGGAGCAGGTCCCAAGGGTTTGGCTGTTCGCCAATTAAAGCGGTACGTGAGCTGGGTTCAGAACGTCGCGAGACAGTTCGGTCCCTATCTGCCATGGGCGTTGGTTGCTTGAGAGGAGCTGTTCCTAGTACGAGAGGACCGGAATGGACGAACCTCTGGTGTACCAGTTATCCTGCCAAGGGTAGGCGCTGGGTAGCCAAGTTCGGAAGGGATAACCGCTGAAAGCATCTAAGTGGGAAACCCACCTCAAGATGAGGCAACCCTGGGGAGCAAATCCCCCTGAAGGTACCTGGGAGAGAACCAGGTCGATAGGCTGGAGGTATAAACGCGGTAACGCGTGAGCCGACCAGTACTAATTTACCGTGAGGCTTGACCATATTTTCCCGTGCTCTTTGCCCCGAGGGCAAAGAGCAGACGGGTCGGTGCGGCAGGCGTTGCAGCCCTTGGGTGGCAGCTGGCTCGCGAAGCGAGACAGCGAGAACCGCCAGAGGCGCGAAACGCCGGGAGCACCGATCCGACAATAGCTCGCTCGCTCTTCTTCTTCGCGGTCACGGTATTCCGTGACATTTCCTTTTTCCTCGACAGAGATTATTGCCTGGTGACTATGGCGCAGGGGACCCACCCGTTCCCATCCCGAACACGGAAGTTAAGCCCTGCCGCGCCGATGGTACTGCCCCTTGAGGGTGGGAGAGTAGGTCGTTGCCAGGCTTTTTTTCTTATTGGGGGGTCAGTGCCGTGCGGCGGGAGCAAGTTTCATGGAAGGCGCTCAATTCCCGTCCCAAAGTAGCTCCCAACTGATGCCCGCCCGCTCTTCGGAGTGTTCAGTGAGGCAGGCTGAATTGCTGCTCGCTGAACCACGATGCGGGAAATGATATGGTTCATGCGTCGCACGATTCGTCATATGACCACATTCGCAACCTCTCTATGCCAGCAAATGTCGCTCACCAGTTGGCCCAGTTTTTGGGGGATGGTCAGGATGGCTCTACCAAGGCCGCCGGAAAAGATAAGATTGTTCCATTATTCAAAAGCATTCATCCTGAAGCGGGCTAACGATTCGGTTCTTGCGTACCAAGCTTTTTGCTGAAAAGGACGAGATGAAGTTCACGACAGGCCAATGGAAGCCGCGATGCGCGTTTCCAGTCGCAAACAAAACTCGGGAGTGACCATGACCGGTCTGGGCGGACCACCTATGAGCGGGTGACGAGCCGTACTCCGCGAAGCTCTCCCGAAGACGCGGGGCCCCGCGGCACGGGACCGGGTGGAGCGGGAGCCGTCAGCCCGTGGTTCCTGAACCTGGACGGGTCCTGGCGGTTTGCGCTCGCGAAAACCCCGGACGCGGTGCCTCGGGGCAGCGGCGCCGCATGCTTTGCCAGCCTGCAGTTCGACGATTCCCGCTGGGGCGAGATCCGGGTGCCGGGCACCTGGACCCTTCAGGGCCATGACAAGCCTCACTACACGAACGTCGTCATGCCCTTTGGCAATGTGCCTCCCTCCATCCCGGCGGCGCACAACCCCACCGGTCTCTACCGGGTCAGCTTCACGCTGCCCTCCGGGTGGGAGCGGCGCCGCACCGTGCTCCACGTGGGCGGAGCGGAGAGCTTCCTGGAAGCCTGGTGCAACGGCGAGCGGCTGGGCTTCTCCAAGGACACCCGGCTTCCCAGCGAATTCGACCTCACGCCATGTGTCCGCGCCGGCCCAAACCTCCTGGCACTCATGGTGGTCCGTTACTCGGACGCCAGTTTCATCGAGGACCAGGACCAGTGGTGGTACGGCGGCATCTACCGCAGCGTGTACCTGTACAGCACCGACTTCGCGTACATCGCGGACGTGGACGCTCGCCCCATCCTCCCCCCGGAGCCCGGCGCCACCCCCGGCGTCAAGACCGCTGAAGCCCGGGGCTCCGTGGACGTGACGGTCACGCTGGGCTTCACCTTCGACCCCGCGCGAGAGGTACCGGCGGGTTCGGCACCCGCGGACTATGGTGCGGGTGCCGGTTTTCTCCCGGATGCCGATCCTTCGGATCTGCGCGGAGACTACACGGTCGCGGCCGCGCTGTACGGGCCGCAGCGGCTTGGACCGGGGGGCTTCGGCCCGCCCTCCGGTGCACCCGCCGCGCAATCACGGGTCCCGGTTGCCGCCTCGTACCGTGCGTCCCGGTGGGAAGCGCGAATGACCCTTTCGGTGGACGCGGCGGCGCCATGGAGCCACGAAGACCCGGCGCTTTACACGCTGGTGGTGAGCCTCCTGTCTCCCCGAGGCCGCGAGATCGAACACGCGGCCTGCCGCGTAGGCTTCCGACGCGTGGAGGTGAAGGACCGCGCCCTCCTCATCAACGGCGCGCGCGTGCTCATCAAGGGAGTGAACCGGCACGAGCACGACGAGCGCCACGGCAAGACCCTCGCGCTGGCGGGCATGATCACGGACATCGAGATCATGAAGCGCCACAATTTCAACGCCGTGCGTCTCTCCAACTACCCGAACGACGAGCGCTGGTACGACCTGTGCGACGAGTACGGCCTGTACCTCGTCGACGAAGCCGACATCGAGAGCCACGCCTACTACGATCATCTCTACCGGGATCCGCGGTGGGCCTGCGCGTTCCTGGAACGGGGCGTGCGCATGGCCCTGCGTGACAAGAATCATCCGTCGGTGATCATCTGGTCCCTGGGAAACGAGTCGGGCTATGGCCCGCACCACGACGCGCTGGCCGGCTGGATTCGCTCGTTCGATCCCACGCGGCCGCTGCACTACGAAGGCTGCTCCCGTCCGGAGTGGGGCCAGGGCCGACCGACCCTGGAGTCCCTGAAGCGCGGCCGCCGGGCCACCGACATCGTATCCACCATGTATCCCCCGCTGGACCTGGTGGAGGCGTGGGCCGCGGCAACGACGGATGACCGTCCGTTCATCATGTGCGAGTACTCCCATGCCATGGGCAACTCCAACGGCAGCCTGTCGGACTACTGGGCTTTGATCGAGCGATGTCGAGGGCTCCAGGGCGGCTTCATCTGGGATTGGGTGGACCAGGGACTCGAAGCGTTCGACGCCGCGGGGAGAAAGTACTGGAAGTACGGGGGTGACTTCGGCGACACCCTGAGCGACCTGGACTTCATCTGCAATGGCCTGGTGTTTCCGGACCGCAGCGGCAAGCCTGTCCTTGCGGAGTGCCTGAAGCTGTTCCAGCCCGTGGCAGCCTCCGCGGAGCACCCCCTCACGGGTCGTGTCCGCGTGCGCAACCGGCACGACTTCTCGGGGCTTGCGGGGATCGAGCTTCAATGGACCGTCCAGGCCGAGGGCGAGCCCATCCTCACCGGCACCCGGGCTCTCCCGGGCCTTCCGCCCGGCGCGAGCGTGGAGCTGGATCTCGAGATTCCATGGACACCGCGGGCGCGGGCGGCGGCAGCCGGAGTCGAGTCTTTCCTCCTCTTGGAGTTCCTGCTTTCCACTCCGCGCGCCTGGGCTCCGGCCGGGCACCGGATCGGGTGGGAGCAGCTTCCCCTGGGCGCGCCGCGCGCGAGGCATCGTGCGCCGCTGCATTCGGCCGAGGCTGCAGCGGCCGTGCACGGCCCCGCGTCTGGCGGCTACGGTGCACGCTCCCCCGCTGCGGAAGGGCGGCCCGGCTGGGAGGCCGTGGTTTCCGCGGACGGCTTCCTGACGGCTCTGGGTGCGTCGGACGGGCAGGGCGGCGCGGATGGCCCGGCCGCGCGGAGTGCGAACCTCCTTGTTTCGCCCCTGGTACCGAACCTCTGGCGGGCTCCCACCGAGAACGACGGCTTGAAGCTCTTCATGGACTTTCGCGGGATGCCGGATTTTGACTTTTATTGCCGGGACAAGGTCATGTACGAGTGGCTGGACGCGGGACTGGATGTGCCGCGCTTCTCGCTGGTGCAGATGCTGCCGGGGCCCACGGGCGTGCAGACCGTTCACGACCTCCACGGAAGGTCGGGGAGGAGGCTCGGGCGCTTCCTCCAGGAGTGGCGCTTCCCCGCTTCCGGACCCGAGTGCACCTTCCTCTTCGATCTCGACGCCTCACTCCCGGAGCTGCCCAGGATAGGCATGGCGTGCGAGCTCGCCCCGGGGCTCGACCAGGTGCGCTGGTACGGCCGCGGCCCTCACGAGTGCTACTCTGATCGAAAGGCCGGGGCGGCCGTGGGAATCTACCGCGCCGAGGTGGACGCCCTGCAGGTGCCCTATGTCCTGCCGCAGGAGAATGGCAACCGCACCGACGTGCGATGGGTTGAATTCGCGCCCACGGGCAGCGCTGCACCGGCCCTGGGGCTCCGGATCGATTCGTCATCCACCTTTGATTTCAGCGCCTCCCATCACGGCGCCGAACAACTGTGGAAGGCCCGGCACACCACGGATCTGGTTCGCCTTCCTCAATTGTTCCTGACCCTGGACGTCGCGCAACGGGGGGTGGGGACCGCAACATGCGGGCCGGACACCCTCGAACGGTATCGGCTGCGACCGGCCTCGGTGAGTTTTGCGCTCCGCTTTCGGATGCGGGCGCCCGGGACGGGCTGAGTTCACGGGGAAACCCGCCCGATGGTCGGCGGCGACAAAATGACCTATCTTTTCGGAGGAACCATGCGGGGCATCCTTCTCACCACGGTATTCCTCCTGGCCGGCATGTGCCCTTGCATCGAGGCGCAGGACTGGCCGACGTTCGGATGGGACGTGGGGCGCTCCAGCGCGCCGGGCGTCGGGACGGGACTGAGCGTGGACAGGATCAGCTCTCTCGCCCGGCAG
>JBKQPS010000061.1:0-4447 GCA_052144915.1 Spirochaetia bacterium | reverse complement strand
CTCTCGTCATCGCCTGCTGGAAGAAGCGCAACCGGTCCACCACCGCGTGCCAGGCGGCCAGGTCCGTGTAACTGTTGACGATGTAGGAGAGCGCGCCCTGGACCTGGCCGAAGGCGCTGGAGATCTGCACGATCATGCCGATTTGGAAAGCCTTGGCGAAGTAAGCGGGCAGGCTCACCAGCACCGGAAAAATGTTGGCTGCAAGGCTGTAGCCGTTGGTCCACCAGTTCAGTCTCCTGGTCCGGCGCATGATCTGCCAGAAGTTCCCGAATATACTGGCAAACCGTGCAAGGAAGTGTTCCCGCTCCCGCGGTTCCCCTCCATACAAGGCGACGGACTCGCTGTTTTCCCGCAGGCGAACCAGGCTGAAACGGAAGTCGGCGTTGTAGCGCTCCTGGTCGAACCGGAGCTTGATAAGCGGGCGGCCCACGACGGCGATGAGCACGGTGCCGAAGACAGAATAGACCGCGGCCATCCACACGAGGTACCCGGGGATGACGATCTTTCCGCCGTGCCAGGGCAGGGCGACCTGGTTGGACAGTCCCCAGAGCATCGCGAGAAAAGCCGCGAGGGTGGTGACAGAGCTCAGAAGATTGATCGCCAGGTTCAAGGTCTGCAACGTGAAGCTGTTCAGGTCCTCGCTGATCCGCTGATCAGGGTTGTCGGTCCCGTCCCCGAGCACCTGCATGTGGTAAAACGTGCCGCCTGCCAGCCAGCGATCCAGGTATCGCGTGGTCATCCAGCGCCTCCAGCGGATCTGCAGCATCTGGGCGAGGTAGGTCTGGTAGACCGTGGCGACGATGTAGGGAATGACGAGGACGGTGAAGACGAGGAGCTGGTGCCACGCGGCGCCGGCGTTGTACTGCTGCAGGGCGTTGTAGAACGTGTTGTACCACTCGGTGATGCGGTAGGAAATGTAGACCATCAGGAGATTCAGTCCGATCACCAGGGCGATGAGCCCCCGCGCGCTCCACCGTTCTTCGGACTCGGACCAGTACGGCTTCACCAGGCCCCAGAAGTCCCGGAAAAAGGCGCGGTTGAATTGTTTCAGGCCAGCCATCGCCGCCGCCCCTCACTCGTCCCACGCGACGTCGACTGCCGCGGCATTTGCCGCCCGGGTGGCCTCTTGCTCCGCCAGGTCGAGGTCGAAAAAAACGGCAAAGATTCCCGCGACGGCCGCAAGTTTTCCCACGGCATTCCCTCCTGCCGGCAGCGCCTACCTGACCCCGTAGACGACCACCCGCGCCCTTCCACCCAGCCAGCTTCCCACGGTCTTGAAGGTGAACGAAATCGACTTGATGCGTCTCACGATGCCTTCGAGATGAAACAGGCGCGACCTGGTCCCCGCGTCAAAGACCAGCCGCGTGTCGACCTTTTCCCTCTGGCCATCTCCATACGTCACTTCGAGATTGAAGATCTCGATGTTGTTCCTTTCCACCCAGAAGCCTATTGACGTGAACCACCCCTTGTAGTCGCCCACCGGTATGACGTCATGATCCGCGTGGAAATCCACCGTGCGCTCCCCCAGCACCACGGAACCTCGCGGCATGCCTTCGGAAAACGCCGTCCCGGCGATGAGGGAGAGAATTGCGAGCATTGCGATCTTTTTCATTGGGTCCTCTCCCGTATTCTCTCTCGCCTTTCCCGTGCCGGCCGTGGTCCGGGGATGGCGGTTACAATTTATTGCACTTCGGTGTGCGCGGCAATTCTCCGTGCCTGCCTCAGCCGGCGCGTTGCGGGCGATGCGGCTTCCGAAAAGCCTGACACAATGGTAGACTTGTCCCTGAGGGCGGGGAGGAATTGAAATGAAGAGGCTTCGAATCTGGGCGATCGCGGTGCTGGTTGGGCTCTCGGCTTTGGCCGTTTCCTGTCTGGGGTACGGATATCTCCAGTCCGACGACTACGTGCAAGCAAGGATCCGCGTCGCGACGAATCCAAGGGCCACTGCCGACATGCAGTACGTCGACGGGTGGACCCGTGACTACGGGGATGCCTACAGCGGCCACGACGTGGGGGTGATAGTGGCCAACCAGCTCGCGGACCGCGGCTGGCACGACGTGTGGGTCCTGGTGGAATGGTCGTCGCGCGGCTATGCCGCCTATCCTTACCCGTACTACCACCCGCGGATCTGGGCCGGGTTCAACATCTGGCAGATTTCGATCTATCGCGAACAGTCGTCTCAGCAGCCTCCGGCTGCTTCGGCACCTCCGGCTGCTTCCGCACCTCCGGCTGCTTCGGCGCCTCCGGCTGCCTCGGCTCCGCCGGCAAAACCGGCGCCCCCGGCGGCCGAAAACACGGACATTTTCAAGGTCGTCTCGAC
Source organism: Spirochaetia bacterium (assembly GCA_052144915.1). Taxonomy (GTDB): domain Bacteria; phylum Spirochaetota; class Spirochaetia; order SZUA-6; family Fen-1364; genus Fen-1364. The sequence goes on along the minus strand of JBKQPS010000061.1, from coordinate 2,127 downwards.
GGGTACCCCGATTCAGGTCAAGGCGGCGATCAAGGCCGGGGCAGACCCCAATGCCCGGGACAGCCGGGGGGGCACGCCGCTGATGTACGCGGCCTCGGACAACACGGACCCGGCGGTGATCACGGCGCTGATACAGGCCGGCGCGGATCCCAACGCGCGGCGGAAGGACGGGATGACGCCGCTGATGTACGCCGCGGAGGAGAGCACGAACCCGGCGGTGGTCACCGCTCTCCTGGATGCCGGGGCCGATGCGAAAGCGAAGGATGATGTGGGCTCGGCGGCCCTCGACTACGCGGCGAACAACACGAGCCTCACGGGCACTGACGCGTACCGCCGGCTGCAGGAAGCGTCGCAGTAGTCCGGCGGCCCCGGTCACCTCAGCGTAACGATCGTCCTGCCGAATCCGCCTTCCTCCGGCAGCGAGAACCGGAAGTCCTCGACCGCGGGAATGCTTTTGAGGTAGCGGTGCACGGCGGTCCGAAGGACGCCCTCCCCTTTTCCGTGCACGATGCTGAACTCGTGCAGCCCGTGGAGGAGTGCGCTGTCGAGCTGTTTCTCGACGAGCTTCATCGCCTCTTCCAGCCGCATCCCCCGGATGTGCAGCTCCAGCACCGGCGGGTCTATCGGACCGGCGGCCGTGTAGCTCACGGAAGGAGCGCCCGCTTCGGCAGGCCCCGGGGGAGGCGCCGGGCGAAGCTCGCCCGGCTGCAGAGACAGCCGCAGGGTCTCTGTCTCCACGATCCACCGCGTGCCCTTGTCGGGCCTCACCGCCCGGCCCCGCCGTCCCGTCCGCGCGATGATGACTTCCATGCCCGGGTGGATCACGAAAGAAGGCGCAGGCGCCAGTGCGTCCCTCTCCGCGGCGATCCGCATCTCTTCTGACTCGATGCGCGACTGGATGCCCGCGGCCAGCCGGCCGAAGTCAGAATCCCCGGGGGCGCCGCTCTTCTCCCGCAGCGCCTCCCAGTCTTTCCGCGCCTTGCTGATGAAGTCGCGAAGCTCCCTCAAGCCGTTCCGCCGGAGCTCCAGCTCCTTCTGACGCAGCGTGAGCTCCTTCAAGTCAGTCTTCCGCCTTTGCTCCCGCAGCTCGTGCTCGCGCGCCTTGTGCTCGTCCTCCGCGACGGTGAGCTTCTGGTGGCGTTCGGCCAGGTGAGAGACCAGCCGGGAAATATCGGTCCGCTCGTCGTCGAGATACGAGAAGGCGCTCTGCAGGACGTTGTCCGGCATCCCGCTCCTCCGCGCGATCTGCAGGGCGTGGCTTTCCCCCGGCACGCCCATGAGAATCCGGTAGGTCGGCGCGAATGTTTCCCGGTCGAATCCCATGGAGGCGTTCTGCGCCCCCGGGCGGGTGGCGCCGTAATTCTTGAGGATGCCGTGGTGCGTGGTGGCAAGCACGATGCACCCGCGCGCCATGAAGTGGTCCAGGAGCGCCATGGCGAGTGCCACGCCTTCCTGGGGATCGGTGCCGGCGCCCAGCTCATCCATGAGCACCAGGGACCGGGAGCCGGCGCTGCGGACGATCGCCGCGAGGTTCTTCACGTGCGCGGAAAAGGTGGACAGGGACTGCTCGATTGACTGCTCGTCGCCGATGTCCGCGTAGATCCCGTCGAACAACGGCAGGGCGGAGCCTTCCGCGGCCGGGATTTCCATTCCGAACTGGTTCATCGCGGCGAGGATGCCGACCGTTTTCAGGCTGACGGTCTTCCCGCCGGTGTTCGGCCCGGTGATGATGAGCACCCGCTGGTCGCTCCCGACGACAACGGTGACGGGGACCACCCCGCTGCCCAGGAGCGGGTGCCGCGCGTCGATCAGGGAGACTTTCTCGGCGTCGTGCACGGCCCGCCGACATCCGTGGGCCACCGCGTATCGCGCCCGCGCCAGCCACGTGTCCATTTCCGAGACGGCGCCGACCAGCAGCCGCACTTCCCCCGCGTGCCGCGAAACCTCGGCGGTCAGCTCGCGGAGGATCCTGCGCACCTCCAATCGGTAGAGGTTCTCCTCCTGGACGATCGCGTTGTTCTTCTCCACGATTTCCAGCGGTTCGATGAACAGGGTCGATCCGCTGGAAGACATTTCGTGCACGATCCCCTTGACCCGGCCCTTGTACTGGGACTTCAGCGGAAGGAC
>JBKQPS010000060.1:0-4026 GCA_052144915.1 Spirochaetia bacterium | reverse complement strand
GGAAGTCGCGGAGGATAGCCGCGATCTGGTCCGGTCTGGGTCGTTTTCGCATGAATCGCTCCCTGGCTCTCTGCCAGTTGTACGATTCCCATTAAGACTGGACCAGGTTTTGGGGGGCAGGCCATTCCCTCCAGTGATGTCCCGTTTCCCCTCCCTGATATCGACCATTTGTGAGGGGAAGGAGCCTCGGGGACATGCACGTAAACGCTTGATGCAAGCGGCTTAGGGGTTAAGGAAGTGCTATTTAGTGATGTCCCTTTTCCCCTCCCCCCGCCACTCGCCACCCCCTGGAAATTCGTGACGTTGGACCCAGGTTGTCCAGCGTGGTCTGTACAATTGCGTCACGACCGACCCGATGAAGGCACCCTCGGGAGGATAACGACAATGAACGTTGACCCGGACAACCTCATTCCCGCTCGAGCCTTGGACCAGGTGAGTTACTGCCTACGGCGTCCGGCCGCGCCGAACGCTCGCCTGACCCGAGCCAGTCGCGGAGCCGGGCCCGGGAGGACGTAAGAAAGATGCGTACGGTGTCCCCGGAACTCCAGCTCAACGGATGCCGGACGAACGTGAACACGAACGGATGCCGCTTCTCGAGCATGGACAGCAGGCAGTGCCGGTAAGTCACACCTTGAATTGTCGGTGGGGCCGCGGTCTGGACACGGGTCTGGATCAGGGCCTGCTCGACCCAGGTGCCGCCTGTCTTTGGAATGTGAAGGAAGAGAGCATTCGAGCCTACAAGCTGGACCGACTTGAGTATCAGGCCTCCATGCGATCAATGGGCAGTCGTCCGTCGCCAGGTTCCCGGGATCGGAACGTCCGTCGGGCCTTCCCTCGTGCTAAAGTTGACCGAGTGTCCGTGCCGATAGTGCTTCATGAACACACTATGGGCGCAGTAACAGCCTCACCATGCATTCTTAAAGAAGACCTACAGAAGCTGTGCGGCCGGTGGCGGGAACCTGAATCATCCCCTGCTGGAATTCCGGATGGGAGTTGAACGGGTTGGAGCCCATCTGCACCGCGCGTGCGGCCTGCTTCAGATTGACAATGCAGCGATGTCCGGTCAATCTCTGCCCGACCGCCGGCATGAGCGGCTCGACCTCGCTCATGTCAATGCAATCACGAGCACACGGTTCCCACGCCTCCGCGAGAGTCTGGGAACTCATCCCAAGTAGCCTGATTCACTGAGTCCCCCGAATCTCCCGCAATTCGAGGTGGAGGCTTGCCGAACATGGATGTTTCACGTTGCCCATTGGGAGTCGGCCGCGATGCTGTCACCAGCGCGTCGGCGACGGATGGCCTCGCCACCGGGGTCGGAGATGAGAATGGGCTGTTGCGGAATAAGATTGCGGCACTCCGAGAGGCCAACTTGTTATTGAGGATCGAGAACTCCGACCTCAAGGAGGCAAACGGCTCGCTGGCCGAAGAGAAACAGGCACTTCTCGCCGCCCTCGCGGGGCAGATGAGCGGAAATCAGCGAAGCCTGGGCTGGATGTTGGTCCAGAAGGCTCGCATCGCCCGCCGCCGGCTTTTTCGGGAGGGCCGACTCTCGGGTCGGTGCTGGGGCGCTCTCTCACGGTTCGTGCAGATCACCCTCACGGCCGGTCCCGGTGAGGCGACGAAAAAAGCCGTCAAGAAGATCGCGCGCAATTTGGCTCGCTCCCGGGCAGCCCTCGTCGCTCCGGCATTCGTGCAGGCACTTCTGGACCGCCTGCTTACCAAGCCACGAGCTCACTTCGAGGCCCTTCCCTGGAGATACCTGGGAGAGACCTCGGGGCAAGCCGCCCGCAAGGACGGCCACTACAAGGTGCTGCTGATCTCGCATTCGGCCACCCGGACCGGGGCCCCGCTCTGCTTCCTGCGACTTGCCGAGGAGTTGACCCAGATCCCCGGCGTTGAATGCTGGATCTTCCTGCTGAAAGGGGGTGAGCTGGCCGACGCCTTTGCCCGGGTCGCTCCCACGCTGGATGTCCACGCCCTCGCCGCCCACGGGATCAGCCTGCCCGACATCCCCGCAGAACTTGCGCGACGATTCCGGGAGTATTCCAGCCGCGGCATCGCGATCTGCAACACCATGGTCCTCAGCGATTTTCACGCGGCCTTCGCGGAACAGCAGGTCCCCGTTCTCTCCTGGGTCCACGAGCTGCCTATCTCGATCGAACACTTCGGCGGAAAGTGCGCCATTGACCAGATCACCGCTGCGTCTCGCCGCATGATCGTCCCTGCCGACGCGGTACGCCGGGCGATGATCGATCGATACGGTGTCGACCCGGATCAGATCACCACGGTGTACAACGGACTGGAGGCCAGAACCCGCGATCTCGGGAGGAAGCGAGAAACCGTCCGGCGCCAGGTGCGCACGGAGCTGGGCATTCCCGAAGACGCCTTGATCGTGCTGGGCTGTGGCACCATCGAGCTCCGGAAGGGCGCCGATCTGTTCGCCCAGCTCTGCCGGCATGTAGTGGGGCAGGCGAGCGCCGGAGAACCCGCCGCCAACACCTGGTTCATCTGGGTCGGCCAGACATGGTACACATTCTTTGAGGATTGGCTCATCCACGACGCGGAGCACAAAGTCGCCAAGGGCCGCCTGATCTTCACAGGCCCCCGCGACGATACGGTCCCTTACTTCATGGCAGCCGACCTGTTCGCGCTGACCTCGCGCGAGGACCCCTGTCCTGTCACAAACCTTGAGGCGATGGAGAGCGGACTGCCCGTCGTGGCTTTCGAACAATCCGGAGGAGCCCCCGAGGTCCTCCAGGACGCCGGAATCTGCGTTCCTCATCTCGACGTCAGCGCCATGGCGGAAGCGGTACGCGAGCTTTTGAATCGTCCCACACGGCGGACCGAGATGGGTCGGCGAGGACAGGAAATCATCCGGAGCACATTCACCTGGCCGCGATTCATGGGGCAGTTCGAGAAAATCCTCAAGGAAGAGTATGGCTACCATGCCGAAGTCCCACTCAGGATCTCGGTAATCGTTCCCAACTATTGCCATGCCCAGTACCTGGAGCAGCGGCTCAGGAGCATTTTCACCCAAACACATCTACCCGATGAAATTATCTTCCTGGACGATGCATCGCCCGATGACAGCGTCGAGGTGGCCCGGCGAATGGCCGAGCTCTCTCCGGTCCCGATGAGAATCGTGGTGAACCCCGAGAACAACGGGAGCACGTTCCTGCAATGGATGAAGGGGCTCGAGCTCGCGACCGGAGACCTGGTATGGTTTGCCGAGTCCGACGACTCCTGCCACCCGGAGTTTCTCGAGCGGCTCGTGCCCGAATTCTACGATCCCGAAGTCTCCCTGGCCTACTGCCAGTCGGCCTTGATCGGGACCAAGGGACAGCGGCTGGCCGACACGTTCCTGGCGCATACCGATGACATCTCCATGACTCGCTGGCGGAGCCGATACAAGGCGACGGCCGCCGAAGAGGTCGAGCTCGCCCTCAGCCAGAAGAACACCATCCCAAACGCCAGCGCCGTGCTGTTCCGCCGGCCTGATCGGCTCGACTTCGCCGACGAGCTTGAACAGCTTCGCTTCGCAGGCGATTGGCTTTTCTACGCCCTGCTAAACCGGGCAGGCAAGATCGTTTACCTGCCGGACGTCCTGAACCTGTATCGCCGTCACGAGCAGACCGTGTCGCACCATGCGGTTCGAGGCGATACCTATGTTGTTGAGACGCTCTATGTGAAGGCCCGTGTGTTCGAGACTTACCCGGTCTCCCGCAACGCCATCGCGGGGAGCCTGGCTCGGAGTGTGCTGGAATACGGCTGGCTGACCCAGCAGTTTCAGCTCGATCGTCCTTGCCTGACCGCGAACCCCGTCGCCGCACTTTCCCTGGAGAGGATTCGCGCCGTCTTGCAGGACAGGCGGGGCACTCCGGCACGGCTCCGGATCTTGCTGGTCCTCAGCGACATGGAGGCCAGCCTCCGCACGCTTTCGATGATCCACCTGGCCGGGGCGCTAGCGAACGATCACGAGGTCTTCCTCTGCAATGCGCGGCCTTCGAAGTGCGATCCCGGGATGAC
>JBKQPS010000059.1:0-7707 GCA_052144915.1 Spirochaetia bacterium | reverse complement strand
CATGATCTGGCCCCACTCCACCTCTCTCTGAGTGCCAACGAGTCGGGAGATGTTCAGCGAGACAGTATACATTTCCAGTTTGCTGGTGACGATGAGCGGCCACATGAAATCATTCCAGATATCCATGAATACGATCATGCTGATCACCAGGAGCCCGGCCTTTACCATGGGCATGGCAATCTGCCAGTAGATTCGGTATTCCCGGCAGCCGTCCACGCGTCCGGAGTCGAGAAGTGCGTCGGGAACGTAGCTCATGTACTGGCGCATGAGGAAAATCGTAAAGGCAAGCCCGAAACCCTGCAGGAGCCGCGGAAGGACGAGAGCCTGGTAGCTGGAAACCCATCCGAGTGCGGCCATGATGATATAGAGAGGAATGTAAAGTACCTGCGGTGGCACCATGATAGAAGCAAGAAGAAGAACAAACAGTCCATTCCGACCAGGAAAGCGGTATTTCGCAAATGCGAATCCGGCCATGGAGGAGAGAAAAAGGATGAGCGCGATGTATGACACCGACACAATCGTGCTGTTCAAGAGCGACCTGCCAAACATTGACTTTCCGAACAGCCCGATGTAATTGGTGAGATGAAAGCCGTTCTTGGGCAAGCTCAAGATCCTCATCGAGAAGATCTCACCTGTGGTCTTGAAAGAGCCAAGCAGCATGAAATAGAAAGGAAACAGGAAAACAGCGGCTCCGAGAACGAGAAGGAAAGTGATGACAATCCTCGGTTTCATCAACCCCTTCTCCTCACGTCGCGGTATAGGATCGATCCCGTTCCGCATACAGCCTCACCTGGATCGACGCGGGAATAAGGATGACGATGAATGTCAGGAACGCTATCCCTGCACCATATCCGAGCTTGAAGAACTTGAAAGCGGACCTGTAAAGGTACAGCACGAGAGTGAGGGATGAGTATCCCGGGCCACCGTCAGTGAGGATGTAAGGCTCCGTAAACATCGTGAGCGTCCCTATGGTAGCCATGATCACCTGGAAACCGATGACGGGCCGCAACAGGGGTAAAGTGATGCTGAAGAAGGTCCTCAAGGTTCCCGCACCATCGATCCTCGAGGCATCGTACACCTGGGTGTCGATGCTCTGAAGGCCTGCAAGGGCGATGATCATGTTGTACCCAAGCCATTTCCAGGTAACAAGGATGTCGATCGAGATCTTCGACATCTTCTTCGACGTAAGCCAGTGAACGGGATGCAACCCGACCTGGCCTAGAAGGAGGTTGACCAGCCCGCGAGAATCATCAAAAACAACGAAGAACACGATCGCGATGGACAACACCGAAGTGACGTACGGAATGAGGTAGGTGATTCGAAAGAAATCCTTGAACCTCTGGTACGGCGAGTTCAAGACGACCGCGATGATGACGGAGACCAGGATCATCGGCGGAACATTGATCACGAAGATGTAGACGACGTTCCATAAAGATGTCCAAAACACCGTGTCACGCACAAGAAGGTTGCGGTAGTTTGCGAATGCGACGAAAACCCACGGCGCATTTGCGTTCCAGTTGAAAAAGCTGAGGATGAAGGAGTACACGATCGGGTACAGTCCGAATATCGCGAAAATGAGGAAGAATGGGGCAATGAAGAAATAGGCGTGCCTGTTGCGCAGAATTCTACGACCGAGCCCCCCTCTTTTCATACCCTTCGCATCCCTTCGAGCTGCACGTATCATCAAGGATCCCCCGGCGAGCCGCATTACCGCGGTCGCCGAGGGGTTTTCAGCAGCTCAGAAATGTACGACCTACTGCGATGCTTCCTTTTGCGCGTCAGCCAGTCCCTGATCCACGGTCTTGTCACCAACGAAGATGTCATTCATCGCCGCCTGGAGGATCTTCTGAATCTCCGTGTAGCGGGGAGGCTGCTTCCAGGCAGGTACCAGAGGCTCGATCTGAGCGAAGATCTTGTTCAACTTCTGGTCACCTGTCATGGGCCACGTCATGTTCACGACTCCCGGATTCGTCCAGGAAGGTATCCACGAGGGGAACTCGCCGTACTGTGCGTGAACCTTGTTGCCCTCCTGGGTTGTACAGGTAAAGTCTATGAATGCCATCGCAAGATCGGCCTTGTCCTTGGGCGTCTGTTTGAAAATGCACAACTCCGCACCGCCCAGGTTCGATGCGCGAGAGCCGCCCTTGTCAAATGCCGGAAGCGCCGCGAAGCGCCAGTTGCCGTATGCGGGGGACCCTTCCTTGATGTAGTTCACCAGCACGTTGATGTACCATGCGGCTGACATGACGGTAGCCAGCTTGCTGTCGTCCATGAGTTGGTAGTAGGCGGGTGACCCGTTTTCCACGTTCGCGGCCAAGCCCTCTTTCACGAGGGTGTTCATGAGAGCCATCGCCCTCTTTGATTCCTTGCTGTCCAGGGTAGGATTGCCGTTGGCGTCGAAGTAACTTCCCGACTGCTGCTGGGTCAAGAACGCGTGAACACCGACCTCGCCATGCGTCGAGCGGTCCATCGCCTCGGCCGCAACCGATATTGAGTCGAGGTACACACAGTGCTTCTTCAGCTCACGACCGGCGGCAAGGTACTCATCGTAGGTCTCGGGAAGCTTTATGTTGTACTTGTCAAAGATGTCTTTTCTGTACCACATGCCCACGGGCGCACTGTTGAAAGGAACGCCGAAGACACGGCCGTTCTTGTCAGAGTCCATCTCCAGCTTGTATTTCGGGAACTGGCCCTTGTGCATGTTGATGTAATCCGTCATGTCCACCAAGCCGCCTTGGGCGATGAACTTCTGCACATAGTCGCTGACGATCGTCGCGAAGTCCGGTGCACCAGAGCCCGCTGCGATGGCAGCGAAGATCTTGTCGTGGGTTTCGTCAAAGGCCATTGGCACAGTGTTGATCTTGATGTTCGGATACACCTTGTTGAACGCAGGTACCAGCCAGTCAGCGATGCACTTGTTGGTCCAAGTCCAGTTCGTCAGTTCACCCTTCACATTCTTATCAATCGCGCCTGCGCTTGCGAGAACTCCGCAAAACAGAAGCACAGCGCAGAGGCAGAATACGATCCTTCTTGTCTTCATTTCCTCACTCCTTCCGCAGTAGAATTGATTTTTCAAAAGCAGGAGAGACCCTTGGCGCAATACCTCCTTTCATTCCGGCTATCCCTTGCGCCAACCTGTTGGGTCCAAGCGTGAGATATCACGAGGTCTGAGGTAATGTAGACCATGTTGACTTGTCTGTCAAGAAAAAGTACTGCCGGTGAGGCGCAGTCCATTCGCGATGGTTGCACCTGTGCCGCCGGGAAACCCCGGCTCCTCAAACTCCCAGGTACGCCTTCTTGACGTTCTCGTCGCGGGCCACGTCGGCCGCCTTGCCCGACAGCACGATCTTGCCGGTCTGCAGGACGTAGGCGCGATGAGCGATGCCCAGGGCCATAAGGGCGTCCTGCTCGACGAGGAGGATCGTGGTGCCCCGGGAGTTCATCTCCTTGATCACGTCGAAGATCTGGTCGACAAGGACGGGCGCGAGGCCCATCGAAGGCTCGTCCATGAGGAGTATCCGGGGATTGGACATGAGGCCCCGCGCGGTGGCGAGCATCTGCTGTTCGCCGCCCGACAGTGTGCCGCCCTTCTGGGCCGCGCGCTCCTTAAGCCGCGGGAAAAGTGTGAAGGCGTACTCGAGACCGCGGTCGATTTCGGCCTTGTCCGTGAGGATGTAGGCGCCCATCTGGAGGTTCTCCAGCACGGTGAGGCGGGGGAAGATGTTCCGGCCCTCCGGCACGAGGCCGAGGCCCTCCTTGTGCACGAGGTGGGCCGCCAGCTTCGTGATATCCCTGCCCATCAGCCTCACTGAGCCCTCCCGCGGGTGGAGGAGGCCCGAGATCGAGCGGAGGGTCGTCGTTTTGCCCGCTCCGTTCGCCCCGATGAGTGTCACGATCTCGCCTTCTTCCACCGTGAGAGACACGCCTTTCAGCGCGTGGATCTTTCCATAGTAGGAATTGACATTCTCGAGCTCGAGGAGGCTCATGACGGCACCTCCCCGCCGCTGTCTCCCGCGGATTGGCCGCCGCCCGCCGCGGCTGCCCTGCGGCCGAGATACGCTTCGATGACCCGGGGGTTTGATGCGATGACCCGGGGCTCGCCTTCGGCGATCTTCTCGCCGTAATCCATCACGCTGATGCGGTCCGAGATGCTCATGACCACCCTCATGTCATGCTCGATCAGCAGGATCGTGATGCCGAGCTCGTCCCGCAGGCGCCGGACGAGGCTCGTCGCTTCCTCGGTCTCCGCGGGGTTCATACCGGCGGTAGGCTCGTCCAGGAGGAGGAGCCGCGGCTCGGAAGCCAGGGCGCGCGCGATCTCGACCCGCCTCTGCGCGCCGTAGGGAAGGCTCCCCGCAAGCTCGTTGCCGATTCCCCTGAGGCTGACGTACTCCATCAGGTCCTCGGCGCGCGCCTCGGCCCTTTTCTCCTCGGCCCTGAAGGCCCTGGTCCTGAGCACGGTCTGCACCGCGCTCTGCCGGAGTCTGGTGTAGGCGCCGACCATGATGTTCTCCACGACCGTCATGCTTCCGAAGAGCCGGATGTTCTGGAAGGTCCTCGCCATATGGAGGTTCATCACTCTGTCCGGCGCGAGACCGTCGATGCGCCGGCCTTCGAACCGGATCTCCCCCTCGTCAGGCCGGGAGAGTCCCGAAAGCGCGTTGAAGAAGGTGGTCTTCCCGGCGCCGTTGGGACCGATGATGGAGAAGATGCGGCCCTTCTCCATCGAGAAGCTCAGCTTGTTGACCGCGGTGAGACCGCCGAACCGCTTGACGACGTCCTTCGTCTCCAGGATCAGACCCGCGTCAGCCACGGTCAGCCCCCTGTGCATCCACGCTGTCTTCGGGGCCGGGCGTATCGCCATTCTCTTCGTCGCCCTTGAGCTCGCGGCGCCGGCGCGCCGCAGGCAGGATGCCCGCGGGTCTTCGGATCATCATGACGACGAGGATGATGCCGAACACCAGGCGCTGGTACTTGGAGGGATCGAGCTGGTTGGAGAGGTCCGTCCAGTGGAGGTTGAGGAGGGGTATCACCGCGTCGCTTTGCCGAAGCTGGGCGAGGAAGAGTGAAAAGCTCTGCAATACCTGCTGGTTGAGGAGGATGACGACCGTCGCCCCGATTATCACTCCCGGGATGCTGCCGATGCCGCCGAGGATGACCATCGTGAGGATGCTCACCGACTGGAGGAAGCTGAAAGAGTCCGGGCTGATGAACGTGCGGCTCGCGGCAATGAGGACTCCCATGGCACCCGCGAAAGAGGCGCCGACCGCGAAAGCGCCGAGCTTGAGCTTGTTCGCCGGTATGCCCATGGCGGTCGCGGCGAGCTCGTCCTCGCGGATAGCCGCCCACGCACGCCCGATCTTCGAGTCCTCGAACCGGTGCGTGACGACCACCACCGCCACCACGACCATGACCGCGATCAGGTAGAACATGATGTTGTAGAACTGGTTGGCGGTGACCGGGGTCCCCACGATTGGCTCGAAAAGACGGTTGAACAACCCGAGAAGCCCGGTGGGAAGCCTCGGACGCTGGATCGGCGTGATGCCCTGGGGGCCGTTCGTGAAGTTGATCGGCTTGTCGAGGTTGTTCAACGTCTGGCGGACTACCTCGCCGAAGCCGAGAGTGATGATCGCGAGGTAGTCCCCGCGGACGCGGAGGACAGGAAGGCCGAGGAGGAGGCCGACGATTGCCGCGACGATGATGCCCAGGAACAGGAAGAGGTAGAACCAATCCGGCGCGAGGAAGAAGGGGGTGCCGACGGGAACCGTGCCCGGGATCGCGTGGAGGAGAAAGGGCTGCTGGGACCCGAAGAAGCCCCAGAGGTACGCGCCCACCGCGTAAAAGGCCATGTAGCCGAAGTTGAGGAGGCCGGAGAAGCCCACCACGATATTGAGGCCCAGGGCGAGGGCCGAGAAGACCGCGATCTGGAAGATGATCTCCAGGTAGGAGATGTTGCGCGCGCCGAGGATCGGCACGATGATGATCGCGACGAGGACGGCCATGGCCAGCTTCGCGGCCTTGTTCATGTGGAGGAAATACGTGAGCGCCGCAGCGCCGATGAAAAGCAGGAAGGCGGGGATGGACCTCGGGCTCAGGTAGACGAGGATCGTCCCCAGGATGAGAAGGAAGACGGCGACGATGTACGGGATCGTGCCCGTGTTGAGCGCGGCGCCGAGGCTTCGAAGCGCGCGGGATGCCTTCGACCCGCCGGCTGTCATGGTCCTTCCTTTCATCGCGTGCCCCCTCATGCCTTCTGCGAGACCTGCTCGCCGAGCAGTCCCGACGGGCGGAAGATGATGAAGGTGATCAGCACCAGGAAGGCGATGATGTCCTTGTACTCGGACCCGAAGGCGCCCCGGGTGTACGTCCCGAGGTACGCGCCGGCGAAGCTCTCGAGCATGCCGAGGACGATGCCGCCGAGCAGGGCCCCCGTGAGGTTGCCGATGCCGCCGAGGACGGCGGCCGTGAATGCCTTGATACCCGGGATGAAGCCCACGTAGGGATCGATGCGGGTGAACTTCATCGCGTACAAGAGGCCGGCCGCGCCCCCGAGTGCGCCGCCGAGCAGGAAGGTGAAGGATATGATCGCGTTGACGCTCACTCCCATGAGGGCGGCCGTCGTGTGGTCCTGGGCAACCGACCGGATGGCCTTTCCGATCTTCGTCGCATTGACGATGTAGTTGAGGCCGACCAGCATGAGGACAGCCGCGCCGATGACGACGACGGACTTGACCTGGATCGCGACGAGGGTCGCGTCCTGTCCGCCCGCCTGGAGGGAAAAGAGGGGCAGGCGCGTGTCGAAATTGCCGAAAGTCGGGAAGACCCGGTAGAACTGCCCCGTCGTCAGGCTCTCCACGAGGCGGATGATATCTTGTAGGGCGAAGGAGACGCCGATCGCGGAAATGAGGGGCACGAGCCTGGGCGAGTTGCGAAGGGGCCGGTAGGCCGTCCTCTCCACGAGCATGGCCATGCCGCCCGCGGCGGTCATGGAGACGACCAGAGCGAGAGTAAGATAGAAGTAAGAGCCCATCGGGCCTGCAGACTTCAACACGCCGAGCCTGTCCATCAGGATAAGGAACTCCACGCCCGTGAAAGCGCCGATCGCGAAGATCTCCGAATGGGCGAAGTTGATGAACTCGAGGACTCCATAGACCATCGTGTAGCCCAGGGCGATGGCGGCATAGACGAAGCCGAGGGTCACCCCGTCGATGAGAACCTGGGGCAGGTTGTTGACGGTGTACGTGACGATGTTGACGCCCTGCGTGTCGAGGAGAAGCTTGTCCGCGCCCGAGCCCCGGCAGAGGAAGGCCAGGACAATCATCAGCGCGGAGAAGAGTGCTCCCGCGCCGGCGACGAACACCGCCATCCTCCCCAGGGGCAGGAATATCTCCCGCAGGGTCCGCCCGACCGTGCTTCTCATGGAGCCTCCAATTAAGAGCTCCGCCCCCTACGCGGGGGCGGGGCGTCAAGACTGTATCTTGATTCGCCGAAGGCGACAACTCATTGCCGCCTTCGACTGGAGACGGCGCAACGGGCGCCGTATTCGGTGGATCACGCCGGGGGAGCGATATTCAGGGTCTTGTCTATCTTGTTCGACGACCACTTGTCCGGGTCCGGCGAGATGACATGGATGATGAAGTACTTGGCAACGGTCAGGTCGCCCTTGGCGTTGAAGTTGATCGTGCCGGTGATGCCCTTGTAGTTCTT
>JBKQPS010000058.1:0-15086 GCA_052144915.1 Spirochaetia bacterium | reverse complement strand
AGATGGAAGTAGAGAAAAAAGTGCTTGAAAGTAGCAGTCTTTTGTGGTCTACTAGGAATGAGTAAACTGAGAAAAGGAGAGAACTATGGCTGCGATTGACCTTCCGAAAAGCCCGAACGTGTTCCATCCGGAAAAGCCGAGCGCCGTTGGTTCGAGAAACTCGCTGGCCCAGGAGTTCCGGGATCAGCAGGCCGAGGTCGATCTTCTCATGAGCGAGGAAGTCGACAAGGTAATGAATCACATCTCCTCGAAGCTCCCCAAGGAGGTCGCCGAGAAGCTCGATATCATGGGCGGCATCAAGGAGAAGCTGTACAACTACTTCAACCAGAATTACCAGAACATGTTCAACCGCTTCATCGTCACGTCGGAAGACGAGATGGTGAAGAAGGTGAGGAACTTCATCGACAAAGAGGAGATGAAGTCTCTCGCCCGCTACACCCCCAAGGAGATCGCGGCGCTCCTGGACCAGGTCGGCGGAATCGACAAGTTCAACACGGGTGAAATCGAGAAATCCATCGTCAACATGTACGGCCACCTCCAGGGGCACATCCAGAGGGGCGTCAATGACCTGGAAAATCTGACCAACTCCCTGCTCCGCCAGAAGACGGACGTCGGCGCGTTCATCCGCGGTGAAAACGCCTACTCCATCGTGAAGTGCTCCTTCAAGGACAGCGCGTACAAGCCCAAGACGGTCACCGATGTGAAGCTCTCGGTAAACATCCTGGACTCCGAGCTCATCAGCCCGATTTTCCACTACCAGGTCACCGTGGAGTTCCTCGTGAAGGATCTCATTTCCAAGAATCTCCTGGACCTGATCGACAAGGAAATAGAGAAGCTCAAGGACCAGGTCGTGGACGAGGGACGGGAAGAGCTCAGCGACGGAGAGATCCTTTTCGAGAAGATGAAGAGGGTGGAGAAGTTCACTTCGGACGACAAGGACGATCCCCGGTCCAAGCGCTACACTTTCTTCGCCAAGGCGCTGATGGACAAGATCGAGGGGCTCCGGGCCGAGATCGACCCCGAGGAATACGACCCCGTGAATATCCGCGAGAACCTGAAGCGCATCATCGACATCGAGAACATCCGCAACCGCGGCTTCAACACCGCGATCAACTCCATCACCTCCATCCTGGACACCTCGAAGATGGGCTACCAGCACGTGGAGAACCTCAAGAACGCGAGGGAGCTCATCCTCCGTGAGTACGAGGACACGGATGACGCGCACCTGCCCGACGAGCGCTACGCGATCCGCCTGAAATACTACGACCAGGCCCAGCTCCTGGAGGAGCGCAAGGCCTACGACGTGCAGGCGAAGAGCTTCGAAGTGGAAGTGCTGCATGTCTGGGACGTGCTGGATATGGTCTACGAGGACTCGAAGTTCATGAAGGGCGTCGTCGACTTCGACGACCTGTCCCGCCGGCTGAAGGGAAAGATCAAGAGGCGGATCAAGGCGAAGACCGGGGATCCGTTGTACGAGGATATCGAGAAGAGCTGGAGCGAAGTCACCTTCATCAAGCCGGGTGACACGGACGTGGAGCGCATGAACCGCACCTACATCGCGGAAAAGGACGAGCTGAAGCGCCGCATCATCATGATGCGTGACAAGCTGCAGAAGCTGTACGGGTTCCGCTACCCGATCCAGCGGCGGGTCATCGAGGACCGGGTCAGCTTCCTGGAGAAGCAGTTCCTGAGGTTCGAGTACCTGATCAACCCCTACCATATCCAGCCCGGTCTACTGCTGGACGTCAATATCACGTCGATCAAGCGGAAGAAAGCAACGCTGGACGGCATGGCGAACGTCCTCAACGAGTTCCTGTACGGAGTGTCGAAAGGATTCCAGGACGCCGCGTTCGCGTCGTTCTCGCGCCGCCGATCCACGGTTCGGGCCGACATCGCGCAGTCTTTCGCCGCGACCGCGACGGAAAACCCCGCCGAGGGCCAGAAGTCAGAATATCTCGACATGCTGAACGTTCCCGCCGCTCCCGCCGCCTCGCGGGCTGCCGAGCAGGGCGTCGTTGACGTCGCTCCGCGGCGCCGCGGCCGGCCGCCGGCCAAGGCAAAGAGGGGGAGACCTCGCAAGGGCTCCCAGGACGTCGGGCTGAGAGAGATCTGAGCACGCGGGGAAATTGAATGGTGACCCCTTCGGGGGTCACCATTTTCATTTCCAGCGCGACCTCGCGCGATATACGGTCAGAGGGGAAAGACACATGCCGGAACAAGTCCATGCCTTCGATGAGCTCGCAACGAGGGACGGTTTCAACCGCTCCCTCCGCCATTTCAAGTTCATCTCGCGGGTCATCGGGGATTTCGAATCGAAACGCAACATCGCCGACACGCTGGGCCAGTGCCTGGCCGACAAATCCATCGAGCCGCGCCAGGTCCTGCCGACGCTGAACGCAATTCTCGTCGACAAGTACCACTACTCCTGCCGGTCGCACAACCTCGCGGAGAACTTCGACGCATTCGACGGGCTGGCCGCCACGGTGGCAACCTGGAAGGCCGTCGACCTCGTCGTGGCGTACTTTCATCCCGAGCTGGGCGTCGTCGTCGTCAATCCGAAGAACCGCGACCACTGGGAAGGCGTGCGCAGCCTCAAGCGGAATGAGCTGGTCACCGTGTTCGCCGGCGCCTTCGCGGCGACGAACGGCGACAAGAAGTGTGACACGGCCATCACGCTGCTCATCTCCCTCATGGAGGGCGGGAAGGCGAAGACGCCCCCGGCCCTGACGAAGGGGACATTCGTGTTCCGCAAGCCGGCTCCCGTCGCCCCGCCGGCTCCGCCCCGCAGGGCGGGTGCGGCTCGGAAGGCGGCCGGCCCGCGCGCCTCGAATGCGTCTCTCCTCGCGGCGGCCGAGTCGGCGGCGCCCAGCGCCTCGGCGCTTCCCGCGTACCCGTCGGCGGCACCTGCCGCGACGACGGCCCTGGCGCCCGCGGCGGCCCCGGCCGCTCCGGCGGCACCTTCCGGGGCTCCGAAGAGGATGACCCCCATGTACTCGATCGTTGTGAGCAACGAGCTCTTCCACAACGGCAACGTGGAAGCGTGGAAGAAGATCATCCAGAGCTACACGACGAAGTACCCGGGCCTGGAGGTCTACGTCTTCTACGAGGGCGAGAGGATCCACGACATCAACACGCTGTTCAAGTGGGGAAAGGTGAAGCACGGGAGCGCGATCATGATCGCCATCGCCGGGGACGACATCCGCGACGTCGCGAAGCTCCAGCGCTACCTCAAGCAGGGCGCCAGCCACATGTTCGAGGCGTTCCTGAAGGCGCAGGTCGGCGCGATCCTGAACCTGTTCTAGGCTCGAAAGGGAAGGACATACATGAAGAAGAACATCCACTTCTTTGACCAGGGCGAAGCAACGACGAAGCCGCAGGTCCAGGAACGGATCGGCATTCGCGGGCGCCTGGCAATGGAGCTCGCTGATCTCGACCTGCCGATACTTCCCGGGTTCATCATCGATGCCGAGGTCGCGGCTCACCTCGGTGACTACGATATCTGGGGCGCCCTGCGGCCGTGGTTCGACCGCCTCGCGAAGCTCACCGGCAAGACGTACGGCGACACGGACAACCCGATGCTCGTCAAGGTGGTCGTCAGCCCGAACCTCGTGATCGCCTCGTACCCGACGTTGCACAACTTCGGACTCACCGACAAAACGCTCCCCGGTTTCAACCGCTACGTGGGGGAAAACTTCGGCTGGCACGAGATGCAGTTCCTCACCCGCGGAAGCCTCGAGATCGAGAGCGCCATCGCGGAGTTCGAAAACAAGGAAAAGGAAGCAAAGGCCCTTAAGCAGGCCGTCAAGGAGCTGGACGGCGAGCTGAACTCGGAGATGGACGCGAAGAAGCGAAAGGCCAGCGCCGCCCGCTACACGAAGATGCTTCCCGGCGGGTATTTCGCGGATCCCTTCGACCAGCTGGAGATCGCCCTGAAGAGGATCAGCCACCTGCTCGCCATCAACGACCAGAACCAGGAAGACACGGCGCTGATCATCCAGCCAATGGTGTACGGCAATTACGGGAAGGACTCGCTGAACGGCCAGTTCTACACGCGCAACATCGTCACTGGTGACAAGGCGATCCAGGGCGAGTATTTCCAGAACAAGTTCAACGCCATCGGCACGAGCGGCTCGAACATCGCCAACATCGCGAAGAACTACCACACCGAGCTGGAGAAGATCGCCCGCGCCGTGGAAGACCACTTCAAGGAGATCCGCTCCATCCGGTTCACGGTGGAAAACAAGAGGCTGTGGCTGATCGACCAGCGCTCGGTCATGACCAAGTCCACGCAGGCCGACATCCGCCTGCTTTTGGACCTGCACGCGCGGAAGATCGTGAGCGACACCTACGTGGTCAAGCAGATCAAGCCGGGGCAGCTGAACGAGATCCTGCACCCGATCATCGACTTCACGACGGTCAAGGGCATGAAGGCCCTGACGGGAGGCATCACCGGTGCGCCGGGCGCGGCAATCGGCAGGGTCTACTTCTCCACCGACCGTCTCCTGGAAGCCCACAAGATGGCCCAGCAGAAGGGACACGACACGAAGCTCATCCTCTGCCTCGTCTCGTCCTTCGCGGAAGACGTGAAGGCGATCGAGGTGGCCACCGGCGTCCTGTCGACGGAGGGCGGCTACTCGGCGCACGCCTCGGTGGTCGCGCGCCAGTACGGGAAGGTCTCTCTCGTGAAGCCCGACATGAGGATCACGGGGAAAAAGGCGACAGTGGCCGGCAATGTCATCAGGGAAGGCGACTATGTCACGTTGAACGTCCCGTTCTACGGGGCACCGACCCTGTACCTCGGAAAAGCCGAGCTGATCGAGCCGGATCCCGAGGAATCGGGGATGCTGGACTTCCTCGACCTGGTCGAGAAATTCGTGAAGGGCTTCCACGTGCGGGCCAACGCGGACAAGCCGCGCGATGCGGCACTGGCGCGCAAGTTCGGCGCGAAGGGCATCGGCCTCGTGCGGACCGAGCACATGTTCTTCGACGAGAAGCGCATCAACGTGTTCCGCGAGATGGTGCTCTCCGAATCCGTGGAGGAGCGCAAGAGGGCGCTCCAGAAGCTGCTTCCGATGCAGAAGGCCGACTTTTACAAGCTGCTGAAGATCATGGAAGGCTATCCCGTGATCATCCGGCTGCTGGACGCCCCGCTGCACGAGTTCCTGCCGCACAACGACCAGGAGCTCGAGAGGTTCATGAAGTACCTCAACGTGGGCAAGAAGGGCGCGAAGCGGGTTTCGGAGAAGGACGTGCGGGCGAAGAGCGAGGCCATGCACGAGTTCAACCCGATGCTCGGCCACCGCGGCTGCCGTATCGCCGTCTCCTATCCCGAGATCTACGAGATGCAGGTGCGGGCCATATTCGAGGCCGTGTACGCGCTGAAGAAGGAAGGCGTGCGCGTGGAGCCCGAGGTCATGATCCCGATCATCATGAACGAGAACGAGCTGAAGCTGATCATCTACGGGAAGAAGATCGAGGGGAAGCACATCCGCGGGCTGACCGACGTGGAACGGGACGTCCGGGAGAGCTTCAAGGCCAAGCCGGCGCCCTACAAGATCGGAACGATGGTCGAGCTCCCCGCCGCGGCGCTGGGGGCAGGAGACCTTGCGCACTACGCGCAGTTCTTCTCTTTCGGGACGAACGATCTCACCCAGACCACGATCGGCCTGTCGCGCGACGACTTCAACACCTTCATGCCCGACTATACCCAGTTCGACCTTCTGGAAGGCAACCCCTTCCAGTACCTCAACCCGCAGGTGCGCGAGCTGATCGCTCTCGCGGTGAAGCGCGGAAAGATGACCCGGCCGGACCTCGAGGTCGGGCTGTGCGGAGAGCACGGCGCCGTGCCGGACAACATCCGGTTCTGCATGGACGCGGGGCTGGACTACGTGTCCTGCTCGCCGTATCAGGTGCCGCTGTCCAAGCTCGCCGTCGCCCAGATCATGATCGAAAGAAACGGCGGCTGAGGAGCCTTTCGAATGAAAAAAACGGCCGGTGGTGTCCCCGGCCGTTTGCATTTCCCGCCTGTTCTATTTCTGCCAGATGGTGAACTTTTTCAATCCGTCCACCACGAGCCTGCTGGCTTTCTCCGCCTCCGACTTCGGTACGGCGGCTTCCTTGTTCAGGGTTGCGGCGAAGAATTTCGCGATCGTGTCCATGACATCGGGCAGGTTGTAGAAGATGAAGGAGAAGTTGACGCCGCTGGGCTTCAGGATCGTGAAGGAGCCGTAGGTCATCATGGGGGCCTTGCTCACCATGACCCTGGTCTGGCTGCGGGTTGTCAGCACATCCAGCTCGGCAAATCTGAGCGGAAGCTGCTCCTTTGCGTTCCGCCGAAACGGCTCTGTCGCCTTCTGGGGGTAGGACGGAGGCTCGGCGAGCACGAAGATCTTGTTCCCATCCGTCTGGAATGTCAGGCCTTCCTGGGTGAGAACGATCGATTTCACGCCGCTGTAGGCGACGACCTCGTATCGCGAGTACGCCGAGTTCTCGTCGAGAAAAGAGGAGACGATATACCCCCCATCGCTCGGCAGCTGGGATTCTGAATACGCCTTGAACAACTCCAGCGCTTTTGCCTTCATACGCTCTCCTCCTTGGTGGTACCTGCTATTATATTCGGATTTCCGCGCTTCGCAACGGAAAACCTGCCGTCGAGCCCCGGCGGCTCAGGGTGCAGAGCTCTGCCGTGAGCCAGCCTCGTATTCGCGGGCCTTCTGCAGGAACTTTTCGGCGAAAAGATCGTTGCCCATCCTGCGGTAGACCATCCCGAGATTCCGGTTTGCCCTCCAGTCGGTGGGAGACAGGGAGACGGCCTTCCGGAAAGCCTCGGCGGCCCGGTCCAGCGCATTCTCCTGGTACTGGAGCACTCCGCTCATGAGAACGAGGGAAAGGGACTCGCCGTGCTCGGCCATGAAGCTGGACAACGCCTTCAGCGCCACGGCGCGCGCGCCCATGTGATCCAGGCAGTAGACGGCGGCTTTCATGTGGTCCACGGACGCGGGGGAATCCAGGAGCAGCTCCCTGATCAGGATCAGCGCCTCCGCGTACTTTCCGGTGCGCCGGTAGCACACGGCCAGCGCGCTCTTCAGGCGCGTGTTCCTCGGCTCCACGGGCAGAAGGAGGGCGATCTGGCCGGCCGCCGCTTCGAAGGCTTCGTCCTCTAGCAGGAGACGGACCAGGCGGCGGCGCATGCGGCGATCCTCGGGCCGGATTTCCAGGTACCGGGCGTACAGGTCTCCGAGCAGGTCGTTCTTGCCCAGGCTCTCGTAGACGGCTCCGAGCGCGAGAAGCATCTCGGCGGTCGGCGGATTCAGCTTCATTGCGCGTGTGTACCACCCCTCCGCCAGCTCGGGCAGGCCCGCACGGACGTACGCCGCGGCGAGCTCCGCCATCAGGACCGGGTCCGGTCCCCGCACCTTGACCTGTTCCTGGAGCTCCGAGAGAACCTGCTCGATCGCGGCGCCGGTGCGCGCGAGGGCGAGGCTGTGAAAGTAGTGGCCGGGACCGTCCGCGCGATCTCTCCGGAGAACCCGCCCCGCTTCGCGCATGAGCTCGCCATATTCGCCGAGCTCCCACAGCACCGCGAGCAGACCGTAGCGCAGCTCCAGTGACGTCTTGTCTCCTTCGATCGCGCGGCGGTAGTGGTTGCGCGCCTTCTCACGGTCCCCCAGGTTTCGGTACGCCTCGGCGACGAGCGCGTGCATCTGGGAATCATTGTAGGTCCCGCGGAGGAGCCTGCCGCCGTAGAAGGCCGCCTCGCGGTAGCGCCCTTCTCGAAAGAGATTCACCGTGATGAAGCGAAGCACTTCGGCGGGGGTGCCCCCCGGCGAGACGCTGGATTTCAGCAGCACGGTCCCGGCGCGGATCTCATCCGCGGCGGCGGCCTTTTCGCCCTGCGACAGCAGAACGACGGCCTTCTGGAGGTGCAGGTACGGGTCCTGCGGGGAAATCCGGGAGGCCGCGTCCATGTGGTACAGGGCCAGGCTGCTCTTGCCGAGCTCCCGGTAGATCGATGCAAGGTACAGGTGGGGGAGGATGCTCTCCCTGCGCTGCTCCAGCACCTCGTTGAACAGCCGCGCGGCGTCCACCAGGTCTCCCCGGAAGAAAAGGCGGATGGCGAGCACGAGGGCGGTGTTCAGGTAGCCCGTCTGGAGACGCTTGTTCTGAGGGTCGATTTCCAGCGCCCGCGCAAACCACCATATCGCCTTGTCTGGTCGGTGCGCCTTCAGGCATGCCAGCCCGAGCAGGCCGTACGCGGGGGAAAACGAGGGATCCCGCTCGACGGCGAGCTTCAGGTGCCGGACTGCCAGTCCGAACTCCTCCATTCCGAGGTAGGCGCGTCCCAGGAAGAATTGACCGGAAAGTGAACCCGGTCGGGCGCGAACGTAGAAGCCGAGAACCTGGGCGGCGTTCGCGTATTCCCCTAGCGCGTGGTAGGCGCGTCCCAGGTACAGCTGTGCCTGCGGAAGCTGATCCGTGCTGCCCACGATGCGGGCCAGGAGTTCCGCGGCGCGCCGATAGTCGTGGCTCCGGCCCGCCTCGAGGGCCTGTGAGAGCATTGCCCGGTAGTCCACGGTGGGCATCGAGACCAGTCTATCACGCGCATCGATTGCTTTACAAACCGGTGGCTTTCAACTACAAATGAGCCATGCGGGGAGTAAAAAGTCTGGCGCAGATCGCCGACGAGCAGCAGAAGCTGTCCGACCGCGCCGCGATCGCCGTGCGGCTCGGTGCAACCGCCGTCATCCTCGCGCTGTCAGCCGCGGCGGCGCGCTGGGACGCGGCGATCGCCGATGCATCCGTGCTCGCCGTCCTCGGCGGCCTTTCCTTCACGATCGCCTGGTACTCCCGAAAGCACCCGTCGACGGCAGTGCTGTTCATACCGGCGCTGGCGCTGGATACGGCGGGCATGACGGTGATGGCGATCTTCTCGATGGCACAGGACAACATCGTTCCCGCCCTCGCAGCGTTGTACGTGCTGGAGGGATATTGCGTGAGCGTCCCGCTCATCGCCTCGTTCCGCATGTCCCTTCGCGACTGCGTCATGGCGCTGGGCGCCGCCGTCCTGGTCCCCGCGATTTCGGTTGTGTACGCGATTTTCCATTTTCCCGGATCGATCGCCATCGCGCTCCTGGTCGTTCCGTTTCTCAACCTCCTCGTCGGATCGCTCTCCGCGCTGCTGTGCCAGCGCTATTCGTCGGCGCTGCGGGAGAACCTCATCACCGAGGACCTGCTCCGGGCGAGCCGCCGGCTGAAGATGACGATGGACATCGTCACCGCCTCGATCTTCAACCTCCACCAGCTCATCAACAAGCTCGGGGACATCTCCACGACGGTGTCCGAAGGCGCGCAGAACCAGGCGGCGGGGATCGAGGAGGTCTCTTCCGCGGCGGAGAAGCTCCAGGCGGCGATGGAGAGCATCTCGCAGTCCACGGACAGGTCTGCCTCCACCATCGGCACCACCGCGCAGTTCTCGGAGAGCGGCAACACGATTCTACAAAAGGTCATCGAGGAGATCCTCGGGATCCACGACGTGGTGGACAAGATGGTGACGGCCCTCGCGAGGATCAACGACATCGCCGACCAGACGAATCTCCTCGCGCTGAATGCCGCCATCGAGGCGTCGCGCGCGGGCGACGAGCAGAGCGGCTTCTCGGTCGTGGCCGACGAGATTCGCAAGCTCGCGGAGAAGTCCGCGGAGACCGCCTCTGAGGTGAGCAAGTGGGTGCGCCAGATCGAGACCGTCATCGAGCGGGGAGGGGAGTCCTCGCGGGAGGCAGGAAAGATTTTCGACACGATCGCCCACGACCTGGGCGCATACGCGGGGTTCATCCACGACCTGTCCCGGTCCGTCAAGGACCAGCTGGGCGCCAACCGCGCGGTCACGGGAACGATCGAGAGCATCGGCTCGGTGGTGGAAGACAACAGGTTTTCCGCCGAGGCGGTCACGCGCATCATCGGCGATCTGAAAAAGGAAATGCTCAAGCTCGAGTCACTGGTCGGCAACAAGGTGCTGGAGGCCGAAAAGCTCTATCGCAGCGCCGAAGGGGCGAGCTGACCAGCGATGGAGTCGCGCGGGATCTATCTCAACCTCTCTCCGCTCGACCATCGCTATTCCCTCTCGAATCCGGAGCTTTTCCGCTCGCTGAGCGCCCTCCTGGGGGAAGAGGCATCCGTCCGATCGTGCGCCCGGGTCGAGGTGGCGCTGCTGAAGGCGCTCCTGCGCCAGGCCCCCCCTGCTGAACCGGATCCCGGGCTCTCCGCGGCCCTGGACCGGGCAGCGGAAGAGATCGAGCCCGCGCAGGTCTACGCGGAGGAGAAGAAGACCCAGCACAACATCCGTGCGCTGGTGAACGTACTCAAGCGCGCGCTTCCGCAGCCGGTGAAGCATCTGCTCCACCTGGGCGCGACCTCCGCGGACATCCTGGACACGGCCGCGGCGCTCCGATTCCGCGACGCTCTTCGAAGGGTGATCCTGCCCCTGCTCTGTGAGCTCGAAGACGTGCTGATACGACGCTGCCGCGAAGAGGCGGATACCCCGCAGATCGGCAGGACGCACGGCCAGCACGCGGTGCCGCTGACATTCGGCTTCGCGCTCGCCGAATACGTGTCGCGGCTTGGAGAATCGATCGTGCGCATCCGCGACCGGACCGCCGAGTTGCGCGGCAAGCTCGCCGGCGCGGTCGGAGCCTACAACGCCACTTCCCTCCTCGTGAAAGATCCCCTCCGACTGGAGCGCGAGTTCCTGGAAGGACTGGACCTGTCCCCTTCGGAGCATTCCACCCAGCTGGTGGAGCCCGAATACCTGCTGCGGCTGCTGCTGGAAATGAATGTCGCATTCGGTGTCGTCGCCAACCTGGCCGATGACCTGCGCAACCTTCAGCGCACGGAGATCGGGGAGGTACGGGAGGAGTTCGCGGCCGCCCAGGTGGGTTCATCGACGATGCCCCAGAAGAGGAACCCGTGGAACTCGGAGCACGTGAAGAGTCTCTGGAAGGCATTTTCGCCTCGCGTGGGAACGTTCTTCATGGACCAGATCTCCGACCACCAGCGCGACCTCACGAACTCCGCCTCGTCGCGGTTCGTCGCCGAATACCTCGCCGGATTCGCGTTTGCCGTGGACCGGATGCGCGCCGTCGTCAGCTCGCTCGTCGTGGACCGCGCGCGCATGGCCCGCAACATCTCCATGACGGGGGACCTGGCGTTTTCGGAGTCCGTGTACGTTCTGATCGGACTGGGCGGGGATCCCGAAGCGCACGAAAGAGTGCGCGCGGCAAGCCTGAAGGCAGAACGGTCCGGGGAGAGGCTCGCCGACGTGCTGCGTGCGGACCCCGCCCTCTGGGAGCAGCTGGCGCGGCAGCTCGCCGCGACCCGTGATACGGATCCCGTCACGTTCTTCTCCGATCCGAAGCACTATACCGGCCTCGCGGCCGACCGGGCGCGGGCGATTGCCGACACGCATGCCCGAAGGCTGGAGACGCTGCGGAGGGAGCTGGCTTCCTGATGGACAAGATCCTCATTCTCGATTTTGGCGGCCAGAGCACGCAGCTCATCGGCCGTCGAATCCGTCAACTGGGAGTCTACGCCGAGATTGCGCCCGGGGATGCACCACTGGAGGCGCTGCCGCTCGAGGGGACCCGGGGCGTCATCCTTTCCGGCTCGCCGTACTCGGTGTACGAGACCGGCGCGCCCGCGGTGGACGGCCGCCTGTACGCGCAGGGGCTGCCGATCCTGGGGATCTGCTACGGATTCCAGCGAATCGCGGCGGACCAGGGAGGCCGCGTCGAGCCGCTGGGCCGCAAGGAGTTCGGCCGGGCGCGCGTCACGGTCACCGGCCGCGACCCTCTCTTCGCCCGGCTGCCGGGGACAGACTTCGAGTCGTGGATGAGCCATGGCGATTCGGTCACGCGGTTTCCCGACGGCTTCCGCGCCATTGGCCGCTCGGACAACAACCTGGCCGCGGCGTTCGTGAACGAGAAAAAAAGGACCTGGGGCGTGCAGTTTCACCCGGAGGCCAGCCACTGCCAGTACGGCATGGAGGTGCTGGAAGCATTCGCCATCGACATCTGCGGCGCCCGCCGTGAATGGAACATGCGGAACTTCCTCGCGTCCGAGCGGGAGCAGGTCCTGGCGCGTGTCGGCTCCCGGAAGGTCGTTCTTCTCATTTCCGGAGGCGTGGACTCCTGCGTCGTTGCCGCGCTTCTGCTGAGAAGCCTTCCCGCGGACCAGGTGCACCTCATGTACATCGACACCGGGCTCATGCGCGAGGGAGAATCCCAGGAGGTGCGCGAAAGTCTCGACGGCCTCGGCGCGCGACACGTGCACGTTGTCGACGCCTCTGAACGGTTCTACGCGGGGCTCGCGGGCGTCGAGGATCCGGAACAAAAACGGCGGATCATCGGTGACCTGTTCATGAATGTCCAGGAGGAGGAGATCGGAAAGCTCGGCATCCAGTCCTCTTTCCTCGCCCAGGGCACGCTGTATACCGACCTCATCGAATCGGGAAGGGGGGTAGGGGACAAGGCGAACGTGATCAAGACCCACCACAATGTGCGCTCTCCCCTCGTGGAGGCTGCGCGCCGGCAGGGCCTGATCATCGAGCCCCTCAGCTCCCTGTACAAGGACGAGGTGCGCGCCCTGGGCCTGGAGCTGGGGCTCCCCCCGCGGATCGTTTCGCGCCACCCCTTTCCCGGCCCCGGCCTTGCGGTCCGAATCCTGGGGGAGGTCACGAGGGAAAAGTGCGAGCTTCTCCGGCGCGCCGACCTGCTGTTCCTGACCGAGCTGCGTTCACGCGGGCTGTACGACAGGATATGGCAGGCCTTCTGTGTCCTCCTGCCCCTGCGGTCAGTCGGGGTTTCCGGCGACATGCGGCGGTACGGCCACGTCCTCGCCCTGCGCGCCGTGTCCTCATTGGACGCCATTACCGCTGACGTGTATCCTCTGAGCATGGGGGATCTGCTCGAGATCTCATCGCTGATCACCAACCGCATTCCCGAGATCGGGCGGGTGGTGTACGACGTGTCCAGCAAGCCGCCGGCCACCATCGAATGGGAATGACACTCAAGAAAATGGCCGTACGTTGCCGATAAGGAACGTAACGAGGTAGGTACAATGTCAGGAGAATTGCCAGAGGACCCTCCTGTCCGCGAAATGCTCGATTGGATGATGTCGACGTGGGAAATGACAAAGTCGGACCTCGCGCGGATGTTCCAGCGCACGCAGTCGACCATCCACCATTGGCTGAACACGGGCCAGGTTTCCCATCGCAATCTCATGAAAATACGCTCCAGCTATTACTTCCTGCACGATGCACGGGACCCCCACGCCTATGAACGGAAATGTGAAAGGTGCGGGAAATGGCTGCCCCAGAAGGAGTTCCGCCTGGGAAAGGCCATCTGTCACTCCTGCGAAAACTCGAGGACCCTCCAGTACTACTGGGCTCACCGCGAAGAGCAGCTCACCAAGCGCAAGGCAAAGAACTGGTACAACAGGAGAATCGCCAACTCCTGAGCCTGCGCAACTGGCAATTTCGCCCCGGTTCCGGTATAGTACGCGCAAAGGAAGCCCCATGCGAAAGATCGTCCTCCTCTGTCTCACGGTCGCTCTGCTCAGTTCGTGCATCGGTATCGACAGCAGGCTGACGATCCGTGACAACGGGTCGGGCACGCTCCAGCTTACATATCACATATCCCAGCTCGTGGCCGATCTCGGGGTGTCGTCGACGGGAAAATCGGCGATCCCGCTGCCCGTTTCGAGATCGGATTTCGAGCGCTCCCTGGCGTCGTCGAACGGCCGAGTGCGGCTCACGAGCTTCGACAGGTCTGAAGACGCAAAGGACATTACGATCCGTGCGCAGCTCGCATTCGATTCTGTCGATGCGCTGGCGAAAGTGGACGCTTTCCGTGACGCCGATCTGAAGTGGGGGACCGAGGGGGGACGCCATACGTTCTCGCAGCTCGTCGCCCGGACGCCCCGCCAGCCGCTCAGCGATGACAGCAAGAGGATGCTGGACGCACTTTTCGACGGATACGACCTCTCCTTCGTCGTCGTGGCGCCGCAGCCCATCCAGGACTCCACCCTGGGAGAGCTGTCCGCGGACAAGTTGACCCTGACGTACAAGACAACCATCAAGGATGCCTTGACGACCACGCAGGATCTGGTGATGAGCGCTCGCTGGTAGGAGCCGGCCGGGAGGGCGTGCACGCGATGAGATCAAGCGCCTGCTTTCTGGCCCTATTTTTCTCGCTGGCGTGCTCCGGCGCGGTGCATGCGGACAACGCGAACAAGTACTGGCTCCTGTACGAACAGGGGAATACCGCTGCGGACCAGAAGGAGTACGGCAGGGCGCTGCAGCTGTACAAGGACGCGATCGAAGGGGCAGGAATATTCCCTGAGGCAGAGGCAGCGATAGGTGATGTCTACCTGGCAGAAGGTGAAGCATCACTTGCCCAGCGACAGTACCAAAAAGCTTACGAACTGAGAAAGTCCTTTTATATTCCAGAAAAACAGTACGATATTCTCTACAAGCTCGCAAATCTCTTTGAGATGCAGCAACAATACAAGCAGATGGAGGATTCCCTCACATCGATAGTACAGGACGACAAGCGCTTCCAGGACACCCCGAACCAGCGGCTGCGCGCCCAGTTGGAGAAGAACTATTTCGACAAGGGCCTCGACAGGGTCCTCGTGCTCTACAATTTCGACGATTCATTCGCGGCGGTCGCACATTCGAAGCTCGGCTGGTTCTATTATCGAACGGGCAGATTCGCCCAGTCCGTCTCGCAGCTCCTCTATTCGGTGGTCTACAGGGTCAGCCAGATAGAGCGGGCCCGGAAGGAGCGCGATGTCGACTATGAGTACACCACGTTTGCCGAGCTCCTGGCAGCGGTGAACGCGAACGCAGAATTGAAGGACTATGCGACCTCAACCGGCCTTTTCCGTGACCTCTATTACCTGGCAGGGTCCACATTCGCGGACGGCTTCCCGCAACATGCCACCATCATGTGGAAGCTTCTCACGAACACGCCAGCTGCAGCGCAGTACAAGGAGCTCTCTGCCCGGCAGCTGAAGAAGCCCTTCGTGGAACC
>JBKQPS010000057.1:0-9096 GCA_052144915.1 Spirochaetia bacterium | reverse complement strand
TGGAGGTCTTTCACGAGGGCTTGCAGGACTACGAAGCCAAGAAATGGAAACTCGCGGCCGCGACTATCCGGCGCGTTCTGAAGATCCGTCCCACCGACGGGCCGGCAACGACGTACCTCAAGCGCTGTCAGCAGAACATGCGGAAGCCTCCCGCCGAAACCTGGGACGGGGTCTACAACATGACGACAAAGTAGGCGTCAATTCAGGGAGCATCGGCGGCGCGCAGTTTGTGCTCGATAAGCGCATCATCGCCGAGAAACTGGCCCCGACACCGCTGCTCACACGGATCGGCGTCTACACCGGCCCCATGGTGGTAGGAAACATGGGGACTCCTCAGAAGATGAACTACACGATCATGGGAAACGCGGTGAACCTCGCCTCCCGCCTGGAGGGAGTGAACAAGCAGTACGGCACCTGGCTGATGATGAGCGAGCAGACCTACGACGGGGGCGGGGCGGATTTCTTTGTGCGCAAGCTCGACAGGGTTCGGGTCGTCGGTATCAACACGCCCACACGGCTGTACGAGCTGATAGAGGAAAAGGGCTCCGTGGAGAACACCGTCGAGCAGGCAGTGGAGGTCTTTCACGAGGGCTTGCAGGACTTCGAGGCCAAGAAATGGAAACTCGCGGCCGCGACTTTCAGGCGCGTTCTGAAGATACGGCCTGACGACGGACCGGCAACAACGTACCTCAAGCGCTGTCAGCAGAACATGCGGAAGCCTCCCGCCGAAAACTGGGACGGGGTTTACAACATGACGACAAAGTAGGCGTCAATTCGGGGAGCGGCGGCGGCGCGCATTTCGTTCTCGATAAGCGCATCAGGCTGTTCACCGTCAGACCGCCAGACGATCAGGCCTTTGGCGTCCACGACGTAAAACGTCGGATAGTACCTGGCCTTGTAGGCCGCGCTTACTGGCCCCCCTTCGCCCGGATGATTGAAGTTCCCCGGCCGGCTCCCCGGATCGACGAGAGTGGGGTATTGAACTCCAAAATACCGGTTGAAAGCGTATACGCTTCCTGCATCTTCGCCGTCTGCGTTCACCGCAAGGATCGCAACGTTGGATGGGGGTAGGCCACTCACAATCTCGATGAGGTGCTTTGTTTCCGCCTGACACTTGGGACACCAGGTAGCAAAGAACTCAAGCAGGACAGTCTTGCCCTGATAGTCGAAAAATCGTATTTGTTCTCCGGTCGGAGTCTTGAGGGAAAAATCCGGTGCAGCGCTGCCGACCGAAAGAAGGTCAGGATTGCGTGCTGCCTTCCCCTCACCAGCGGACTTCCCTTCGATCATGCCCACCGATGAGTTCATGGTTGAATGAAAATGAACGGCATTCGCCGCGGCGGCAAGGACCGGGTTCACCGTTTGCTCCCCGACCCCTAAATCAGAGGAGCCTTGTCTCCTTGCCACAACAAGTACAGCAACTGCCGCAATGACCACGAATGCGCCTGCTCCGAGCAATACCCACTTCCGATTTGCTTTCATCCGTTGTTTGCCTCGTTACAGAGTTCGGGAATCGTGATGTCGAACTGGCACCCGGAGCCTTCCAGGTTTCGTACACTCATTCTCCCCCGGTGCCGCTGGACGATCTGGTAGCAGATTGACAAGCCGAGTCCGACGTTGTCGCCCTTTCCTCTGCGTGTCGAGTAGAAAGGCATGAATATGTCATCGAGACTGGAAGTCAGGATTCCAGGTCCCGAGTCGGCAAAAGTCAACTGCACCGCTCTGCGGTCCTGCTCGTCGCGCGACCAGCAGGTTGTGATCTTGATCGTCCCGCCGGAAGGCATCGCCTCGAAGCTGTTCTTTACGAGATTGAGGATCACCTGCTTTATTTCATTTCTGTTGACCGTCACCGCGAGCCTTTTCTCCGTCGAATCGAAGGTGATCGCGATGTGCTTGTAGTCCGCATTGTGGCGCAGGAGGCCCAGGATATTGCGGATCAAATCGTTGAGGTCGATCTCCTCTCTTTCCACCTTGTCGGTGTTGGACAAGGAGAGGAGGTTCTTCACGATGCTTGCAATATACGCGATCTCCTCGTGCAGCTCGTCGACTTCCTTGTGAAGCTTCTTATTGTCATATGAAAACTTGATATGCTTCAGATAGTTGTAGACTATTTCCAGCGGGTTGTTGATTTCATGGGCGACCCCCGCGGCGAGAAGGCCCAGTGATGCAAGCTTTTCCGAGAGTATGACCTGTTTCTGCAGCCGGTCGAACTCCGTCACGTCTTCGATGATGATGATGTTCCCGATGAGCGTCGCCTCATCGTAGATGGGAAGAGTTCTTATGTTATTGACTGTCTCGGCGCCCTCGATAACGAGGGGAACGTGGTAGAACGCGCTCCCTTCGTCCGAGAGGAGCGCCGTCCGCATGAGATCCAGCATCCCCCTGTTCTGGGGTCCGAGCAGGGCGTCGAGCGGTTTGTCAGCGAACTCCTCGTCTCGGAGCCGGAAATATTCCTTGCACCGGGAGTTTACGATCTTCACCCTCTCCTGCGCGTCACTCACGATAAGGTTCACGGGCAGATTGAGCAGTACCGCTTCGTTGAACTTGAGAAACTGGTTGAACTCGCGCTTCAAGTTTCCCGAACCGTTGCGCGAGTAGACCTGCGTGTAGGTGAGCTTGAGGAGATTCATTCGATCGATGTGATCGACGTCGTCCGTGACAAGGATCTCCCCGTTTTTCACGATGCTGACCCGGTCCGCGATCTCATAGACGTCGTCGATGCGATGCGTGATGAACAAGATCGCCATTCCGTCGCTTTTCAATTCATCGATGAAACGCAGCACGCGCGTGGAATCTGCCGAGGCGAGCTTCTCCAGGGCCTCATCCAGGATCAGCAGCTTTGGCTTCTTCTGGAGCGCGCAGAGGATCGAGGTGAGAACACGGTCGGGAAGGTTGAGGGTGCTCACTGCCGCCGAAGGATCGAGAGTGAAGCCATGGGACGAGAGGAACCGCTCTGTGCGGCGCAGGAGGTCCCTTCGCGTCAGCATGCCCCACCGCTTCATGCCGGCATTCAGGAAGAAGATATTTTCCGCGACCGAGAAATAGCCATTGAGCTGAACCTGCTGGTGCACCATCTCGATGCCCATGCGGTGCGCCAGGCGGGTGGACAGGACGGGATATTTCGCGCTGCCGAGGTCAATCGAGCCTCGACTGGGCCTGATGCTGCCGCTGATCACCATGCCCAGGGAGGATTTTCCCGCTCCATGCTCGCCGACGACGGCGTGGACCTTGGAAGGGAACAGGGCGAGGCTGACGTCTTTCAGGGCCTCGATCTGGCCGTAGTCCAGCGATACATGAGACACCCGCAGCAGCTCGCAGGGATCTGCCCCGGAGCTATGCATTGATCCCGTACCTTTCCATCTTGTTGTAGAGGGTCTTCCTGCTCATCTTGAGCAGCACCGCGGCCTTTGACCTGTTGTGATTGGTGCTTTGCAGCATGCTGAGAATGAGCTGCCTCTCCATATCCTCGCGAATATTCCCCGTGGAAGAGCTCAGCCCGTCATCGGGGAAGCTCACGGGAAGGTCCTGCGCGTTGATCTGGTTGGTCGAAGACATCGCAATCGCATAGTTGAGGATGTTCTTCAACTCTCTCACGTTCCCCGGCCACGCGTATTCGAGGAACCGCGCCAGCACCTGGGGTGTGACCTCTTTGCGCATTTCGGGATTCGAACAACTGTGCTCGTCCAGAAAATGATTGACCAGAAGAGGTATGTCCTCTTTCCGCTCGCGGAGGGGGGGGACCGTGAGAACGGCAGTGTTCAGGCGGTAGTAGAGGTCCTCGCGAAACAGGTTTTTCTCGATCAGCTTTCCCAGGTCCTTGTTGGTGGCGGCAATGAACCTGACGTCGACGCGGATCGTTTCACTGCCTCCCAGTCTCCTGACCTCGCTGTTCTGGAGTGTTCTCAGGATTTTGGCCTGGATACCGAGAGACATGTCTCCGATCTCGTCCAGGAACAGGGAGCTTCCATTCGCTTTCTCGAATACCCCTTTGAAGGCGGTGTCCGCGCCCGTGTAGGCCCCCTTCTCGTGTCCGAAAAGCTCGTTGTCGAGAAGCGATTCCGGATATGCGACACAGTTGATCTTGATCATTTTCCGGCCGCCTCGAGCGGAGGCCGCATGGAGAGTGTCCGCAATGACTTCCTTGCCGGTGCCGCTTTCGCCGCAGATCAGGACAGGGAGATCGGTGGCCGAAAGCCTCTCCGCCTTGCGGCAAAGGTCGAGCATGTGGGCGTCCTGCGTCACGACGAGCGCGGAGTCTTCTTTGAGCCGGCTTCGCAGCAGGACATTTTCCTGCCGGAGCCGCGAACACTCGCACGCGTTCTCGACTGTTTTCAAGAGCTCATCGAAATCGAGCGGCTTCTTCACGTAGTCGAATGCCCCCAGCTTGATCGACTGCACGGCCGTGTCGATCGAGGCGTAGCCGGTGATCATGACGACGGGCACTTTTGCGTTCGCGGCAAGGAGCCTCTTGAGAATGTCGATCCCGTTCTCATCCGCCAGCATGACATCGAGAAGAACCACATCGATGCGGTTTCCGCGGAGGACCTCGAGCGCGTGCTCTCCGTTCGTCGCATAAAGTGCCTTGTGCCCGACGTGCTCGAAGTTCCACGCCAGGCTTCTGCAAAGCTTCTCCTTGTCGTCGACAATGAGGATGGTTGTTTTCATCTCTGTTGTTGTCACCTTGTTACACAGCCCTCACGTACTCAATGGGTAATTTTTACGCACATACTATAGGTCCGCACCTTCCGGCCTGTCAACGATTTTTTTGAACCTGGCGTAATCTATTGTCCGCGTGTGAGTTAGAATGCGGGGAAACCTCGCCTCGCGGGTAACTGATTGGCATGGATCATGCAAATGAGGGAGACAAGGCTGGAAGTTTTCCAGTGTTTCCATTCGAAGGAGGAGGAGTGCACATGAAGAAGTTGAGGACTCTCTTATTCATCATCGTTGCGGTGTCGCTCGCATTCACCGCGGCGTCGGTGACGGCCCAGGCAAAGAAGCAGATCAAAATTGCCATGGTGAACCTGGCACTGACGAGCCCCTATTTCATCGGCATGTCAGATGCCGTCAAGCAGGAGTGCGACCACTTCGCAAATGTCAAGCTGATCATCACTGATGCGAAGGGCGACGCGGCAAAGCTGACGTCGGACATCGAGGACGTGCTGGCCCAGAACGTGAACGGGCTCATCATCAGCGCTGCATGGCTGGAGGCCGCTCCGGAAGCACTGGACGCGATCAAGAAGGCGGGAGTGCCCGTCGTGCTCGTGGACAGGAAGCTGAAGGGAGGGGATTACACCAGCTGGGTCGGCCCCGACAACATGCGAATCGGAATCCAGGACGGGGAGTACATCGTGAAGAGGCTCGGCGGCAAAGGCCGGGTCGTCGTTCTGCGCGGCGGGCCCGCCGACAATTCGATCGGGCTCGATCGAACCAACGGAATGCTTTCTG
This sequence comes from Spirochaetia bacterium, assembly GCA_052144915.1. Lineage (GTDB taxonomy): Bacteria > Spirochaetota > Spirochaetia > SZUA-6 > Fen-1364 > Fen-1364. Next base: position 3,648 of record JBKQPS010000057.1, on the reverse strand, counting down.
CGGTCAAGAAGGCTGGCATGGACGTCGTCATGGCCCCCAATTTCGGCGGCTGGAGCTCCGACGGCGGGTTCAAGCTCATGGAAGACATGCTCGCCAAGAACAAGAAGATCGACGCGGTCTTCGCGGAGAACGATTCAATGGCCCTTGGCGCCCAGAAGGCAATATCCGATGCGGGGCGAACCAATGAGATGTTCCTCTGCGCCGCTGACGGAGAAAAGACGGCACTGATAGAAATCAGCAAGAAAGGCAACTACGCCGCGACGGGGCTGAACAGCTCCGATCAGATCGGCCGGGCGGGGTTCACCAGGCTCATGGCCCTCATGGCAGGCGGGCAGTCAGAGAAAGACACGATCATGCCCTCACCTCTCATCACCATCGACAACGTCGCCCGTTTCTACATTCCCGAGAGCGTGTTCTAAACCATCGCCATGACCTCCCCGCGGGGAGGTCATGGTTTTTCAGGGAGAACCTCCATGCAAATGCTCATCGACGGCCGCTGGGTTGACGCGAGTGACGGAAAGACCCGCGCGATTCGCAATCCGGGAAACGCCGAGCTGATCGATTCCGTTCCCGTTGCGACGCTCCACGACGTGGATATGGCGCTCGAAGCGGCCTCATTAGGCAGCAAGCGGATGCGCGCCACTCCCGCGCATGCACGGTCGGCCATGCTCAGCCGCGCGGCTGACATCATCAGCGCAAAGAAGGAAGAACTGGCGACGCTCCTGGCCAGGGAGAATGGCAAGCCGATCCGCCAGACGAGGGACGAGATCGAGGTCACTTCCCGGATTTTTCGCGGGTTCGCGGAAGAAGGCCGGCGGCTGTTCGGACGGACTGTCCCGATGGATGCGGTGCCGGGACAGGAGCGGCATTTCGCGATGACCATCAGGCAGCCCCTGGGGGTTGTGGCAGCGATCGTTCCCTTCAACTATCCGGCGGAGCTCTACGCGCACAAAGCCGCCCCCGCGCTCGCCGCGGGAAACGCGGTGATTGCCAAGCCGCCAAGTGACTGCCCCCTCACGATGCTCCGTATCGCCGCGATCCTGGAGGAGGCGGGACTCCCGCGCGCAGCTCACCAGATGATAACGGGACCAGGTCAGCTCGTCGGCGAGCGCCTGGCGAGCAGCTCCATTGTGCGGCTGGTCTCGGTGACGGGCAGCACCGCAGTTGGAATTCGACTCGCGCAGCTGGGTGCTGTGAATCTTCAAAAGATTCATCTCGAGCTCGGCGGCAATGACGCGGTAATCATCTGCGCAGACGCTGACCTGGAGAAGGCTGCGGATGCGGTCGTCCTTGGCCGCCTGGCGCGCGGCAACGGACAGATCTGCTGCGCGGTCAAGCGCGTGTTTGTGGACGTTCGCGTCATGGACAAGTTCGGCAAAAGGCTCGCCGAAAAAGCTGCCGCCCTCAAGGTGGGCGACCAGCTGGCCGAGGACACGGATGTCGGACCCCTCATCACCGAAGAAGCCGCCCGAAAAGTTGAAGAGGCGATCATGGACTCCGTGAAGGCGGGGGCCCGGATACTGTATGGCGGCACACGCCGCGGCTCGTTCATGACGCCAACAGTGTTGACCAACATTCCCGCCGAGGCATCCCTGTGCAGAAACGAAACCTTCGGTCCCGTGGCGCCCCTGGTTCCCTTTGCCAGTGAAGATGAGGCGGTGCGGATGGCCAACGACAGTCCCTTCGGACTGCAGGGGGCCGTTTTCACCAACGATATTTCCCGGGCGATGAATATCGCCTACCGCCTGGAAGTAGGCGGCGTTATTGTGAACTGGTCCTCGGCCCTCCGGGCCGAAAACCTTCCCTTTGGAGGCACGAAGATGAGCGGCTACGGCCGGGAAGGATTGCATGACACCCTCATCGAGATGACCGAGCAGAAAGTGATCGTGTTCCACAACGCTCTCTCCGTCTACGCCGCCGGGCAGGCGGGTCCATGAACAATGACCGCTTCCTCCGAATGGAGGCCATCAACAAAAGGTTCGGGGGCACCATCGCTCTTCGCAACGTATCTGTTTCAGCCGCCCTGGGCGAGGTTCACGCACTGGTCGGCGAGAATGGAGCCGGCAAGTCCACGCTCATGAACATCCTCTCGGGCGCCGTCGCACCGGACTCGGGAAAGATTGAAATAAGCGGCAAGACCGTCGTGCTGGCCAGTCCGCACGAGGCAAATCAAGTGGGAATCCGTGCGGTGCACCAGGAGTTCAGCCTTGTGCGTCACCTCACGATCGCGGAGAACATTCTCATGGGCAAGATGCCCACGCGGGGTTCGCTATGGGTCGACTGGGCCAGCACCTTCCGCTCCGCACATTCGATTCTCGAGAATCTCGGCTTCCCGCACCCCGATGTGCGCACCCGCATCTCTTCCCTCAGCGTGTCCCACCAGCAGATCGTCGAGATCGCCAAGGCTCTCGCCGAGAAACCGAGAATTCTCATCCTGGATGAACCGTCAGCGGTTCTCTCCAAGGATGAGCTGGGGCTGCTTTTCGCCCTGATCAAAAGGCTCGCGAGCGAGGGCACTCTGGTCATCTACATCTCTCACCGCCTGGAGGAGGTGTTCGAGATTGCAGACCGCATCACGGTCCTCAGGGACGGCGAGGTGGTGGCAACCGTCCGGCGCGAGAAGGTGGACCAGAACACATTGATTCGGATGATGGTGGGCCGTTCGGTGGAAGAGATCTATCCCACGCGCGCCGCGGGTGCCGCCGATGAAATCATGTCGGTGCGGGGGCTGGGCCGCACAGGGGAGTTCCGCGACGTCACCTTTTCGCTGCGCCGGGGAGAGGTCGTGGGCGTGTTCGGGCTCGTGGGAAGCGGAAGAACAGCCGTTGCCCGCAGCCTTTTCGGGGCGGAGCCTGCGACTGCCGGCTGTGTACTTTTGGAAGGCAGGGAAGTGCATCTGCGGTCCCCCCAGGATGCGGTGAAGGCGGGAATCTCCTTTGTCACGGAGGACAGGAAAAGGGACGGGTTGATCATGAGCTGCACGATGCGCGACAACATCAGCCTGGCCACCCTGCATTCGATGAGCTTCGGGCCGTTCCTGGATCGACGCCGACAGGACCGCATGGTGCAGGCGAAGGTGAACGAGCTGGCCATCCGTCCGTCCGATATCGGGCAAAAGGCCCGGACGCTCAGCGGCGGCAACCAGCAGAAGGTGGTGATTGCGAAATGGCTGCTCTCCCGCACCAAGGTTTTGCTGCTTGACGAGCCCACGAGGGGCGTTGACATTGGCGCGAAAGTCGAAATCTATCACATCATCAACAGGCTCGTGGAGGCGGGGATCGGGGTATTGCTGATCTCCTCCGAGATGTCGGAAGTATTGGGAATGAGCGACCGTATCATGGTCATGAGAGAAGGAAGGCTCGTGGGGAACTTCACGAAAGCGGAGGCCAGCGAAGAGCGGCTGCTCCAGCATGCAGCCGGCCTTACCGGGACAGCCAACATTCACGCGAAGGGATCACTATGAGAGCGACACTGCCGCTTGCGGAGAAAGCACGACAGCTCGTGAGGCTGCGTTGGTCTGACTTCATATTCATGGGAATATTCGTCGTCCTGATTCTGATCAGCTCGATGATCTCCGAGACATTTTTCACCTCCCGGAACCTGATCAACATCTCCCGCCAGATTGTCACCAACGGCCTTATCAGCCTC
>JBKQPS010000056.1:0-7080 GCA_052144915.1 Spirochaetia bacterium | reverse complement strand
AATGACCGAAGGCAATGGTTTTCGAAGACTTTTTCCCATTTTCTCAGCTCACCCGCGTGTAGGACAGCTCTTGATGCGCCGACCAGAAATCAATGCCCTCCAGCAGCATGTGCAGCTTCTCCGCGTCGATCTCACAGCGCGCTTGTTCGCTCGTTCGCGGCCAGGGAAAGCGATGCTTCTCCAGGCGCTTCTGCCACAGACAGAATCCCGTGCGGTCCCAGTACAACGCCTTCAGGATCCGCCGTCCGCCGTTGCAGAACAAGAACAGCGTCGGCTCAAAGACGTTAGACTCCATTTGCTGCTCGACGATCAGCGCCAGCCCGTTGATCTGTTTTCTCATGTCCGTCGGGCCCGGGCGAACGAAGAGGCGAGCCTCTTTCACCTCCAGGCCGATCACGATTGCCCCTCCAGCAGGGATAGGACTTGGCGTATGTGCTCACGATCCGTTCCCGCCCACAGCCGCAGCAGATACCGACCGTCTACCAATACTAACTCGATCGGTGGACTTGGCTTGTTCTCCGAGACCTCCGTCCGCCCGACAAGCACCAGATCGGACTCCGATGCCTGCACGCGTTTCAACGTCGAACACCAGAACCCCAGCGAACCCTTGGCAATTCGGTGACGCCGGCTGTACTGCAGTTGCGTCATTCCACTCGCCCTCCATGCCTCCACGTGCCGGCGCCAAAACTCGCGGCTGTGCGTCATCCCGTCCCTCCTGATGGCGGGACTGTGCATCACTGGGGCAGGCTCCGAAAGGTGGGGTTCGGCGGACGCTTACGAGGATTCACCAATAGGGCGTGCGAACGACCTTCACGCTTAAGTACGTAGCCTTGGTAGCGGAGGTACCGTAAAGAGAGCCGTCCTCTTCACGAGAGGCTGACAACATCATGAACTGCATTTGCAGGATGCCAGCGCTGAGCATCTTCCCTCCGGTCCTGCAAGATGAGGGCGATCGCATCAGCAAGATTCTTCTTGCATTCCTGAACTATCTCCCCCTGACCGTTGGCACCGGGGATCTCAGGACAGTACCCGATGTACCACTTCCCGTCACAGGCAGCGGGCAGGTCGCTGGCCGCCTTTCCTTTTTCCGGGGGCAGTGTCAGGCCTCGTGTCTCCTACACGCCAGCGGGAGCCGGAATCCCGCGCAACCTGCAAATCCCCCTGGCGGTTCCTCGCTTGATTGCTGTATGCCTGGGCACGGGTGCGTGCGATTGCGTTCTCGGATTCACCCAGATGTCGTGCCGAGTTCCGTGGTGGTTGATGAAACAGCCGTGTGAACGAAGGTGCCTTTCGAGCGCCCTTCGATTCATGCTTTGACGCCGGCCAGTCTTCTGATCAACTTCCGTCTGGAGGCAACAAGAGCGGCCAGGGCGTCACGGGCATTCTCGAAGGCCTCTTTGACCGTTTCCGCCTCGGTGATGAGTTGGGGGTCAAGCGGAGATGTCACGACGTACCCGCCCTCTTCAGCCTCCTGGAGAATGAGGACGAGCTTCCCGTCACTCACCGTGTACTGCTTCGTTGCAAATAGGATATTCCACTGCGGCCTCGGGCGTCAATGGTTCGCCAGAAACCAAGGTTTGAGGTCGGCACTCCTCCGTTGGGCCAATTGGGTTGTGACATGCCAACGGTGTCCTCGATCAGCGGCGGGGATGGCAAGGTTTACCGTCCCGGAGGCGATACTCACCTCGAGAGATCGGCGCCCCCCTGCTCTTGATCCACGACGGCGCGTGTCCTAAGCTCTTTTCCATGGCACGAAAGACCCGGCTCTCGCTGCCGGACGTACTTTCTCACCTGAGCTACGCGCAGGCCCGGAAGCTCCTCGGCCCGCGTGGGCAGGCTCTCCTGCGAAAGGGTGGTGCGTCGGCGATCGACATCGATGCGCAGGTGCGGATGGATCGACACCGTTTCACGCTCGATCTCGGTGAAGCAGTCGCCACGCTGCGGCTCGACGATGCCGCCAACGGCCGCATCCAGTTCTCCTGCACCGCCTGCGCGACGCCGTGCGAGCATGTCGGGGCCGCGCTTTCTCTGATCCTGGAGGAAAAGCTGTCGTTGGGGCTTGCGGCGGCGCCGCGCGAATCCATTCCCCTGGAGATGTTGTCCGAAAGCGAGCTGGTGGAGAGGGCGCTTGCGGACAGGGCCGAACGGGCGCGTTCAGAAAAGATGACCCTGGCGCCCCTGGATGGGAAAGGGACCTGGAGTGACTACTCCGTGACGAGCGGCCTGTCGGGCAAGACCTACCGGGTCGCCCTCCGGGGGTGGGAGCGCGGTGAGTCGTACTGCTCGTGCCCCGATTTCAAGACAAATACCCTCGGGACCTGCAAACACCTCGTGTTCGCGTTGGCCGCGGTGAAAAGGAGGCTTCCCCGGGGGAGGATGCCCCGCCCCTATCGGCGCGCGCGCATCGCCCTGCACGTCCGTTACGGTGAAGAGGCAGAGCTGAGGCTGCTCCTTCCAGAGGGTCTCCCGCATGATGCCGAGGTCGTGGCAGCGCCTCTGCGCGACAAGCCGATCTCCAACCTCGCGGATCTCATGAAGCGGATGAGGCAATTGGAGCGGATGGGGCATCCTGTCCACGTCTATCCCGACGCAGAGGAGATGACGAACGCGCTGCTCACCCGCGAGAGACTCGATGCGACCGTTACCGCAATCCGCCGGGATCCGCGGACGCATCCTTTGAGAAAGGAGCTCATGAAGGTCGAGCTTCTTCCCTACCAGCTCGATGGGATCGCATTCGCCGTCAGCGCCGGCCGGGCGCTGATCGCCGATGACATGGGTCTCGGCAAGACGCTCCAAGGCATCGGGACCGCCGAGCTGCTTGCGCGGGAAACGGGGATCTCGCGCGTCCTCGTGATCAGCCCCGCCTCCGTGAAGGCCCAGTGGGTTCTGGAGATCGAGCGGGCAACCGAACGGACATGCCAGATCGTGACCGGTCCCTTGCGCGAGCGGCCGGTCCAGTACCGCAGCGGAGCATTCTATACCATCGCCAACTACGAGCAAGTGCTGAGGGATTTCCTTTCAATTGAACAGGTGGCCTGGGACCTGATCATTCTTGACGAGGGACAGCGGATCAAGAATTGGCAGGCAAAAACCGCGCAGGTGGTAAAGTCCCTGCGCTCGCCCTTCGCCCTCGTTCTCACCGGCACGCCCCTGGAGAACCGGCTTGACGAGCTGTATTCGGTGGTACAGTTCATCGACAACCGGCAGCTCGGGCCCGCCTTCCGTTTCTTCCACCGGCATCGGACGGTCGACGAAAAGGGACGAGTGCTGGGGTACAAGAACCTCGATGAGCTGAGGAGGCACCTGGCGCCAATCCTCCTCCGTCGAACGCGCGACATGGTCCTCAAGCAGCTTCCGCGGCGCACGACGGAAATCCTGCGCATCGAGCCTTCCGAAGAGCAAGCGGAGCTTCATAACGCTCACAAGAAGACGATCGTTTCGATCCTTTCCAAACGCTATATCAGCGAGATGGACCTCCTGCGCCTCCAGAAGGCGCTGCTCATGTGCCGCATGGCCGCGGACAGCACCTTCCTCCTGGACAAGGAGCCGCCCGGGTACTCGACCAAGCTCGAGGAGCTGGACTCCCTCCTCGAGCGGCTCACCGCTGAAGCGGGGCGCAAGATCATCCTGTTCTCCGAATGGACGACGATGCTCGACCTCATCGAGCCGATCTTGTCGAAGCGCGGGACGGGCTACGTGCGCCTGGACGGCTCTGTTCCCCAGGTGAAGCGGCAGGGTCTGGTGAACAGCTTCCAGCGCGACCCTCGCTGCGTCGCCTTTCTCTCCACCAATGCAGGGGCCACCGGGTTGAACCTCCAGGCAGCCGACACCGTGATCAACGTCGATCTTCCCTGGAATCCCGCCGTTCTCGAGCAGAGGATCGCCCGCGCGCATCGCATGGGCCAACGGCGGCACGTGCACGTCTATCTCCTCGTCACGGAAGGCACCATCGAAGAAGGAATGCTCGACACGCTCGCAGCCAAACAGGACCTGGCCCTTGCGGCCCTCGATCCCTCCTCTGAAAAGACGGAGGTCGCGCTGACGGGTAATATCGACGAGCTGAAACGCAAGCTGGAAGTGCTCGTCGGCCTCAAGCCGCCGGCTCCTGTGGACGAAAGCGAGAAGCTTCGCGTGGAATCGGAAACGGCGCGTCAGCAGCGCCGGGAACGTGTCGCCGTGGCAGGCGGCGAGCTCCTGACCGCGGCATTCTCCTTTGTCCGGCAGGCTATGGGAGGTGAGGGCGCGGCAGAGCCTGAGACGTCAACGCAGGCGCTGAAGAGTGTCCTCTCCGAGTGCATGGAAAGGGCGGAAGATGGCGGCTGGAGGATGACCGTGCGTTTTCGCGATGACTCCGCCATCGAGGCGCTGGCAGATGTGCTGGCGCGGATCAGCGCTCGATCCCCCGGCGGCGTGAAGGCGCAATGACGGACGCGTACCAGCGGTTCAGCGCCCTCATGGGCAGGGGAAAGTATCGCGAAGCGGCGGAGCTTGCCGCGGAGGAGCTTGCAAAGGGGGAAGGCGCCGGTGCTTTCTGGCTTACTCGCAAGGCAAGCGCCCTGAACCGGGTTCTTGACCACGAACAGGCATTGGTCGACTCGCGGGCCGCGCTTGCAGTCGAACCGTCCAATCCGTATGCCATCCTCTGCGCGGCCGATGCGCTCCTGGGACTGCAGCACCCCCAGGAGGCGCTCGGCCACTACCAGGAGATCGCCGCTCACGCCAAGGCCGGCGGACGCGCGCGGGCCGGCATCTTCCAGTGCCTCGGGGATCTGGGTCGATGGCAAGAGCTGCTCGATTCCCTCGCCACCGCCCCCACCGAAGAGCGCTACCCATGGCGCGCGAAGGCGCTTCGCGCACTAGGGAAGATGGGAGAGGCCATGAGCGAGTGCCGGCAGTGGCTTGCCGAGCGTCCGGACCACCCGCCTGCCCTCTGGGAATTGTCAGAGCTGGAGGTCGCGGCGGACGGCCTGGAAACCGTTCGCGCCCGCTACGAGCGCCTGGCAAGGATTCCGACCCTTCCTCCCGTCTACCGCGAGATCTACGCGTCCTTGTGCCGGCGGGCCGGGCTGCCCGAGCTCGCCTTGAAGGAATACCAGAAAATGGGCGGCGCGGGCGATGGGACCCGGGTGCAGAAAAAGCAGGCCTTTCTCCTGGCAAAGACCGGGCGGGAGCAGGAAGCGATCCCCCTCCTGGAAGAGCTGCTGACCCTGGACCCGAAGGACGTCTACCTTCATTCCAGCTACGCTGCCGCGTGTGCGCGGGTTGACCAGATCGAGAGGGCAATCGAGTTCTACCTCCGGCTGATGGGGACCCATCCCGAGGAGAAGGGGCTGTATGGCAGGATCAGCCGCCTGAAGAAGAAACTCGCGGCCCGACCCGCGAGGGCTGACCCGAGGGACCCCGCCCCATGAGTGAGCCGCTTTCAATCGGAGATCTCATCGATGTCCCGCCGATCCGGACGGTCATCCGGCTCGCGGAGGGAGCGGAGCAGCCCGAGCAGATCGCCTCCAGCTTCGTGTTCACCCCCGAGGTGTTTGCCCATTTCAGCGTGCTCGCCGAGGCGCTTGCCTCCGGCAAGGGCCAGGGATATTTCCTCCAGGGGGACTTCGGCTCGGGCAAGAGCCACTTCCTCGCCGCGCTGCGGGCCTGGGCCGACGGCTCGCCGGGAGCCGGGGAGCTTGCGCGGCGGCACGCGGGCCTGGGGCGGCTTTCGGCAACCGGCGCGCGTTTTCTGTCCGCCGCGATTTCGCTGGTGGACCACCGCGCATCGGCGGACCTCGAGTCGATCGTCCTCCAGGCCGTTGCCAGGGAGCTGGGGGCAGACCCGGGCGAGTGGAAATCGGAAACGCGTCTGGACACTTTCAAGCGCATGCTCGCCGCGGCACTCGCGGAAGGGCGCTCGGGCGTCGTTCTGCTCATCGACGAGCTTTCAGAGTTCCTCCGATCCAAGCCGTCGCCCCAGGCGCTGAACGAGGACGCCAGGACGCTGCAGCTCCTGGGCGAGATGGCGGGCAGCGGCCCGCTGTGGATCGTGGCCGCCGTGCAGGAATCCATCGAGCGCACGGGCGACCTCTCGCAGGCCATCGTTCGAAAGATCAAGGATCGATTCCCCGTCAAAATGGCGCTCTCGACGCTCCACATCAAGGCGCTGCTGTCGGGGAGGCTCGTGCGCCTGAAGCCCGGCGCCGAGGAGGCGCTCTACCGCATCCATGAACGGCTCCGCGGCCAGTTCCCCGGTTTTCGCTCCTCGTTCGAGGAGTTCCGGGCGGTCTATCCCGTGCATCCGAAAACAATCGAGCTCCTCGAAGGACTGGGCGGGCTGTTCTCCCAGCACCGGGGCATCGTGGATTTCGTCCATTCCCGAATTGCCGGGGACGCGGCCAGGGGGATCCCCTCCTGTTTGAGCCGGCCGGCCTCGGAGCTTCTTGCGCCGGACAGCATCTACGATCACTTCAGCCAGCGCCTGGCCGAGTTTTCCGCGTTCCACATCTATCCCCGGCACATCGTTCCTCACCTGGACGACGTGATCGAACGCACCCTCGCAAATCCCGACGATCGCCTCTTGTGCCGCAGGGTCGTGCGGATGCTCGTGCTCTATCGCATCCACCCGACGGCCGCGCCCCCGTCCGTGGCCGAGCTGGCGGAGCTTGCCTCGTGCAGCCTCGACGCCCACTCTCCTGAGCTGAACGCCCGGTTTCTCGCGGAGGCGATCCTCGATCCCGTGGCGGCATCCAGCCGCTTCCTCTCGCGAACTGCGGATCCCGGCGGCGACCCTCGGAAGGCGGCGTATCGCATCGTCACGGAGGACGATCCGGCGAAGCTCCTCGCCGCCCGTATTTCGCGGATGGCCGCCGAACCGGCGGCCGACGACTCCCGCCTGCTGCGTGCGCCCCTTTCGCGACTCCCCGAGTCGGACGCCTGGCCAGGGAAAGCGCTGCTCACAGAGGGCATGCGGCGCTCCGTGACATGGCTCGGGAGCGAGCGCAAGGCGTTTCTCTGCTTCCTTTCTCCCGGCGAGGAGGATGCGACGCGTGAGAGGGTGGATCGCGAATGCGCCTCCGATGCCGATTTCGCGGTTGT
>JBKQPS010000055.1:0-3259 GCA_052144915.1 Spirochaetia bacterium | reverse complement strand
CCTTCCGCCAGCCCGGTGAGCCTCGCTTCCGCCTGCGGGGCGACGGAAGCGAATGTGGGAGCCGCGTCCCCCGCGGAGAAATATGCTGCAACCCTGCTGGCAAGCAGCGGGCTGCCGGCAGTCAGGCCGGCGAGCTCCGGCGGATCGACAACGTAGTAGAAGGGAGAGTCTTCCTGGTTCTGCAGTGAGACGACGGGCGCCTGCCCGAATGCGAGGGCGCAGCTGCATGCGGCCGCTGCCGCCAGAAGAAGCGTCTTGTTCATTGATCTCCTCATTTCCTTCGCAGCACGAGGATCGTGAGGTCATCGTACTGCTCGTCTTCAACGGCATGTGTGAAGGTGGAATAGCCCGTGGCCTTTCCGCCCTCCACCCGGTGCGAAAAATACCTCTCGTACTGAAGGAAGTGTTCCTTCAGGAAATCTGCGACTTTCGACTCGATCGTCAGCTTGCTTTCTTCACCGCGCGAGGGGTCGGGGATCATGCGATAGACCTTCTCCACCGAGACCAGGGCGAGCACCGCCTCCCGCACCGTCCCCTGGCAGGAGGAGAAATCGAACACCAGCTCTTCACTGGGAGTCGGGTTATGGCTCCGAACCAGGGTGTACCGCGCTTTGTCGAACACCGCGCGAATGATGCCGTCCATCCGTATCTCGCCGAAATCCTCCTCGGACTCGCCCTTCTTGTGGGTTCCCATGTGGTCCTGGCCGTCGGCGAGCCCCGGCTCCTCGCACGCCGCCTCCTGGAAATCGGCGTTGCGCAGCTTTCTCTCGGATTCCTCGAAACCGTCTGTCTGGAGGAAAAGCGCGTCGCCCGAAAGGAGCTTCTGCTGCACCTGCCGGTACGGGGTCTTCATCTCCACGAGCATCGAGGGAAAGCTTCCCGCCGCGGGCGAGTCCGGGAGGCTCGCATGGACCATCTGCTTTTTCGCGGCGCTGTAGATGTTGATCTTCGTATCCCCCGCGTTGCAGACGGTGGCCACGCCCGTGGCGGAGTTGTACAGGAGCACGGTGAGCGCCGCGAACCTTCCGACGAACCCGCGCTCTTCCACCATGTCGTTGATCGTGTAGACCAGCGGATCCAGTCGTTCCAGCTCCTTCAGGGCGCGCTGGCGGACCTGCGCGTCCTTGATCTGGTTGATGTTCTCCTTGCGCTTGGGCCAGTCCCGGAAGTAGTTGATGAACAGCGTCGCCACCTCCACCATGATGAGCGCCGCGGAGACTCCCTTGCCCGACACGTCGCATTTGATGAGGGCGTAGTACGTGTCGTCCAGCCGCCGGAAGTCGAAATAGTCCCCCGAGACTCCCTTCGCCCCCTTGTAGTAGCCGAAGATCTCCAGCCGGGCGTTCTCTTCTTCCGCCGTGCTCGCCTCGCCGCCAGACTTGTCTTTCACCAGGGGGAGGAACCTCTTCTGCACGTCGATGCCCTGCAGGAGCTCCTTGTTCGCGATCGCGGCCTTGACGAGCCCCTGCGTCATCTCGTTCACCGTTTCGGCGAGAGAGCCGATCTCGTCCCGGGTGCCGACTTCGATGCTGTGCTCTTTCAGCAGCTCCTTGTCTTCCGTGTCGCGGATGATCGCGACGCCGCGGGCGAGGCGCCGGATGGGAGTGACCGTGATGCTCGCCATGATGATCGCCCCGAGAATCCCGAGTGCAATCGCCAGAAGGGCGATCGGCCCCGCGATCCGGAGGATCGCCCCGTAGGCTTCGCCGATCTTCTTGCTGATGTCGTCCGTCCTCACCTCGACGCGGATCATCCCCTGGAAAAAGGCGGTGTCCGCCAGGTTCGGCGCCGCGTTGTAGTAGATCACGGGCTTGTAGAAGATGTACGTGGGCCGAAGCCTGCCGGCGACCAGCGGGACCGTCGTGGAGGAGGTGCTGTACAGGTCCCGCGCCTTCGCGTCGATGTCGACCAGCTTCTGGTTCATCGCGTCCAGGACGATTTTCGCCTGGGCCTGGGGAGCGGCCCCGGGACGCGCAAGGAGATCCCGGTACTGCCCGCTCAGCGTGCGGTACTCGTTGACGTCGTTCGCGAGCTTCACGGCGGCGTCATCCTCGATCTTTTTCTGCAGCGCCGGGATCATCTTCGCCAGCTCATCGCTCACCTGCTCCTGCGCCGGCTTGAAGGTGAGGGCGCTGAACTCGTCCTGGAACTTTTTCTGATCGCTCGCCCAGACATAGTCCTTGCCGTCGGCCGGCCCCGAAACCGCGGGCCGCGCGGTGAACGAGTTGATCTCCGCGTCCGTGAACGAGCGCCCCGTGATGGTTGCGTACGTCGCTTCTTTCATCGTCGAACGGAGGGACGGCAGGTCGCGGACCGCTCCCAGGCCCTGGACGTTCAGCTTGAACTGGTTCGTCGCTCCCGAGGCGAGCGCTCCGAGGAGGATGTTCGCGCTGCTCTGAAGCCCGTCGGTGAGAGAGGCCTGCTGGCGATTGACCATGATGAGGCCCAGCGGGATGGAGACGATCAGGACGATCAAGGTGACGAGCACCACCATGAGCAGGGTGAACTTGAGCCGCAGGCCCATGCCTTTTTTCTTCAACTCCCGCATCCGCTTCTTCCTTTCCTGCCACCGGAGATTGGGCCGTCCCTCCAGGAGCGCAACCACCTGCGCGCTGACCTCCGCGCCCTCCACCGCCAGGGCAGCGACGCGGCGGACCGCGAGGAAGGCGAGCGCGCAGAGCATCGCGACGATCATGACGACAATGAGAGTTTCAGACGACACGACGTACGAGGCCGAGCGACCGGCGATCCATCGCGGCAGCAGGAGCTCGAAGTTGCCGATCTTCACGGTGCCCGGGGACTGGAAGTCGATGACCGCGGAGGGCGCGAAGTACACCGCCGGCTCGCCATTCGGCCGATCCTGCAGGAAGCCGACCCGGTAGGTGCCCGAGTCTCGATTCTGGTCCAGTTGAATTCCCGTGATACGGCGGTCCGTTACGACCACGGGAGAAGCGGGGTCGATCTCGATGCGCGAATTGCCTCGTTCGAGGTAGATCTTGCGGATGGGCCCGTTCTGGACAAATCCCCGCCCGTTGATCGTGACGCTGACGGTGCCGTACACCGGATCCCTTTCGGCCGTGACGAAGTCGACACGCGTGACGACCTGGTAGTTGGCCAGCGCGAGGGCGATGGTCGACGGTGCGCTGAAATTCCCCGCACGGTCGATTGCCCGCACGGTCACCGCGTACACCCCGTTGTCCTTGTTCTCGAAGGGGACATCTGTCGCCGTGGTCACTTCCCGGGCAGGCGGAGCCAGGAG
>JBKQPS010000054.1:0-6689 GCA_052144915.1 Spirochaetia bacterium | reverse complement strand
GAAACTATGCGTCGTGGCGGGCCGCCAGCGCATTATCCAAGGGCGGGTGGTATCTGAGATACCCCCTGAAAAGGAGGTCAAGCGACTATTGAAGGGTTGGAGCGACAACTACCTTGACAATTACCGGAACGAGCACGGCGCATTCAGGAAAGGCTTCTGATTCGCGCATGGGAGTACCGCCAGCGCAATTACGCCAAGGGCGTCTGGCACCGGCTGCGTCGCCTGCTCGTCGACGCGGCAGAGGTGTGGATCATTGACGATATTGGAGCGGCCAGGCTGGAGTCAGCGGGTCAGGTGCCTCATCCCGTTGGGCTCGAGCTGGTCCCCGAAAAACGTGTCTTTCTTATCGACGAGATCGTGCTGAAAGATATTCCCGGTCGACGCCGGATCCCGGTCCGCATGAACGCAGACCTTCTGCAGGCCCGAAATCTCGTGCTGGTGCCGCTTTCCAGAACCGGCCGTTCTTGACGGTCCCCGGGCCCCTGACTTGCTTCGAAAGCGCTACGGTCACATCGTCACCCGGCCGCCAAGAGCCCGCTCATCGCCAAGTCGTAATCCGGTTTCCTCCCGTCCCCCAGCGGCATGTTGACGTCAGGACCCAGGTCCAGGTTGTTCTCCTCCGCCCATTCGCGTAGCCACGCGAGGACGTTGTCAACGCGCTCCCGCGGCGGCGCCGACGCAAGCGGCTTGCCAACGGGCGAGTGGAAGATCAAAGCGCCGTCCGCGACGGCGGTGATCGTCCACCCGCCCTCACGCACCAGGTGATGGTGGAAGGTGCAAAGCATGACCAGGTTGTCCAGGCTGGTTTTCCCGCCGTGGAGCCAGTGCTCGACGTGGTGAGCGTGCACGAATCGCGTGTGGCTGCAACCCGGGAAGGCGCAGCCGCGGTCGCGCAGCATCAAAGCGCGGCGGATGGCGGGCGGAATGCTGCGGGCACGGCGGCCGATGTTCAGCGTCTCCCCCTCGTGACTCATGGCGACCAGGCCGCAATCGCAAGCGACCCTCCGCAGCGTTTCCGCGGAAACGCGCGTGCCATCCTCCAGGGTACCTGTCCAGGCGCCGTCCGGGCCGAGTACCTCCTGATCGAGATGAACCATGACCTTGGAAGCGCTCCCCGCCGGTTCCCGTCACGGGATGGCTCGCCAGGAACGACTCGGCGAGCTTCACCGCGCCGTCTGCCCGCGATGGCCAGCACGTTTCCGCGGAAACGCCACCGCCTTCCGCAGGCTGGTGGTCCGGCGGCCTGTCGCCTTCCGTGGCTCCGGCCGATCTCCTGGCCCAGTTCCTCAGTGGATCTCATGGTAAGAACTATACATATGTTTAGTAGTAAGCGCAAGCGGATTTTTCGCCACCCTTGGAGGTGCCCGGAGCGGTGATCGATGAGGGCGAATCCATCCGCTGTCCGACGGCCGTTTGGCAGACGCACGGGGAGCGGGCACAACGCAAGGGATCGACCTCATAGACTTTTGCGAGCAAGCGAAGGGGGCCCTTCGAGCCCCCCCTCGCTTCGGCGGCCCCCGAGCCGCCCGTCACGCGCTGGTCGTCTTCGAACCCTCGCCTCCGGCCTCCGCGCTTTTCTTCTGGGCGAAGCGTTCGAACGCCTCGCGTCCTTCTCCCTCCCAGAACTCGCGGTACCAGCGCCACTCGTCGCGCGACCTGCCGTGGCCGTGAGGGCCGTCCCACGGGCCGCCCCTCCAGGACCTGTGACCGCGTCCTCCGGGGCCTCTGCCGGCTATCCCTCCGAAGAGCAGCTTGCCGAGGACCACGATGCCGAAGGCCTGCCAGTACGTGATCACCCCGAGGTGGAAAATGGCAGGCATCAGCCAGTTCCACAGCAGCATCACCAGCCAGCCGAACACCAGGGCGAACAACGCCGCCCCGATGACGCCGAGAATCACCATGCCGGCGATCCGCAGGCCTTTCACGGCGGGATTTCCGCCGTGCCACGGGCCGTGCATACCCTGCACCCCGCATCCACTCATATGACACCTCCTGTGAGCGATTCACGCAGGGCCTGGATTGCCCGGTGCTTCCGGGCGAGCAGCGTGCCGATGGGCGTCTCCCATTCCTCGGCAAGCTCGCGGAAGCTGCGGCCCTCCAGTTCCGTGGCGACCAGCACGTCGCGCTGCGGTCGGGGCAGATCCTCGATCGCTTCCGCCAGTGCCTCCTGCGCCTCTTCCCGGTCCATCGTCTCCTCCGCCTCGTAGCGCAGGTCCGCGATCTCACTGGCAAGCTCGCCCGCGGGCGCGCGCTTTGCGCGGTAGAGGTCGATGACCTTGTTGCGAAGCGAGCGGAAGAGATACGCGGAGAGGTCCGCGATCGGGTCCGTCATGTCCGCCTTTTCGAACAGGTGTTCGATCACGTCCTGAACGACGTCCTCCGCGTCCCTTTCCGCGGTGTCCTCGATCCGGGAGCGCACGTACCCCACCAGCCGGTTCCATTCCTGGGCGATGAGGCCGGCAAGCCTTTTCTTCTGCGTTTCCGCGCTCACAGTCTCATTGACGAACGGGCGGGCTTTCTATTGCATCCAAAAACCCGCGTAAAACGGCCTCCAGGGCAGCAGGGGCGGTGACATGCGGCCAATGATCGGCCCCCGGCAGGGTCACGATCTGCGCGCGGGGAAAGTACCGCCGCATCACCTCGTGATCCCCCGGCCTCACGTAGTCAGACTCTCCCGCTGCGACGAGAAGCGCTTCCCCTTCATAGGTTCCCGTCACCGCGGCCCAGTCCGCCGCGACCGTGCTTTTCTCCAGTGCGTCGATGTTCGGCTTCCACCGGAAGCCTTCCGCTTCCCGGACGGCATTCGTGAGCAGGAACTGGCGCGTGCGGACGTCGGGCACAACGGGCAGGAGGAGCTTCTCGAGCTCCGCGCGGGAGCGGCAGCCGCTGATGTCCGTCTTCAGCGCCTGGAGCTCCGGGCCGTGCTCCGGGGGATAGGGTCGCGGAGCGATATCGATCGAGGCGACACAGGCCGTCAGGTCCGGGTGCGCGATCGCAAAACCCATCGCGACCAACCCGCCCATCGAGTGCCCGATCAGCCGAACTGGCGCGAAGCGGTGCGCGCGCACCCATTCCAGGAGATCCTGCACGCAGTCGGCCAGCGAGTGCGACGGCGCGTGGGGCGAGTCGCCATGATTGCGCAGGTCCACGGCGAAAACCCGGCCGAGCGCCGCAAGCCGCCGCCCTATTCCCGCCCAGTTCTGCGACGAGCCGAAAAGACCGTGGAGGAAGACGATCGGGACACCCTTCCCCCCGAGGTCGCGAAACGCGAGGTCCATCGCCCCACTGTAGCGGCTCCATTGACTTTTTTCATCACGCGTATATTCATACACCAAAGGGGGCATCATGCCGGAGACCAGAAACGCGAACGGGACAGCCACGCCCGAGACGGCCCGGCTGATACTGGAAGGCCGGGAGTACGAGCTTCCCGTCGTGCGCGGCAGCGAGGGGGAGAAGGCGGTCGACATCTCCAGTCTCCGCAAGAACACGGGCTACATCACCTTGGACAAGGGCTACGAGAACACCGGCTCCTGCAGGAGCGGGGTCACCTTCATCGACGGCGAGAAGGGGATCCTCCGCTACCGGGGCTATCCTATCGACGAGCTGGCCGCGAAATCCACCTTCACCGAGGTGGCCTACCTCCTTCTCTACGGAGAGCTTCCCACCACCACACAGCTGGAGGAGTTTTCCACGTTCCTCAACGAATCCTCGCTGATCCACGAGGACATGCTCCACTTCTTCGTCGGGTTTCCCCGCGGCTCGCACCCCATGGGCATACTGGCCACGACGGTGGCATCGCTTTCCACCTTCTATCCCATCCCCGAGGTCATGGACGAAAAAGCCGAGCGCCAGATCCTCGCGAATCTCATTTCCCAGGTGCGCACCATTGCCGCCATCTCCTACAAGAAGTCGATCGGCGAGCCCATCGTCTATCCGTCCTACAAGCTGCGCTACGTGCCGAACTTCCTCACCATGATGTTTTCTTCCCCCGTCAAGGCGACCGTCCTGGACGATGACATCGTGCAGGCGATCGACCTGTTCCTGATCCTGCACGCCGATCACGAGCAGAACTGCAGCACCTCCACGGTGCGCCTCACCGGCTCCAGCCTCGCGAACGTCTACGCCGTCATCTCGGCGGGCATCTCGGCCCTCTGGGGACCCCGGCATGGCGGCGCGAACCAGGAGGTCATCCGGATGCTGGAGAGGATCCGCGACGAGCACGGCGACGGCACGGAGTTCGTGAGGAGGTCCAAGGACCGGAACACCCCCGAGCGCCTCATGGGATTCGGCCACCGGGTCTACAAGAACTTCGACCCCCGGGCGAAGATCCTCAAGGATGCCTGCCACCGGCTGCTGAAGAAACCGGGCATGATCGATCCCCTGTTCGACATTGCGCTGCGCCTGGAGGAGATCGCCCTGAAGGACGAGTACTTCATCTCCCGCAACCTCTACCCGAACGTGGACTTCTACTAGGGGCTCATCCTGCGCGCGGCGGGCATCCCCTACGACATGTTCACCGTGCTTTTCGCCATCGGACGGACACCGGGGTGGCTCGCGCACTGGCGCGAGATGTACCACGGCGAGGACTTCCGGATCATGCGGCCGCGCCAGATCTACGTGGGCAGCACCTGCCGTTCCTACGTCGACAGGTCGAAGCGAAGCTGAGCAGGACGCACCGCGGAAAATGAAACGCCCCTCCTCCGCAATCGGAATGCCCGTGATGGCGGCCTCGGCCGTCCTGTTTTCCCTCATGTCCTCCCTGATCCCCTTCATGCACGGGGTGAGCACGTCCACCATCGCCTCCGCGCGGTTCGTCACGGGCATCGCCATGATCCTCGGTGTTTCGCTCCTTCGCCGGACCCGGCTCGCCGCGGTGAACCGCTGGTGGCTGGTGGCCCGCGGGGTGATCGGGGCGACGTCGGTGTACTTCTTTTTCCGGGGGATCATGAACCTTGGGCTCGGCAAGGGCACGATCCTCAACTACACCTACCCGATCTTTGCCGCGCTGCTGGCGCCGCTGATCCTCAAGGAGAAGCTTACGTGGGACGTGATGGCGGCGGGGGTCATCTCCTTCGCGGGAATCTGGCTCGTCGTCAGCCCGGGCCGCTTCTCCTCGATCGGCGCGGAGGGGCTGCTCGCCCTCCTGGGAGGGTTTCTCTCGGGCGTCGCTGTGGTGGCGATCAAGAAGCTGCGGGAGACCGACTCGCCGTTCACCATCTATCTCGCGCAGTGCCTCTTCGGGCTCCTCGTGGTCGGGTGGCCGACCGCGGCGAGCTCCTTCGCCTTTGCGGGAATCGAGTGGCTGATCCTGCTGGGCCTCGGCGTCGTGGCGACCGTGGCCCAGCTCACGATGACCTGGGCGTACAAGCATGTTCCCGCCACGGAGGGCAGCCTGCTCGCATTCCTGACGCCGGTGCTCAACGTGCTCCTGGGGATCGCGGTGTTCGGCGAGCAGATGCACATCTCCACGCTTGTGGGATCCGCGGTCGTGCTGGTGTGCTGCGGCTATATCGCCTTCCGCGAAAGGATCCTGAGACTCATCGGGTAGCCCGGCAGGATCACCGAAAAGCCCTGTCACCGAAAAGCCTCTTGACAGGAGGCCGTCTTTCCAATTCCCTGTGGGGACCCGTCACAATTCAATATCGGGAGCTATGCATGGCCAGCGCTGACGCGAAAGAGTATGCGCGGTTCTGCAGGATCCACGGCCTGTTTCTCGTGGACGGGCTCGAACCCTGGCGCACGGCATTGAGAGGCCGGGGTCTTTCCGAGGTCGAGATCGGCAGGAAGATTTCGGCAGCGGCTGATTTCATCCGGCGCCTCGGGGACCCGTCGACAGAGCGCCGGGACGCATAGCGGAACGCCGCGCTCCCGCGGTGCGCGCGCACTACGCGGTGAGCACGCCCGCCGCCGCGAGGATGACAACGACTGCCGCGGCGGCGATCCTGTACCACCCGAAAATCGCGAGGCTGCGCGTCCGCAGGTATTCCACCATCCAGCGAACGGCCGCAAACGCGGAAATCGCCGCTGCAAGAAGGCCTGCCAGCGGCGCGGCAACGCCGAATGCCTGGACGATCAGGTGCCCCTGCCGCAGGGCCTCATACACCGTGGCGGCCGCCGAGGGTGACGAGGCCCAGGAGGAAGCTGAACTCCACGGCCGCCGGAACCGAAAGCCCTACGAACATTCCGCCGGCGATCGTGACGAGGCTGCGGCTGACTCCCGGCCACAGGGCGATGACCTGCGCAAGGCCGATGACCAGCGCGGATTCCCAGCCGAGACTCTCCAGGGCGGCCCCTTCTTTCAGACGGCGGCGATCGAGCACGACGAGGATGAAGATGCCGCCCACGAGCCACGCCGCGGCGATCGGCCAGAAGCCATAGAGGTATCGCTTGATCCGTTCCTCGAGAAAGAGCCCGGCAATGGCGGCGGGAACGAAGGCCACCGCGAGGTTGCCGAGGAGCTTCAGCCCGTCCCTGTCCCGGCCAAAGACTCCGCTCACGATCTTCCTGATGCGCCCGAACAGCACGAGGAAGACCGCGATGATCGCCCCCGCCTGGATGACGATGGCGAAGGCGTTGGACGCCGCCTTCTCCCGGGGTGTCGCGGTCAGCCCCAGGAGCTCCTGGACAACGGCGAGGTGGCCCGTGGAGCTGATCGGCAGGAACTCGGTGAGACCCTCCACGAGCCCGAG
>JBKQPS010000053.1:0-30181 GCA_052144915.1 Spirochaetia bacterium | reverse complement strand
TGCTCTTGCCGCAGCCGCTCTCCCCGGTAATCGCCACCGTCTCCCCTTCGTGAACGAGGAGGTTCACGCCGCGCAGCACTTCGAGCGTCTCCGCGCCTGTCAGAAAGCTCCTGGACAGGGAGGTGGCGATCACGAGAGGCGCGGATTTGCGCCGCGTACTCGCGGACTTGGCATCGCCGCTGGGTGACGTGGCATCACTCATAGCGAAGCACCTCCGAGGGCCGGAAAAGGGAGACGGCACGCGAAGCAGCCCACGCCGCACCGGCGCAGGACACCACGGCAAAGAAGGATACCAGGAATGCCTCCCGGAGGAACACGTGGGAGGGCACCCTGGTCAGGTAGAAGAAACTGGGCGAAAAGATCGAAAACTCCCCCCCGCTGCCCTCGGGTGCAAACGAGAGCGCCACGGTCCGCGCGATCATGATGGCGGCGTTGACGAGGCGCTCCACGCCCGCAAACACCTCGTTCACATTCACCGACAACGCGAGTCCGGCCATCAGGCCGGCCACTCCGCCGGCGACGCCGATGAACAGTCCCTGCAGGATGAAGGTTGCGCGGATGAGACGGGGCGGCACGCCGACCGACTTGAGCACCGCGATCTCCTCCATTCGCTCGTGAACGCTCCGGCGCAGAGAGTGAAAAACATTGAAACCCACGACAAGGAATATGAGCCCCACCAGGATCATCATCATCAGCTTCTCGACGAACAGTGCGTCGAAGAACGACCTGTTGTACGACCTCCAGCTTTCCACCGTGAATCCAGTCCCCTGGAGAACCGCCGATGCCTCCCGGAGCAGCGGACCATCGTCGAACCTGTTGGCGATCTTGATTCCCCAGGTGCGCGGCAGTCTCGCGGCGGGAGATGCGGATTCGGCGGTCACGCCGGAAGCCGTTTCGCTGCCAGCGGACGCGGATTCGGCGGCCCCGGCGTAGAGAGCGTCCGCTGTATCCAGCGAGATGAAGACGAGGCCCGAGTCGAAATCGTAGTAGCCCGTTCTGAAAGTGCCCGTGAGCACGAATGAATCCCGCCGGGGCACGGGCTTGCCGCCCGCCCCTGTCGCATACGAGCTGAGCGACAGTGCATCGCCCACCCGCGCCCCCAGGGCAGCCGCCAGCTCCGCGCCAAGGACGATCCCCCGCGGGCGCCCGACGTCGAACGAGCCCTCGACGGGCTCAAGCATCCGGGCCTGGACGGGATCCCTGCGGAACAGGTCGGGCGGCACCGCCCTCACGGAGCAGACCCGCGGACGCTGGAATGCGCTTTCTATCAGCGCCTGTCGCTGGACGAACGGCACCAGCGCCGTCACGCCATGAAGGCCGCGCAGCCTTTCGATCACCGCCGGGTCGAGATCCCCCGAAGCGGCGGTCGCCGGCGACGATCTCGGGGCCCGCGCCTGCAGGTGATAGGAGCTGATCTCCACGATACTCTCGATGAAACCCAGCTGAAACCCATTCATCACGGCGAGGACGACGGTCAGCGTCATCACCCCCACCGCGATCCCCAGGATGGAAAGAAGGGTTGAGGCGTTTCCCGTTCCGCGACGGCGGGCGTGAAAATAGCGAAATGCGAGGAGCAGAGGAAGCGAGCTCTTCACGGGTAGCTCCTTTCTCGCACGAGGGTGCCGCGGGAGTAGACCTCTTCCCGCAGCCGCGTGTCCCCGTCATAGAAGACCTTGAGAAAGAGCTCTCCGTCCCGGTAGTGCTCCTCCGTGCGGTGCTTTCCCTCACCGTAGAGGGTCACCTTCACCCGGATTCCCCGCTCGAAATATTCTTCCCGCGCAACGTCTCCCGAATCCGAATAGGAGTATTTCCAGGCCTCCAGGCCCTGGGAGCTCCTGCGTGTCTTCGAGGTGACTTTTCCACCGTCGTCGCGCTCGTACCCGACGACTTCCTGCACGACGCCCTTTACGCGCCTGGTTTCCTGCGAAAGCCGTCCCGAAGAATCGTAGCGCCGCTCGACAAGTCCATTTTCCGCCGGCAGCCTCTCCACGGAGGACGCGAGGGAATGCGACTTCGGGTCGTACGTGAAGTCCTCGATGGAAACCGCGGCCCCCGCGTCGCGTCTTTCGCGGTGGACCAGCTTCCCGTTCGGGTCGTACCGTTCGACGAACACCGACCCGCCCATCGTGGATCTTTCTTCCGCCAGCCCCGCGCTGCCGGTCAGCGACGACGACACACTCGTGTCCCCCGCCGCCGAGGTCCGGCGCACCTCGCGGAGCCCCCCGTCGGTCGCGTAGAGGTACACCTCCTGCGAGACCTGCTGCCCGTCCGGCCCGGCGCGCACGCGTGTCCGCGCCAGGCGCCCGTCCGCGTAGCTGAAAAGCGTCTTCTTCGACAGCGCTCCCGCAGTGTATTCCTCCTCCTGCAGGAGCGTTCCCGCGGCGTCGTACACGCGGCGCGCGGCGAGGACGGTACCGGCGAACTCTTTCTCCACCTTCTCCGTTCGGTCCCGGTTCCAGGATATCTCCCAGCGGCGCGCTTCCTTTCCGTTGTCGGAAAGGAGGCGCACTTCGTCAGGACCGCTGCGTCGGACGCGAAGGATCCACCGGAATGCGTCCTGCTGGTAGGGGGCAATCCTTTCGAGAGGCATTCCGAAGTCGTTGGACCGATAGAGGATATCCTCGCCGAACACATGAAGAGCAGCGAGGAGGAGGATGAATGCCAGGAATTGCCGCTTCATGACGCTCCGAAAAGCGAGTCCAGGTAGTCATCGGGATCGAAGGGCTCCAGGTCTTCCTGCTTCTCTCCGAGCCCGAGGTAGGAGAACGGGATGCCCAGGTCCCGGCAGATGGGCACCACCATGCCTCCCTTCGCGGTGGAATCGCACTTGGAAAGCACGATCGAGTTGATGCGGACCGCGGCGTGGAACACTTCCGCCTGCGCGTACGAGTTCTGCCCGGTGGTCGCGTCCAGCACGAGGATCCTCTGGTATGCGTCGCCGGTCACGCGCGTGCGCACGATCTTGTCGATCTTGGCCAGCTCCTTGACCAGCGCGTCGCGGTTGTGGAGACGGCCCGCCGTGTCCGCGATGAGGAGCTGGGAGCCGCGCGCGGCGGCGCTGGAGATTCCGTCGAATATGACGGCACCCGGGTCGGCGCCCGGCTCCTGCGCCACGACGGGCAATCCCAGCCTGCCGCCGAGCACCTGGAGCTGCTCGATGGCCGCGGCGCGGAATGTGTCACCGGCCACCAGGAGAATCTTCTCCACGCCCCGGCGGGTCTGGAAATGGCACGCCAGCTTGGCGATCGTCGTCGTTTTTCCCACCCCGTTGACGCCGAGCACGAGCAGGACATTGAGAGCGTCCGGCACCAGGGCGATCTCCCGGGAGATGATCGTCGCGCGCAGCCGCTTCTTCAGCTCCGCCCGGAGAGCTTCGCGGTTCCCGATTCCGCGGCTCCGCACGGCCTCGCGCAGGGCTTCCGAGAGCTCCGACGCGGTGCGGACGCCCATATCCGCCTCGATCATCGCGTCCTCCAGCTCGGCAAAAAAACCGTCCCCGAAATCCCGGGACTGGAACAGCTCCCGTAGCCGCCTGCCGATGCCCCTCCAGGGCGCCGCGCGTCCTCCCTCAGCCGGAGATTTCATCCGCGACCCTCACGTAGTGGATGATGCGCGTCACCATCCAGGTGAAAAGACCCAGGCTCACCGCGATGCCGGCGTAATAGGTCCCGAGGAACACGGTGCTCGCCGCCTGCGCCTGCGATGCGGCCGCGGTCATGCCTTGTCCGTTGAGGTCCAGCGTCTTCACCGCGAAGTCGATCGACAGCGCATAGGAAAACATGGGGATGGGAATGGAGAGAACGAAAATGGCGAGCGAATCGTAAAACTCGTCCCGCGCCTTCTTCTGCAGCACGTCCCGCTTTCCCTCGTCCTTCTGCAGTTCGAAGGAGAGGGCCGGCGGAGAGGCGGGGTCCAGCGAGAAGATCAGGTCGTAGAAACCCGGCAGGGCGAGAACTCCCCTGCTGCGCAGGGGCGGACGGTCCACCAGGAGCGGCGTCTTGCCCTGCCAGAGAGAGTCCACGTAGAGATCGGCTCCCGACGGGTCGGAGGAGACCGCGACCCTGCCGACCGCGATCTTCTCCAGCGCGTCGTCGACCCGCGTCTCACCGCCGGGCTCCAGTGAAACGGTGCGGGTCGCCGTGGTGAAGCCGACGGCGGAGATCCTGATCACGTGCGTCCCGGGCGCGAGGAAAAGAGCTGGCGACGCGCCGGAAGCCGCGAGAACCCCGTCCACGTACAACGCGGCGTCGGGCGGGTCCGGCGCGAACGCGAGGAGCGACCACGGACGGCCGAGAATCACGCCGGCCACCTGCCTGCCGAAGCCCTGCAGCGAGCCGGGCAGCTCCTCCCGGGTGGCCGCGTTCCGTGAGCTGAACACCTGCGCTCGTTTCAGGGCATCGTACGCCCAGACGTCGAGAAGGAGATAACCGTTGACTTCCTGGATCGTTCCCCCGATGAGCAGGTCGAGTCCCTGCTGGGCGCAGTACACCTCGGCCGGAACGGCGGGAGTATCCAGGAGCTTTCCCGGCCCCGTGCCTTCCTTCATCTTGACCGGCTTTTCCGCGGCCACATCGATGCGCCCGGGAGGAAGCGCGCGCAGGAAATCCAGGCGGGCGGAGGCCGCAGCCAGGCGCGCCTGCACCGCGGTGCGGGCCGCGTCTCCCCGGGGGACCTCGTTGAAAAGCAGGTCGTCGCGATCTTTGCGAACACCGGAGAGCGCCTTTTCCGAAACGGTGATCTCGCGCGCGATCAACGCTTTTCTGAGAAGGTTCTTTTCGTCGTCCTGGTACGCGTGAACGCCAAAGCCGCCCACTTCGTCCCTGACAAGGAGCGGGAGACTGTAGGCGAGGTACGCGTTGTCAGGAGAAAGGCCGTCCGAGGAGAAGATGGTGATCCCGATCTGCCACACGGGCGCGGTGTCTTTCGGCAATGTCAGGTCCGGCTTCGTCAAAACGCTTGGCGTCGAGGAAGCCGGCGGCGCGGCCCCGGGGACTCCGGATGCGGGCGCCGGTGGGGTCGGCTGCACCGGCGGCGACGCCGAATTCGCCTGCGGCGACGCCGTTCCCTGGGAGAATGCGGAGGGAAGCGCGATGAGGCACAGGAAGCCCAGCACGGCGGAGGTTCTCATCAGGTGATGTCGAGTGCCTTCTTCAACGCGGAAACGACGCGCCGCGGCTGGAAGGGCTTCACGATGAAATCCTTTGCCCCCAGCTGGATTGCCTGCACGATCAGCTGCTGCTGTCCGAGCGCGGAGCAGATGATCACCCGTGCCGCCGCGTCGATCTCGCGGATCTTCTTCAACGCGGTGAGGCCGTCCATTCCCGGCATCGTGATGTCCATGAGGACCACGTCCGGACGGGTGTCCTGGTACATCGTGATGGCCTGCTCGCCGTTGGATGCCTCGCCGACCACCCGGAAGCCGGCCTTCTCGATGATGTCGCGCAGGACGATCTTGATGAAGGCGAGATCGTCAACTATCAGAACGTTGACTGCCATCGCCTGATCCGCGCGCCGACGTACCCGGCGGATTTGTCGCCGACGCACTCGGCGGATTCGCGGTGCCCTTCCCCCGCCATTGCGCCTTCAGGTACTCCTCGATGAACGCGTCAATCTCCCCGTCCATCACGGCCTGGATGTTGCCCGCCTCGAATTTCGTGCGGTGGTCCTTGACGAGCGTATAGGGCTGGAACGTGTAGGAACGGATCTGGTTTCCCCACGAGATGTCCTTCTTCTCCTGCTCCATCTTCTCGCGGTCCTTGTCACGCTCGTTCTTGTAGTATTCGTACAGCCGGGAACGGAGCACCTTCATTGCGAACGCCTTGTTCTTGTACTGGCTTCTCTCGTTCTGGCACTGCACGACGATGCCCGTGGGCAGGTGGGTGAGGCGCACGGCCGAATCGGTCTTGTTCACGTGCTGCCCGCCGGCGCCGCCGGCGCGGTAGGTGTCGATCCTGAGGTCCTCGGGCTTGATGTCCACGTCGATCGTGTCGTCCAGGACCGGAAAACAGAACACCGATGCGAACGACGTATGGCGGCGGGCGTTCGAGTCGAACGGGGAGATACGAACGAGCCGGTGGATGCCGGTCTCCGCCTTGAGGTACCCGTACGCGTACGGCCCGTTGACCTGCAGCGTCACGCTCTTGATGCCGCCTTCCGCCTCGAGGATGTCAAGGATGTCGACCGAATACCCGTGGCGGTCGGCCCACCGGTTGTACAGGCGGTAGAGCATGCTGACCCAGTCGCAGGCCTCGGTCCCTCCCGCGCCGGAATGGATGGTGAGAAACGCCGAGGAGGAGTCGTTGTCCCCGCCGAGGAGCTCGAGAACCTTCAGCTCGCCGTATTTCTTCTCCAGGCCTTCCCAGGAAGCGCGCAGGTCCGGTTCCAGCGACTCGTCCTTTTCGTCGAGGGCCAGCCGCCAGATCCCCTGGAGGTCGTGGTAGTCGGAGCGAAGCTTTGCCCAGGGCTCGTAGCGCCGCTTCAGCGCTTTCAGCCGCGACATCGCCTCTCCTGCCTTCTCCTTGTCCTGCCAGAAGTCGGGGTGGGAGGTCTTCTTTTCGATTGCGTCGATCTGCTGCTTCAGCGCGGCCGGGTCAAAGACCCCTCCAGGTTTCCTCGATCCGCGTGCCGAGTGACTGCAGCTTTTGTTCCAGTTCGGTAAGCACGTTGTTTCCCTCCCCGCCCCTCATGCCTTTACGATGAGGCGCCGCCACTTTTTTTCCTTCAATACGGTAATGGCCAGGGTACCATCAACGGGGTATTGGTAGAGGCGGATGCTATCATAGGAATCCGCGATCCTGTCAAGGTCCTTCTTCAGCCGACCGAGAGCCGCTTCTGAAAGCGCCGCGCTCTCGAAGGCGTCCTTCAGGACCTTGCGAAAACCGTACAGCACCAGCAGATCGTAGCCGGCCTTGCGGTGATCATCGTTGGCGAAATCGCAGGCGACGGCGACGAACATCGCTGCGAGTTTATGGCATTGTCCGGCTATGGACAACCCCCTGAAAAGCCGACAACATTGAAGAAAGGAGCTGCGATCTGTCGAAAGAGATGCTCACGCGGAATGGTCGGCGGCAGAATGCGCCACGCGCCGCCGGGGAAGGCGGGTCTGCGCCGCGGTACTCCGCGGATTTTGCGCCGCGGCCGTCGCGCCGCGCGCCGCACGGACACGGGCTGCGTGCGGCCCTTCTTTGCGTGTGCGCAGTTCTCGCGTCCGCGGCTCCCGCTGCCGCCCAGCAGGCGGCACCCGCACCGCAGCCCGCCGCGTCCAGGAACTCCGGGGACTCTCCGACGCTCTTTGTCACCCGCCTGAGAGCGGAGCCAGTCGGATACCAGGTCAAGCTCACCTGGGTGGACTCACCCGACCTCAAGGGAACGTGCGTCGTCTACCGTTCCGGGGAGGAGATCACCTCCCAGACGCTGGCACGGGCGACCGTGATCGGGAGCGTCGACACGGGAGTCGGCTTCTACATCGACACCCCGCCGGATCGGAGCGGCTGGTACTACGCGGTGCTCATCCGGGAAACCTCGGGAGTCCTCCACTCCCTGCTTGTCCAGTTTCGGAACAAGACCAGCGCACCCGTTGCGGCTCAAACGTCGGCTCCGGAGGAGCAGCTGGCGGCCGTCATCACCGGAATCAGGGCTGCCCCGACGGAACCGGGGGACGTCATCGAGGTCTCATTCGCCGCATCGAATCCGAGCCGTGACCTGCTCCTCTTCTGGGGCCCGAACGCTTTTTCCCGTTCTGAGGATCTGCTGAAAGCGACCCGCACCACGCCGATGGATCCGGGCACGACGCGCTACGCGCTGGCTGTCCTCCCCGGGGTCGACTACTGGTTCGCCGTGCTGGACGCGGGCCTGTTCAAGCTGGGCCAGGCGCCCCTGGTGAAGGGCGCGAATGCGACGGCCTATCCGGTCCAGCTCCCGGTGACCGCAAGCCACGGCCTGCCCGCCATTGCGACAGCCTCCAGCCGCGGCATTCCCCTTCCCTCGCTGACCATCGATCGCGGCGTGCAGACCGGGCAGCAGATACCGCAGACGAACATACCGGACCTCCCCGCTCCGCGTGCCATTTCGGACGCGACGAAGAAGTCGATCGCGGCGCTCCAGCAGTTACTGACCCCCTCCGCTCCGAAAGCGCTTCACCCCGAAGTGCTGCCGTCCGACGCCACCCCCACGCCCGGGGGCGAGCTGGCCCGGCTCCTGGAGATCGTCCAGGGTCCTTTCCTCGGGGGCGACCTGCCGACTGCGCGGGACAAGCTCACGGATTTCCTGAGCCTTCCCCGAAAGCCCGAGCTCAATGCGCGCGCGCGTTTCTACCTGGGGCAGATCGACTACTTCCAGGGAAACGCGCGGGATGCTCTCCTGGAGTTTCTCACGGCGCAGGACTTCTACTACGAGGAGTGCGCGACCTGGATCCATGCCTGCTACGCTTCCCTGGAGGAACCCGGCCCCTAGGAACCCTCCAGGACTGCGATGCGCCCGACACGCGGGGGGAGCCATGGCGCTGCCACGCTGCGCGCGGCGCGCCTATGCGGACTGCGTCCTTTCGAAACCCACGCTCAGGTGGTTCTCCCAGGTCTCCCCGGCGGTGAGGGCGATTTCCCACAGCGGCACGAAGCAATGAGACTGGAACTCCGTGCGCTCGTTTCCTTCCGATGTCTCCAGCGGGAGGTTCCAGCAACGGAAAGAGCGCACCGAGGAAAGCGTCACCGACACCTCGTTTCGCACGTCGCGGATGAGCAGTCCCTGCACCCCATCGATCTCCGCCGCGTCGGAGGAGATCTCCTTCTTGCGGTCCTCGTCAAGGAGGAACAATCGGCCGTTTTCCGCGGAGCGCGCGGCGAGGGAGACGTTGATCTCCACGCCGAACGTCGAGGAAATCTGTTCAGTGCCCGTGTTGGTGAGCCTGTAGTACACGTCGATGGACCGTGGCCGGAAAACGAATCTCTTCTCGACGCGGAGCGGCTGCCCGGGTGTTGCCGCGGCGACGGTCCCGTCGCGGCGCATGAGAAGTTCCGGCAGCGCGCGGTTGAGCTCGACCATTTCATAGGGCGAGGCAAGAAAGTCGCCCGACTCGGCGAGACGGCCGGCCTGGAAGTCGTCGAAGGCGGCGCCCGATCGGAAGAAATGGTCGAGGAAAGCCTTGCGGTCGTAGCTTCGCGGCGGCTCGGCATCAGGCGGCCCCGCCGATCGCGCCGGACCCTCCCGATCGACCATCGTGTCGAGATAGTTCCAGGACGCCGGGAGGAAATCCAGCTCGAACAGCGCACCGCCGAGAGAATGGATGTACGCGTTCAGCTCCGAGCCCTGGTAGAGATACTCGGTGCGATTGTCCATGTCGTAGTCGACGCTCAGGATCGAAGGGGCGAATATCTCGGTCGCCCGGGTGATCTTCTCCGCTTCGATGAGGGAACGATAGACGGCCTTGCGCAGCTCGTTCTCGTAGATGCCGCCCGTGCGTCCGTGCCAGTAAGCGTGGTGGCTCTGGCCCTTCCACAACTCGTTCTGGGCGGCCTTCTTCTTGTACTTGTCTCCCCGCACCTGGCTGACCAGCACGTGCGTGTTCATCATCTTCGCGTACATGAGCCACGCCTCGGGGTAGCGGGAGAGGAAGTCCCGGAAGTGGCCGCCGGCGCGGAGGGCGGGGCGCTCGCCCGTCTCGCGCCGCGACGGCGGAAGGACAGCGCGCGTGTTGTCGAGGGACGAGCTGGAGGGAATGAACAGCCGTCGTGCCGGCGGGTTGTCCCTCAGGTACTGCCCGGGTGTCGCGGCTTCGAGCCAGTCGCCGTTTGCCGCCGCGAGGCGAATGAACTCTTCCAGCCACCCGTTCCGCAGCAGAGTGGCCGCCGCCGTTCCCCCTTCGTCCATGAGGACCGCGATCGGTTCCGCCGGACCCGGTCGGCCGCTGACCGGCACCGCCCGCAGGAAAGCGATCGCCTCCGCGGGCTGCGCGCGGGCGGCCAGCTCGGACATTCGCGCTGAGACGGGAAGCAGCGAGATGATCTTCCCCTGGTCTTCCGTGATGAAGGGCATGAACAGCTCTTTCTCGTCCACGCCGGCGATTGCGAACAGGCAGTCATCGACGAACGTGTAGTCCAGCCCGCTCGCGCGCAGCACGGACGCGAGCGACTGTTCCCACACCTTTTCCGCGATCCAGCAGCCCCGCGGCCGGGTCTCGAAGCGGACCCGCAGCCACGTGGTCATTTTCTCCAGCTGGCCCAGCTTGTCGTTGGTCGGAATCAGCGGGAGGATCGGGTCGTAGTAGCCGCCCCCGAGGATCTCCACCTGGCCGCGGCCCACCATCTCTTCCAGGAGGGTGAGGAACTCGGGGTGGGACTCCTCCAGCCACTCCATGAGGATCCCGCTGTAGTGCAGCGTCACGGGAAACTCGGGGTAGCGGTAGAGAACCGCGAGGAAGGGTTTCAACGACTCCTGGTAGAACCGTTCGGCGGCCTCCTCGCTGCGGCCCAGGGGAAGGTGGTTGTGCGTCCCGATGATGATGCGGATCTTTCCCATGCTTCCTACCCGCCGAGGAGGCGCGCGAGGAATGCCCGGTCGAACGCCATGAACGCATATGCCATGAGCCCCGCGGTGATGAGCTGCAGCGGAAAGCCCTTGAAGGCGCCGGGCACGGGCTCGACATCCAGCCGCTCGCGGATCGCCATCATCATGGACGTGACGAGGAAATAGCCCGCGCCGGCGGCAAGTCCTGCCACGAGGCTCTCCGCGGCCGTGTATTCGCCCCGCGTCGTGATGAGCACCAGGCCGAGGGCCGCGGTGTTGACCGCGATCTCGGGAATCGAGACTCCCGTTGCCTCCAGGACGGCCGGCAGGAAACGCGCGCAGACCGCGCGGAGTGAAACCGCAAGGCCTGCCACGAGAAACACGAACACTGGCGTACGCAGGAGCGTGTACCCCAGGGGAACCAGCACCTGTGAGTCGAGCGCCCACCCGCCCACCGCCGATACGGCCATGAGCACCGCCATGAACCCTCCGACGCCGGCCGCCGTGCGGAGGCCTCCGGACGTGCCCGCGACCGGGTAGACGCCGAGCAGCCGCGAGAGGATCACGTTGTCGACGAGGGCGAAAGTCAGGATGATCGCCACCCAGCTCATCGTGCCGTCCCTCCGTGCGCCGGCCCGGCGGCCGCGCGCCGCATGATTTCGCGGGCAGCCGCCGCGAAATACCCAAGACACAGGAGAGCGCCGCCCGCCAGACCCAGCGCGCGCACCGGCGCATCGGCCAGCCCGGGTATCTCGAGTGTCCCCCCGAAGCCGCCCACGGGAAACAGCGTGATGGTGCCGGCGCTCACCGCTTCCCTGATCAGCGCGATCACCACAAGCGAGGCTGCGAACCCGACTCCCCGCACGAGCGACGCGCCAGGGAATCCCAGTGGAGAATCCGGGGCGTCCGGCGTTCCCGCGCTCAGAACGAGGCAGTTCACGGCGATGAGGGGGGCGTAGATGCCGAGCGCCGCGCTCGCCGCCGGTGCGAGGGCGATCAGGCCCGCCTCGAACGACGCGGTGAGGAAGGACGTGAGCACGAGCGCGCGCAGCCAACCGGCAGCCGGACCACCGCGGGCTTCCTTTCCCGCGCCCAGTGAGAGCAGGGCCATGGCCCCGCCGGTCAGGACGAAAACGAGAAACACTCCCGCCGACATCCAGAGTGCATCGATGACCCGGGCGGAGACGGCGATGGCCGGGCACAGTCCCAGGAAAAGCACGGCGGCGGGGCTTTCACGCGGCGTCATGCAGGCTTCCCCCCTGCCCCAGGTGAGCCTCTCCGAAGCATCCACCTGTCGACGAGAGGCGCGGCGCAGTTGCCCAGGACGATCGCGGCGGCCACGCCGTCGCCCAGGGATCCGAAGAAGCGCAGGAAGAATGTGAGCACGCCCAGGCCAATCCCGAACATGCACTTGCCCCGAGGGGAGATCGGCGAGGTCACCGGGTCAGGCGCCGCGAAAAAAGCCCCCAGCAAGAGATTTCCAGAGAGGAGGTGGAATCCCGGGCCGCCGGCGAACCAACCCTGCCCCGTCCCGATGCCTCCGAACACCGCGGCCAGGAAGGCAAACGTCCCCGCGTAAAAGACCGGCAGATGCCAGCGGATGATTCCCCGGGAAAGGAGAAACCAGGCTCCGAGCAGCAGGAGGGGCGCGGACACCGTCCCGATGCCCCCGGCAACGTGCCCGACCAGGACGTCGAAGCTCCCCGGTGGGAGGGCGGTCCCCAGCGGCGCGAAAACGTGCGCGTTCACCCAGCCCAGGACCTGGGAATCCAGGCTGCTGAACGTAAATCCGGACCGGGAGAGAACGGCGAGAGGCGTCGCCTCCCGGGCGCCGGGAACGGAAAGGGCGGCGCGCAGCGCCTCCAGGGGCGGAGTCACGGCACCCGGTGCTCCGCCCCGGGGCGCGATCCATTGCGACAGGAGACCCGGCCACGAGAGAAAGGCAAAGACGACCCCGCCCATCGCCGGGTTCATCCAGTTCCTGCCCAGGCCGCCGAATGTCTGTTTGACCACGAGAATGGCGAAAACGGAAGCGGCGGCCGGCACGTATCCGGGAACACCCGCCGGCATGACGAGGCCGACAATGAACCCTGTCAGAACCGCGCTGCCATCGCCCAGGGTGAATCGTCCGAAAGGCAGCGTGGCGGCAAGCTCGGCGAGTGCCGCAACGCCGACCGAAAAGGCGAGCACCACCAGCGCAGGGGACCCGAAGAGAAACACCCCCCAGGCCGCCGCGGGCAGCAGGGCGAAGCCCACGAGCCAGTTCATGCGCGACGTGGACAGAGGCACGCCAAGGTGCGGCGCCGGCATGAGCGCGAGGGCCGCCGGGGCGGCGCGGGTTTCGGTCTCAGGCATCGGGACCTCGCAACGCCCATTTGCCGCCCCGCAGAACGGCGACCAGCGGGATGCGCGAAGGGCAGGAATAGGCGCAGCAACCGCACTCCGTGCAGCGCGAAATCCCCTCCCGCGCGGCCGCGGCGGTTTCTCCCATCCGCACGAGCTTGAAGAGGCGCGTCGGTACGAGGTCCCACGGGCAGGCGTCGATGCAGCTCCCGCATCGGATGCACGGGAGCTCCGGCCGAGGCCGCGCCGCCGGGCCGGAAAAGGCGACCAGCCCCGCGGTGCCCTTCGTCACCGGCAGGTCGAGGGTACCGACGCTGATGCCGCGCATCGGCCCCCCCATGACGACCTTCCTTTCGGGCGCCGAAAGCCCGCCGCACTCATCCAGCAGCTCATGGAGCGCGGTGCCGAACCGCGCCTTGAGAATTTGCGGGTGAGGCAGTGAAGAACCCGTGACGGTGAGCACGCGTTCAATCAGGGGCTTGTCGAATACCACGGCTTCGAAGATGGCATGCAGGGTGGCGACGTTCAACACGACCTGCGACTGCCCGCCGCCTGAGGGCGGCGAGTCCAGGGCGGCGAGGACGAGCTGCTCGTGACCATACGGGTAACGGGATGGAAGAACGACCACGTCGGCTTTCATTCCCCTCGACGCGGCTGCGCGCTCGAGCTGCGGAACGAGATCGTCAAGATGCTCCCCAAGGGCAATGACCGTGCGCGCCGGCCGCAGGAGAGCCTGGCAGATGCGCAGGCCCTCCAGGACTTCCACGGCTTTCTCCTCGAGGAGAGCCGCGTCGCCGCCGAGCGGGGGTTCGCACGCGACCCCATTGGCCACGAGGATCGACGAGGAGCTGCCGGGCGGAACGGCGAGCTTCAGGTGCGTCGGAGTCGAGCCGCCGCCCATGCCGACCACGCCGGCAGACTTGATGCGATCCAGGAGGTCGAGCCGCGAAAGGCTTTCCCACTCCCGGCGCATGCGGGGCTTTCCGGAAGTCTCGAACTCGCCTCCGAGATCGATGGTCACCGCCGCGCAGGTCTGCCCCGTGGGAAGCAAATGGTCCCGCACGTCGACCACGACACCGGGAATCGAGGCATGGACGTTCGCGGAATGCAGCCCGTCTGCCTTCCCGATGAGCATCCCTTCCCGCACGCGGTCGCCTGGCTTCACCGTGCAAAGGGCGGGGCTGCCGGCGTGCTGGAGAAGGGGAATCACTGCACGGGACGGGATCGCCGCGTTGACGATTCCCGATCCGCGGGGAACAGGTATCTCTGCCGGCGGGTCGACCCCGCCCCTCGGGAGCTTCGCGTGATACGTCATGGGACCTGGCTTCGCCGTGCAGCGCCATTTAAGCGCAGATACACGCTCTTCATCAAGGGCGCCATCCGGAGATCCCGCGCGAACCACGTCGAAAAGAGGAGGATGACAAACATGGCCACGGGAAGCTCCCGCAGGAGACTCCTCACCTGGCCCCGCAGGGCAACTGCCACCGGGCGGCGCTGGCTCACCAGCAGCCGCTCGATGCTTCCCGGCGGCGTGCGGTGAAGGACGGAGTCCAGCCAGGCGGCGTCGAAGACCTTCACCCTCCGCATTCCGGGCACGATCGTGCCTGCGCGCGGGTCAATGGAAAACTCGCGCACGTACACCCTTTCGTCCCGGCGCGGCGGCCCCCAGGGCCGCCCGAAGGAAAGGGTCTCCTGGAAAGCTTCGTGCGTGACGAGATCGGAAATATCCGGCAGCTGCTGCGCTCTCGTCTCCCGGCCGAGCCGCGCGAGCGATCCCCAGGAAAAGTCCCGCGCGGCGAACACGGCAAGCGGCGTCGGGACGGGGACGCTGCGAAGGACGCAGATGGCGGAGGCAAGAAGGATCGCTGCGGATACCAGCATCGCGCCGGCCACCCCCGGGCGGGAAGGACGCCCGGCAGGCCCGACGATTGGCACGGGTTCGAATTTCTTCGGGCGACGACGAGGGCGCCGGGCCCTGCCCCACAGCAGGGCGAGTGCGATCACCACGAGGCCGGAAGCCGCCAGTGACCCCGCGTAGGCGAGAAGCGCGGCGACGGAAAACCCGCCGGCGAGAAACAGGAGAGCGGCCCCCGCCCCGGCCGCGGCGAGCATTTTCACCAGCGGATCACGAGATTCCCGCAGGAGCTTTTCGTCCCATCCGTGGAGCGCGATGAAAGGGTCCATCGCCTGCAGCCATGCCGCGAGACTGAGAAGCGCCAGGGAGAGCCGTGCAACGTCTCCGGGGAGGAGAAAAGGAATCCAGAGAAGTGCCCCCGCGACGGCGATCGCCCGCCGTTCCCGGCGATCGCCCGCGCCGGCGGAGGCGCGCAGCGCGGCCAGCCCGAACAGGCCGGCAAGGGACACGAGGAACATGACAGGGTCGAACTCCGCCAGCCTCCATGCGCCGTGCCAGGGAAGCCCCAGCGCCGCGGCGATCCTTGCATAGTCCGCGGCCGCGGGCCGCCGGGCGGGTATGTAGGCGATGCGCCACTCACCGGTGCGGTCCACGCCGCCAGCCAGGGACGCGGATTCACCGGATGTCCGGAAATAGCCAGGCAGCGCGTCCATGACGCGATCGTGCCGCGGATCCCGCGGATCGATCCTCGCGTCCAGCCGGTCGACCGGAACCTCGTCGATCCCGGTGAAGTTCCAGAAGGTGACGGAGGCCGTGAGCCCGCTCACCACGCCGGGGCCCAGGCGGCGCACGACTTCCTCCAGTGCCCCGGGAGGCACGGCATCGGCGTGGACCGTCAATGTCTCGTATCCGCGCCAGACACGGGTGGGCAGGCCTCCGACGCCCGACAGGTTTGTAAGCCACAGCGCCGCCAGGGCAAGGGCAAGCGCGGCGCCCCCCTTCCCTGCGGCGAGGGGCAGGCCCTCGCGCATCGTTTTCTTCCTCTTCATCAGAGGGTGCAGAATGCGACGGAGATGAAGAACCCGAGAAGGCAACCGACGAACACCTCGGAGATCGTGTGGCCGTTGATCTCCTTGACCGGCCTGCTTCGCAGGGCGAACCGCGCCGAGAGGTCGTGAATCAGCTGGTTGATGGCCTTCGCCTGGGCACCCGCCGCGCGGCGCACGCCGAGGGCGTCACGAAACGTGAGGATCGCATAGAAAAGCGCGACGAAGAACAGCGTCGAGTCGGGCCCCTCGACGAACGCGGCGGAGGTCGCCAGCGCGACCACCACGGCGGAGTGGCTGCTGGGCATTCCACCGGTCGCCCAGAAAAGATTCGCGAGGATCTCGCGGGCCGTCCGGGGCCTGTTGCGGAGGAGCATGATGAAGGACTTGAGAATCTGGGCGAGGAACCAGCTCGAAATCGCAGAGAGGAACACTGGATTCTCAAAGACCCTCGTCAGCGTGTCGACGGCGCGCGGGAAAAGCATCGGCAGAGTGTCCCGTGGGCCCTCCCGCGTGTCAAGGCGGGCACCGCTTCCGCGGCGGAAGCCCTCCGCGCCGCACGACCTTCGGCGGCAGTCCGGGTCCTTGACAATACATACGTATACGTATATGTTGCTTTCTAATTATCTCTATTCGCATGCTTTCAAAACGGGAGGGCGCATGATCCGGCGCATCACGCTCATCGAGCCCAAGAATGATCACCTTCACATCTTTTCGAAGTTCGTGCTCCCCCGGCTGGGAAATGTCCTCCTGGCAACGATCATGCGGGATCGCGGGTACGCAGCCGAGGCGCTGTTCATGTCGCAGAAGGAAGTGCTTGCGCGCGGGCTCGACACGGACCTCGTGGGCATTTCCACCATCACGGCGACGGCGAAGAGCGCGTACGCCCTTGCCGACCGGTTCCGGGAGAGGGGAATCCCCGTGGTCTTCGGCGGCCCCCACGTGAGCTTCGTGCCCGAAGAGGCGCTCGAACACGGTGACTACTGCATTGCCGGCGAGGGGGAGACGGGGCTCCCGCTTCTGGTGGAGGCGCTGAACGGACGCGGATCCCTCGGCGACGTGCCCGGGCTCATGTGGAAGGAACACGGCGCCGTCCGCAGGAACCCGCTGGCCGCCGTGATCGAGGACCTCGACACGCTTCCCTTCCCCGATCTCGCCCTCCTCGACATGGGACGCACCAGGAAAATCGGGGTCCAGGGTCCCGGTCTCCCCACGGTCCCCGTCCAGACATCGCGCGGATGCCCCTTTGACTGCACATTCTGCTCGGTGACCGGCATGTTCGGCCGTCACTACCGGCACCGATCCACCGCGAGCGTGATTGCCGAGATTTCCCGGTATGATCCGAAGTCGTGCATCCTCTTCTTTTATGACGACAATTTCGCGGCAAACCCCAGAAAGACAAAGGAGCTGCTCCGGGAGATGATCCGCCTGCGCCTTGGGTTTCGCTGGTCGACCCAGGTCCGGAGCGACATCGCCCGCGATCCGAAAATGCTCGGGCTGATGGCCGAGGCGGGATGCAGCTCGCTGTACGTCGGGTTCGAGTCCGTGGATCCGGCCGCGCTGAAGGAAATGAAGAAGAACCAGACTGTCGACGAGATCCGTCACGCGATCCGCGAGATCCGGAGACACCGGATCCACGTCCACGGGATGTTCGTCTTCGGGTTCGACTCCGACACCCCGGCCACGACCCGCGCGACGGTAAGCTTCGCCTTGCGCGAGAAGATCGATTCCGCGCAGTTCCTCGTTCTCACCCCGCTGCCGGGCTCGGGCTTCTACACGCAGGTGCTCGCCGAGGGCCGGCTGATCGACACCGCGTGGGACACCTACGACGCGCACCACGTGAAGTTTCTACCGCGCGGTTTCAGTCCCTGGGAGCTGCAGCGGGCGCAGATCACCGCCCACGCGAGGTTCTATTCGCCCTGGCACGTGGCGGCGCGGCTCCTGCGCGGCAGCACCGGCGGGTTTGTCGTCGGGCTGTACGCGAGCGCGTTGAACCGGCGATGGCAGCGGCTCGAAAGAGTCTACCTGCGGCGGCTGCGGCTGCTGTTTTCCCGCCCCGCAAGAGCCTGACAGGCGCCGCGTCCCGTATGCAGGGCGCGGCCCGGGGTGTACTCTCGGGTGAGATGGACCTCGTTGCTTCTGTCCGCCGCGTCTTTCCGTGGCTCGCCCGCAAGCGGCGCGTCTACGCCCTCGTCGGGAAGAGCGGCACGGGCAAGAGCTTCAAGGCCCGCGAGGTGGCGCGGCGCTTTCACATCGACCTGATCATCGATGACGGCCTCCTCATCCGGGGACAAAAGATCCTCGCCGGCAGGTCCGCCAAGAGAGAAAAAGGAATCCTCACCGCGATCAAGACAGCGGTCTTTGCAAATCCCGAGCTGATCGAGGAAGTGCGCCAGGCGATCGCCGCGCAGCGTTTCGTGCGGTTGCTCATCATCGGGACGTCGCGGAAGATGGTGCTGCGGATCGCGAGGACCCTCGACCTCCTTCCCATCCACCGCGTCATCCAGATCGAGGAAGTGTCGACCCACGCGGAGATCGGCCAGGCGCTTCGCATCCGGGCCGAGCAGGGGAAACACATCATCCCCGTGCCCGGCGTGGAAATCAAGCGAAACTACCCGCACATCTTTTTCGAGTCGGTGAAGATCCTTCTCAAGTCCACGAAGGTTCTCCGGAAGAGCGACGCGGAGATCGTCGAAAAAACCGTGGTGCGCCCCGAGTACGGACGGGTGAAATCGACGGCGCCGGACAAACCGACGGCGCGCTGAGGCAGGCGGCACCTGGACTCGCCCCGGCAGCGGACGGCCGCAAAATGCGTTTGACAGCGGTTCGCGGCCCGACTATCATCGCGCAGGAGGAGGTGGCATGCGCATTACACTCGCACTCGCGGTCTTCCTGTGCACGTCGCTCGCCGTCTTCGCCCAGGACGCCGCGCAATTCACGGCGGAAACCACCCACTACAGCATCTCTTCCGAGGTGAGCCAGGCGCAGGCGGACGATGTCTCGCACCGGATGGAAGCGGCGCTCGCCCTCTACAACGACGTGTTTCACTTCGACCTGTCCCTGCTTCCCGCGAAGCTCCGCATCCGCGTCTTCAAGAACCTCGACAGCTTCAACGCGTACCTCCAGAACACACTTTCCCAGACACGGACGGATTTCGTGTTCGTCGCGTGGTCCGATCCCGCGCGGTCGGAGCTGCTGGCATTCCCCAAGGATGAGCCGGCGTTCACCGCCTCCCTTCTCCACCAGGGGTGCATCCAGTTCATCAAGGCTTTCGTCGAAAATCCGCCGGTGTGGCTCCGCGAGGGTATGGCCACCTACCTGGATGCCTCCGTGTGGGACCCCTCCGCCGGCACGTTTGCCTTCAAGCCGAATCTCGGGTGGCTGGAGGGACTGAAATCTCTCGTCCGTGGAGAGACTCCGGCGCGGCTTATTTCCTTCCCGGACCTGCTCACGATCAGCAGGGAAAGCGCCCAGTCCCAGATGGACGTTTTCGCTCCCGAATCGTGGGGCCTGGTGCAGTTTCTCCTGGGCAGCGCGGACCGCTCGTACAGCAGGGCGCTGTGGGACAGCATCGCGGCCCTGGGCCCGAAGGCGACTCTCGACGACAACTCCCAGCGGGCGAGAAAACGCGCATTCTCGTGGATAACGGATCAGAAGCTCCAGGCGGATTTCACAACGTACATCCTTTCGATGAAGACCGCAACGGACCTCGTGAAGGACGGCATCGACCAGTACACGAAGGGCGACATGGCCGGCGCGGAGGCGTCCTTCACGAAATCCCTCGACCTGGATGCTTCCAGCGGGACCGCGTTCTACTACCTGGGGCTGGTCGCCTATTCGAGGAAGGACTACGCCCGCGCGGAAGACATGTACCTGAAGGCCTTCCAGCTCGGCGCCAACGCGGGAACGATCAACTACGCCCTGGGCGTGAACTCTTTCGCCGCCAGGAAGAACGCCGAGGCGGCGAAGTACCTCAACTTCGCGAAACAGGCGGACAAGACCACGTACGGCGACAAGGTCGATGCGCTGCTGAAGAGAATCGCCGCGTCCAACTAGTCCGCGTTACCGGATTCTTTCAGGCCCGCGGCCCGGGTGACGGTCCCTTCCCGGCCCGTCGGCGCCCGCCGCGCCCGCGGCCTCTCCGACGCCTTCGCTTGACTGCGCCGCCGGAGGCGGATGTGGCGCCGTCAGCCCCCGGGGCTGCGGCGGCACCGCGCAGGCCGCGTGCGGACTCAGCAGCCCTCTGTCCCGCCGGTGAATGAGCCGAACGAACCCGCCGACCGGGGTGCGTGGTACCCAGGATCGACTGCGCAGCCACCGCGAGGTCTTTTTTCGATGGAAACAACGGTTCCGATGCGGCGCGGATGAACTGCTGGAGCAGGAAATCCGCGTCCGGATCCTCCAGTATGTCCTTGCGCCCCCGCGCGAGGTCGATGAAGAGGAAGCCGAACATCTGGCTCCGGTCCAGGAGGTCCCCGGCGGCGGCACGCCCATCAAGCTCCTTCAGCCGGATTCCCAGCGGCGATTCGGACAGACGGGTGTGCGAGTCTTGCAGCTGCTTCGCATGGGCCGGAAAGATCACCTCGAAGAGCCGCAGCCGGTGGGCGAGCTCGAAGATATCCGCTGCGGCGCCCGAAGTGAGGATCTTGAATACTTCTTCGGTGACTCGCTCGCGCGAACAGCTCAGGATCGACTCCCGCATCCGGCGCACCAGCCCGGCCAGGGAGTTGGGAAAAGGGAAACCCAGAAGCGAGGCATACTTCACGGCGCGGATCATGCGCACGGGATCTTCCGCGAATGACACCTCCGCGCGCACGAGCGTCCGCAGCCGACGCTGACGGAGATCGGGGAACGCCTCCACGTAGTCGATAAGGTGATGGTCGATGGGGCAATAGTAGAGGGCGTTGACCGTGAAATCGCGTCTTCCGGCATCCTCCTCCATCGTGCCGAAGTAGTTGCCCGCGTCCGGGTGCGCCGCGTGCTCCATGGTGGCGCCGGCGACACGAGATCTGAAGGTGCTCACCTCGATGTACTTTTCCCGCGCGCAGTACACGTGCACGAGCCGGAAGCGCCGCCCGATCACGCGGGCCGAGCGGAACAGGCGCTTGATCTGCATCGGGTGTGCGTCGGTGGCAACGTCGAAATCCTTGGGGGTGCGGCCCACGAGCAGGTCCCGGACGGCCCCACCGACGATGTAGGCATGAAAGTGCGCGCCCCGGAGGCGTCTCACGACCCACAACGCATCCGGGTCCACGAGGCGCGCGTCAATGCCGTGCTCCTCCTGGGTATAGATGTGAGCCTTCTTCTCGATGCTTCCGTTTTCTGCTGTGCCGTATCTGAATAGCACGACTTCCCCAATCCTACAGCCGCGCGGCCGATTGTCAAGTGAGCGAAGATGCGCGCAGCGGAAATGCCGGGCCCTCCTCCTTGACATCGCAACCGTGCCTGCATTTACTTGCCCCGTGCCCCACGACGATCTCATCGAACCTCGAATTCCCAAAGGATTCCGGGACTTCCTGCCGGAGAAGGAATCGCACCGCCTGCTGCTCGTCCGTCGCCTGCAGGCTGTCTTCGAGCGGTTCGGGTTCCTTCCGATCGACACACCGGCCCTCGAGTTCGCGGAGGTCCTGCTCGGAAAGGGCGGCGGGGAAACGGACAAGGAGGTCTATCGGTTCACCGACCATGGCGGACGCGACGTGGCGATGCGATTCGACCTCACGGTGCCGTTCGCCCGGTTCATGGCCGCCCACCTCACCGAGGTGGGGCTCCCCTTCCGCCGCTGGCACGCCGCGAAGGTCTGGCGCGGCGAAAACACGCAGCGGGGCCGCTACCGCGAGTTCATGCAGGTGGACTTCGACATCGTCGGCACCGATTCCGCCTCTGCGGATCTCGAGATCCTGCTCCTCATGCGGGACAGTCTCGCGGCGCTGGGCGTGCCGCGGGTTTCCATCCGCTATGCGCACCGCGGCGTTTTCAACGCGTTTCTTGCACGCCGGGGGCTGGAGAGCCGCTCCGTCGAATTGC
Organism: Spirochaetia bacterium; assembly: GCA_052144915.1. GTDB lineage: Bacteria > Spirochaetota > Spirochaetia > SZUA-6 > Fen-1364 > Fen-1364. The sequence continues at coordinate 8,413 of JBKQPS010000053.1, read as the reverse complement.
TGCGCGCCATCGACAAGCAGCGGAAGATCGGCCCGGAAAAGACGAGGGGGCTCCTCGCCGAGGTCGCCGGTCCTTCGCACGCCGAGGATATCCTCGACTTCATCCGCGTCGAGCAGACCCCCGCACAGACCCTGGGAAAACTGGCCCGTGTCGTCGGGGACGGGGTGGAGGGAATCCAGCGGCTCAGGCAGATTTCCGCGGCGCTCGAACAGCTGGAGGTCGCGGGGTCCTTCACGCTCGACCCGTCCATCACCCGCGGACTGGACTACTACACCGGCATCGTTTTCGAGAGCTTCCTCGGGGATCTCCCGGACATCGGCTCGGTCTGCTCGGGCGGCAGGTACAACGACCTCGCGTCGCTGTACACGAAACAGCACCTGCCCGGGGTCGGCGCTTCCATCGGTGTGGACAGGCTCATGGCGGCAATGGAGGAGCTCGGGCTTGCGGACGCCGCTTCAGGGCAGCCATCGGTGCTCGTCCTTTACCTGGATGATGCCCTCCTCGGCCGGTATCACCAGGCCGCCCAGGCGCTCCGCGCCGACGGGATCACCGCCGAGGTATACCCGGAGAAAAAGAAGCTGGGAGTCCAGTTCGCTTACGCGGAGAAGAAGGGAATCTCGCTGGCCGTGGTGTGCGGCGAGCAGGAGGCGGCAGCCGGGGCATTCACTCTGAAGGACCTCCGGTCGCGGGAAAGCTTCGAAGGATTGAATACGGCTGACTTGTCAAAAAAAGCCAGAGAGCTTCTTCGGTGATGCCAAGCGATACGGCGGACATCGCTTCGGGCAGGTCTGCCTGGGTGTGCCACTGCGGATAGTCGATATCGATGAGAATGCAGGCAGGCGTGCGCCGGCGAATGAATGGCGTGTGGTCGGAAACGATGTATTTCAGGCGGTCCGTCTTGTCGCGGACGAACGGTTCCCAGCCCTCGTCCATTCCGAGGCGGAAGATCTCCGTCGTGAGCCGCCTGCTCGGCTGGTGACCGAGGATGTGCGCGTCGATGTCGAAGACCATGTCCTTTCCGCCGACCATGTCCAGCACCACGACCTCGGCGGGAATGAAATCCTCCACCGGGTGACCGGCGAGCCACTCCGCGCCCAGCGCGAACTCCGTGCCCTCGATGTTTCCCAGGTCCTCGGCATCCAGGAACGCCACCGCGACATCCCGGGAAAGCGCTCGGCCTCCGAGGCGGGGCAGCATGTGGAGAAAGACGGCGGTCCCCGATCCCCCGTCATTCGCACCGGGAATCGGCATCTCGCGACGGGCGGAGTCGCGCTCGCGGTCCGCGCGGATCCTGGTGTCGTAGTGGGTCCCCAGCAGCACGGGGGGGCCGTCAGCAGGCTCCGTGGCGCGAAAGACGCCGACCAGGTTGCGGCACGCCAGCGTGGCGCCGCGGAAGCGCACGGGGAACCGCTGCACGGTGACCTCGGCGCCGTGCGCGTGGAGCTGCTCCTCCAGTGCACGGGCAAGCGCATCATGCGCTTCGGTCCCGGGAACCCGCGGCCCGCGGCACACCTGGTCATCGACGAGCTTCAGGATTTCCGCCCCGGTGGCGGATTCGCGCCGACCCGAAGGGGCGGATTCGCGCCGACCCGAAGGGGCGGATTCACGCCGACCCGAAGGGGCGGACTCCTCAGCTGATCTCGTGGACAATGCGGCCCTCGCGGAGGCTGAGCGCCACACGGCGCGCGGCAGGCTCGGAAAACGCTTCGAAGGCCGCTTCCTCGAGGTAGCGCATGAGGCTGGCCTCGAGCGCCCGCGCGCCGGTCTCCTTTTTCAGGCTCTCCTCGACGACCCGGTCGAGGACCATCTCGGAGACGACCAGCTCCTTGCCTTCGAGCTGGAACTCGTTCGCATACTGGGCCAGGAGCGTGGAGCGGAGGATCTGGGAAAGCTGCTCCCGCGTGAGGGCGGAGAACGGCACGATCCTCCGGAACCTTCCGATCAGCTCCGGGAGAAAGCCGTAGTTCATGAAATTGTGCGCGAGCATCACGTCGTCCTCCGTGTAGGACACGGCGATACGCTCCTGCTCTCCGGAGAGCGGCGAGCGGCCGAAACCAATGTGCTCTCCGCCTTGCTGCTCGATCATTCCCTTCAGCCCGGAAAATGCGCCGCAGGCCACGAAGCCCACGTCCTGCGTGGTCATCACCGCCTTGGGGGCGTAGTCGGAGTGGGTGTATTCCAGCGGCACGGGAATCTCGATTGATTCCAACATCTTCAGCAGCTCCCGCTGCACGCCGAGCCCGGAAACGTCCTTGGTCGTGCCGGCGCCGGAAAAGACCGCGCTGTTCTGTCCGGAGGCCAGCTTGTCGAACTCGTCCAGGCACACGATCCCTATCGCCGCATACGCAAGGCTCATGTCAGAGGCGTACAGCAGACGCGTGAGGATGGAGTTTACATCCTGACCGACGTACCCCGTCTCGGAGAACCCGGTCATGTCGATGACGACCGTGGGAAGCCGGAGAATGTCGCGGAACAGTATCTCCACCAGGTAGGTCTTCCCGCACCCCGTGGGCCCGACGAACAGCATGGTGGTCTTGGGGGGGAGGTTTTCCCGTCGCGCCCCTTCCAGCCAGATGCGCCGGAGGCGGCTCACGTGACGGTAGGCACCGAGTGCGATCGCGCGCACGGCCTTCTGTTGTCCGACGTACCCGCAGGCGCTTACGTGGGATTCGATGTCCCGGGGGAGCATCACGGGGATGGATCGAACGAAGGAGGCAACCTCCTGGTCGAACCTTTCCGCGCGCGTTCCCTTTTTCCCCGGCGTGAGGATAGGCGCACTCCTTCCTACGGTCTATAGTGTACTGCGCCGGCGTTCACCCGGACAAGAGAGGAAGCTCCCCGCATGGATCCCTACAAGCTGCCGGTCTACGAGCAGCGGGAAAAAATACTGACCGCCCTCCAGGGGCACCAGGTCATCGTGGTGGAAAGCCCGACCGGGTCGGGCAAGACGACGCAGATTCCCCTGATCCTCCACCAGGCGGGATACACCGCACACGGAATGGTCGGCGTCACCCAGCCGCGGAGAATCGCCGCGGTGTCCGTCTCGGAGTTCATCGCGCGGCAGATCGGCACGACCATCCCGAAGATCGTCGGCTACACGATGCGCTTCGAAGACAAGACCGACGAGGAGACGGTCATCAAGGTGATGACCGACGGCATCCTCCTGCAGGAATTGAAGGGAGACCGGCTCCTGTCGCGCTACCAGGTGATCATGGTTGACGAGGCGCACGAGCGCAGCCTCAATATCGACTTCATCCTCGGGATGCTCAAGGGAATCATGACGGCGCGGCCTGAGTTTCGCGTCATCGTCTCCTCGGCGACCATCAATGTCGAAGTGTTTTCCGAGTACTTCGACGCATGCCCGATCGTGAGCATTGATGCGCCGATGTTCCCCGTGGAGGTGCACTACACTCCGCCCGAGATCGAAGGCGACCACGAGAGCCTCCTCCTGCGGATCCGCGACCTCGTGGCGTCGATCGTGCAGAAAAAGCAGGCCGGGGACATCCTGATCTTCCTGCCCGGGGAGCTCGCGATCAAGGACTGCATGCAGCTGCTCGCGGACATGGACAGGGACCAGGAGCTGGCGCTCCTGCCCCTGTACGGCCGGCTGGCCCACGAGGACCAGGGGAGGGTCTTCCTCGATTTCCCGGGAAAGCGAAAGGTCATCGTCGCCACGAACATTGCCGAAACGAGCATCACGATCGACGGCGTCGTCTCGGTCATCGATTCGGGACTCGGCAAGGTGAACTTCTACAGCCCCAAGACGTTCACCGAGTCGCTCATCGAGGTCCCCGTGTCCCGCGCCTCGTGCAACCAGCGCCGCGGCCGGGCAGGCAGGACCGCGCCGGGCGTCTGCTACCGCCTGTACACCAAGAAGGACCTGGACGGAAGACCCATGTACACAATGGAGGAGATCCTGCGCACGGATCTCTCCGAGGTGGTCCTCCGGATGGCGGAGCTCGGAATCCGGGAGTTCGAGTCCTTCGATTTTCTCTCCCCGCCCGGCCAGGACGGGATCCTTGCGGCCGTGGAGACCCTCCGCCTGCTGGATGCCCTCGACGAAGATCGCGGGCTCACCGAGACGGGAAAGATGATGTGCATCTTCCCGATCCTCCCGAAGCACGCGCGGATGATCGTGGAGTCGATCCGGTCCTACCCGTCGGTGCTCGCGGAAGTTATCCTGGCCGCGACGTTCCTTTCCGTGAACTCCCCCTTCCTCCTGCCTGCCGGCGAGGAGCTGGAGGCGCGCCGCGCCCACCACACATTCCGCGACCCGCTCGGAGACTTCGTCTCCTACCAGAGGATCTTCGAGGCCTTCCTGCGCTCCGGCAACAAGAGCCGGTTCTGCGATTCGCACTACCTCGACCTGCGCACGATGAACGAGATCGCCAACATCCGCGGACAGCTGGAAGAGATCGTGAGCTCCCTCGGTGTTCCCATCGGGTCCGGCGGGGCATGGGACGACTACCTCTGCGCCATCTCGCGCGGCCTCATCCAGTTCGTCTGCGAACGGACCGGAAAGGGGATCTATCGCAGCCTCACGGCGGACCGTATCCAGATCCACCCGGGTTCGTTGATGTTCCGCGAGACGCCCCCCTACATCGTGGCCGGGGAAATCGTGCGCACGTCCCGGATGTACGCGAGGTCCGTCTCACCGTTGCGAAAGCAGCTGTTGCCCCGAATCTCCCCGGTCCTCCAGGGAGCCTTCGGGGGCGGAGTGCCGGCACTGGAGCAGCGCGAGGCGGCGCGCGACAAGGCCCGCGATTCCACGAACCAGATCAGGATCGGGCCCCAGGCGTTCCCCCTACGGACGATCAAGGGCGGGCGAAAAATGGTCGTCATGGAGTGGGAGAAACTTCGGCCCGTGCTCCAGGAGATCTCCTCGGCGAGCTTGCCGGGGTCCAAAAACCTGCGGGGCACGATCGTGTGGGACGGCCAGGAGATATTCGCGGGAATGAAGCTGGGCACCGTTCTCTCTCTCGCTCCCTACCTGCACACCGAGGAAGGAGTCTGGGAAAAGTGGCCGCAGGGCCAGACGTTCTCATTCGCCGCCAAGGGGAAGGAGCTGTGCGAGCACCTGCAGCGGCTCCTCTGCCTCTGTCCCCTTCAGAAGAAGAGCAGGCGGCTCGGGTTTCTCACCATGTACACCGACTGGAAAAGCAACTACTGGTTCAAGTCGGAAAAAAGCCTGCTTACCGCCCGCACGGAAACGCTCGCCAGCCTGGAAAGCCTGGCCGATGAACCCGGCGAGACGCTCGCGGCCGAAGACCGGGAAACCGCGTCCCGCCTGTACCACATGATCTCCGACATGCTGGAGGAGTGAGCCAGTACGGGTGAATCATCTGGGGCGCGATGTTGGTTCCCACGATACCTCCAAAGTGTTCGTGTTGGCGACTGACTGTTCCGGTTCACATCCGCAGTAGTCTGGGTGCTTGTCATCACGATTCTGCGGAAAGCCGAAGTTTTCGGTGATCAGCCGTGGTCTGGGGAGAGCGACGGGAGGGCGGCCATCGCGAGTGCCACAGATCGACAAGCTTTTTGCGTGCTTCCTCCATGAGAAAGATCACAAGCATCATACCAAAAAGAAGAAGCCAATCTTGAAGGCCGAGCGGGGTTGTTGTAAAAACACCCTGCAAGAAGGGAACGTACATCAGAACGCCTGTAAACAAAAGCTCAAACACAATTCCGACCAGGATTAGTTTGTTCGACCAAAACCCGATGCGAAACGCAGACAGTCGCTCGCTGCGGCACGAGAAAATGTTGGCGACCTGCATGACCACAATGCCAACGAAAACCATCGTTGTCGCCTTTATGTGCAGAGGATTTGTGAACACGGTCTCAATTGGCTCCAAAGCCTGGCCCAATCGCCATCCGCCGTTGACAAGAACAACAAAATAGCCGATCAGTACTGCCGCAGTGTTCGAAAGTCCTAGATAAACGTAGCCCCGGAAAAGAAGAAGTTTATCAACTATTCCCTGCTTTCGGTTGCGTGGGGGGTGATCCATGACGCCTGGCTCAGGCTTCTCAACACCGAGGGCGAGCGCGGGAAGTGTTTCCGTTCCAAGATCGATCGCAAGAATCTGGAGGGCTGTGATCGGGGCAGGAATCTTGAGCAGAACGTACAGGATGAAAGGCACAGCCTCGGGAATGAGATGTGCGAAGATGTAAGTGATAAACTTTTTGATGTTGGAAAAGACGGCGCGACCTTCTTCAATTGCATGAACAATGCTTGCGAAGTTGTCGTCCGTAAGGATCATCTCTGCAGACGCACGAGCGACATCCGTACCGCGCAGACCCATGGCTACGCCAATGTCCGCCTTCTTCAATGCCGGTGCGTCGTTCACCCCGTCGCCTGTTACGGCGACAATGTTGCCCATGTCCTTGAATACCGTGACCACACGCAGCTTATATTCAGGACTTACCCTGGCGAAAATCACTTCTTTCTCGTTCAGTATCCTTCTCAGCTCTTCATCAGACATTTGCGAAAGTTGCGATCCGGTGATGACGACAGAGTCATCGGATGTTACGAGACCAAGCTTCTTTGCGATCGAGAGAGCCGTCAGTTGATAGTCGCCGGTGACCATGACGACGCGGATTCCGGCGTGTTTGCAACTCTCGATTGCTTCCGCCACCCCCGGACGTGGCGGGTCGAACATTGCCGTGATTCCCAGGAACACCAGCTCACTCTCTGCATGTTCTGCGGTTTCCGTTTCAATTGCTGTCCTGTCAGTCTGCTTGTAGGCAAACCCAAGAATGCGTAACCCGTCGTTGGCGAATGTGTCAATTTGCTTGAAAATATCGGTCCGATCGACGTCGGTAAGCTGCCGCTCCTCACCGCCATAAGCGATGCGCGTGCACCGCTCAAGAAGCTCGCGGGGCGCCCCTTTGACAAGAATGCAGTCCATTCCGTCTTCAAGTGAACGTATTGAACTCATTCGCTTGCGAATGGACTCGAAAGGGAATCGCTTTTTCTCCGGAAAAGAGTTGCGAAGGGCATCAATGTCCGTTCCAGCCTTTCTGGCCAACACAAGAAGCGCCCCCTCAGTTGGGTCTCCCACAATATTCCAGTATGGCTGCTCACTGGTCGGGGGATTGAGTTTTGCAGTACTGCAAAGCACAGCGGTCTGGAAAAAGAGAATGTGCTCAGGGTTTGTAAGTGACTTTGGATCAACGCTCCCCTTCTCGTCGCTGAAGTCCCCTATCGGTTGGTAATCTGCTCCCGAAATCGTGAAGGTTCGTCCACTGATCCAAAGGTGGCGAACGCTCATCTGGTTCGTCGTGAGGGTGCCTGTCTTGTCCGTGCAGATGACATTCGTGCTGCCGAGAGTCTCCACCGAGGAGAGCTTCTTTATGAGTGCACCCCGCTTTGCCATCCTCTGGACTGCCATTGCAAGTGACAGCGTAACTGTCGGCAGAAGACCTTCTGGTACGTTTCCAAGAATGATACCTATTGCAAAGATTGCCGCCGCCGCGAAGGTCATCTTCGTGAGTGCAGTGCCAACCAGGAAAAAGACAAACCCCATGGCCACCGCCACTAACGCGATCACCTTTGTCAGGCGGGCGATCTCCTTTTGGAGAGGACTTTGCGTGACTCTTATCGTTTGCGTAAGATAGGCGATTTGGCCAATTTCGCTGCTCATGCCGGTCGCTGTAACAACCGCTTTCCCTGAGCCTGAGACAACGCTTGTTCCTGCAAAGACGAGTGTTGGAATCTCGGTCCAAAGAAACTGGCGTTCGTCTTGCGCCCGCACGTTCACCTTGTATACAGGTTTCGATTCGCCCGAGAACGCGCTGTTATCGACTCTCAATTCAGTTGTCTCGAAGAGCCGACCGTCGGCTGCAATGTTGTCGCCCTCTTCGATCTGAATGATGTCACCTGGCACCAGTTCTTCAGAGAGCACGCTTACTGTCTTGCCATTTCGAACGGCTGTCGTGTAAGAGGGCAGCATGTTCTTCAACGCTTCAATCGCTCGCTCCGCCTTGAACTCCTGCCAAAAGCTGAAGATAGCGTTGATAAAGATCACTATGATGATCGCCCAGCCGACCTCCGGCATCTCTGACAGAAATGCAAACGCTGCCCCCACCCACATGAGCAAAGCGAGGAGGTTGGTGAAGTTGTTGAGGAATCTTCGCAGGAGAGTGCCAGAGCGAATGCTCTGAAGCTTGTTCTTTCCGTAAATCTCCAATCTTTCGCGAACCTCGCCATCGGTAAGGCCCGTACTTCGCGTTTCAAGTTCCCGAAAGATTTCTTTCGTATAGAGGGCAGAAAATCCTTCTTGCCGCAACTCCTCAAGGCTCAGTACCGAGTACAGCTCCGCGTCGCTCTTGGCCGCTCTGATGCGATCGAGGTAAGTCTTTTCCGAGACAACTCTGCCTATCATGGAAAGCATCTTGAGGTGGGTATGGCTAGCGG